>CALYTP010000226.1:0-2515 GCA_945486915.1 uncultured Clostridia bacterium | reverse complement strand
CCCTATTGAAGACTTTTCTAATTCCTTGTCTTCCATAGGGGGAGCATATCAGACTGCGGTGCTTTCGTATTTACTTCCGTTCGCAAAGAAAGTGAAGCGCCTCTACATACCCCGGCAGGCCATGGCCCCGAATGGTCGCCACACAGGCTGCCCGGATGTAGGACACATGACGGAACTCCTCCCGGCTGTCCGGGTCGGAGACATGGACCTCCACCGTGGGGATGCCCACCGCCTTCACCGCGTCCAGAAGGGCCACGCTGGTGTGGGTGTAGGCTGCCGGATTGATAATCATGCCGTCTACCTTGTCAAAGTAGGCCTGCTGGATAGCGTCCACCAGAGCGCCCTCGTGATTGGACTGGAAGAAGCTGATGTCCACACCCAGTTTTTCTGCCTCCGACCGGAGCATATCACACAGGTCCTGATAGGTGGCCTTGCCGTAGATCTCCGGCTGGCGGATGCCCAGCATGTTCATGTTAGGGCCGTTAAGCACCAGAATTTTCACAAAAATCCCTCCAAATGTCGGCGGCGGTGTCCTCCACCGTGCCGTTGTTGCCCATAGCGGCGTCCCGGAAGGCCGCGTACAGCGGTGCCCGCTCTTTCCACATGGCGGCGAGGTCGGCTCCCTGGGACAGGGGGCGGCCGTCGGTGGGGAGGGCATTCAGGTCCCGCACCAGCTGATAGATGCGGCCGTTCTGATGGAGCGGGGCGTAGTTCCGCCGGTCCTTCACCACACCGCCTCCGGTGAGAATGATCTTGCCGGACAGCTTACCTACTTCCGCTGTCACCTCCCGTTCCAGCGCCCGGAAGGCGGGTTCGCCCTCCGCGGCAAAAATCTCGGGGATGGAGCGGCCGGCCTTTTCCACGATGCATTGGTCCAGGTCAATGGCCTCTCGGCCCGTCAGTGTCGCCAGGGCCTGCCCCACGGTGGTCTTGCCGCAGCCGGGCATGCCGATAAGGACGATGTTGGTGCATTCCTGTCGCAGCTGGGTCAGGATACGCTCGTTCTCGCAGTTGGGAATGGGTGTTTCAAAAAAGTGTTCTTCCGCCGCCTTGGCCTGGGCCACCAGCATGGGAAGCCCGTCAGAGCAGGGGATACCCAGCTCCTCTGCCTGAAGCAGCAAGGCGGTGCGCCGGGGGTTGTACACCACGTCCAGTACGCCGGAGCACCGGGGGAAGGCTGTCAGGTCCACAGGGGACACGCCGGTGTTAGGGAACATCCCCACCGGGGTGGTGTTCACCACAATCTCCGCGTCGGCATGGCGGGCCAGATTGCCGTAGTTGTTTTCACCGCTGCGGGAGATGACCACCACCTCCCGGGCACCCTGCTTTTTGACGCAGGCCACAGCGGTCAGCGATGCGCCGCCGCTGCCCAGAACCACCGCTTTTTTCCCGGCAAAGGAGATGCCCGCCCGCTCTGCCATCCAGCAGAAGCCGGCGGCGTCGGTGTTGAAAGCGTACAGTTTCCCGTTGGCCCGGCGGGTCAGGGTGTTGACGCTGCCGATGGCCTGGGCCATGGGATCGATCACGTCGCAGAAGGGCATCACGTCCCGCTTGTAGGGGATGGTGACATTCAGCCCGCCGATGTTGGGCTGGCGAAGAAAGCCCTCCAATTCGTCCGGTTCCAGCTCAATCAGCCGGTAGCCCTGGCAGCCTAGGGCGGTGTGGATAGGCACAGACCAGCTGTGGCCCAGCTTGCGGCCCAGAAGGCCGTAAATCTTCTCCGCCATAGGTCAAACTTCGGCATAGCTGCCCAGGAAGTTGAAGCTGGCGCAGCTGCGCTCCATCTCCTGCAGCATGGACAGGACGCCGGGCTCCTGGACAGAGGCCTCCAGCTCCAGGAAGAAGATGAACTCGAAGTTCCGGCCACTGACGGGACAGGACTCCAGCTTGGTCATGTTGATGTTCAGAGCCGCCAGCTTGGACAGGATCTCGTACAGGGCGCCGGGCTTGTTGTCGCAGGCAATGATGAGGCTGATGCGGTTGGCACCGGCGTAGATGACGGGGTCCTTGGCGATGCAGAAGAAACGGGTGTAGTTGTTGTCGCTGTCCTGAATGGCGTCGCTGACGCACTCCAGGCCGTACAGCGCCGCACAGGGGTGGGAGGAAATGGCGGCGGCGTGGCGGCTGCCGCTCTCGGCTACCATCTTGGCGGCCATGGCGGTGTTGTCGCAGGGAGAGACATGGACGCCGTTGAGGCTGTTCAGGAACTTGGAGCACTGGCCGATTGCCTGCTCATGGGAGTAGATCTCGGTGATGTCCTCCATTTTCACACCGGGCAGAGCCAGCAGCTCGTGGCGGATGCACAGTCGGGTGGAGCGCACCACGGACAGCTTGCGGTTCTGCAGCAGGTCGTACACCGCACGGACAGAGCCGTTGGAGCTGTTTTCAATGGGAAGCACGCCAAACTTGCACAGGCCAGACTCCACGGCGGACACCACGGCGTCGAAGGTCTTGACGTACACGATGTTGCCCCGGGGCAGGATGCGGTCGCAGGCCACCTGGCTGTTGGCGCCCT
>CALYTP010000225.1:0-2524 GCA_945486915.1 uncultured Clostridia bacterium | reverse complement strand
GCAAGTTTCAGCAAAGTAGGGGCCCCCACGAAAACCCAGCGCAGCGGTTTTCGTGAGGAGAGGACAAGCATCGGAATGAGTGAGCTTTCGGCGCAAGCCGGAAGCGAGGGATATGGAGATTGCGAGGACGAGGACCGCGCCCAACGCTGGAGATTGCCTCAACTGCCCAATGTTTCTTGTTGGGACCCCACGTTTCAAGCAAATAAGGCGCCAGCGGCGCCGCAGGCTGTCGATAAAGCCAGAAATGTAGGAAAACGGGAAGGAAGGGTGTGCGCGGGGAACCCAGGAAGGGTGCCCTGCGCCATTCAAATCAATAGATTTCAGAACTTTTTGAAAGTTCTGAAATCTTAAGCAGCTTGTCGAAAAGACTTTTTCGACAAGTTGAGGCGCCAGCGGCGCCGGTTTTGTGCAGAGTGGTTTTCTTTTACACCGGGCGCGGCGCGTTTTCTTTTGTCAAGACAAAAGAAAATGGAGGGCGCATCCCTCACGGAGGTGCCGGCATACATAGGAGGTTTCTATGGCAAAACGCAAATCCACAACTTATATGACTTGCGGAGAGCAGATCGCTGGGGTGGTGTTCTTCGTCATCTACCTGCTGGTGCTGCCGTTTGTCACTAACCCGCTGTTTGATCTGGCCGGGCGCCTGCTGGCAGTGTCTATTTCCGCCGCCATGCGGGATGTGCTGTACTACTACATCCTGTTCGCCGTGACGATCATTATTTTCCACGGCTTCCTGGCCCGGACCTCCCGGCACCTGATGGATAATCTGGGCGGCGCCTGCAAGACGGCGGCGGCAGGACTGGTGGGGCTGTATGGCCTGAATGAGCTGGTGTACCGGCTGACGAACCTGATTTTCACCAACCGCACCAACCTCAACGACACCACCATCTCCGCCCAGATCGACGACGCGCCCCATATGACGCTGCTGATTGTCATTTTCCTGGCGCCCTTCGTGGAGGAGGTGCTGTTCCGGGGGCTGGTGTTCGGTAATCTGAAGAGCAGGAGCCGGGCCTTGGCCTATGTGGTGAGCTGCTTGCTGTTCGCACTGCTCCACGTGTGGCAGTTCGCCGTGGTAAAGCAGGATGTCACCTATTTTTTGCTGATGATCCAATATCTGGTACCGGGCCTGGTACTGGCCTGGGCCTACGATCACAGCGGGACACTGTGGGCCTCCATCGGGCTTCATGCCGCGGTCAACGCCCTGAGCGTGTGGGCGATGCTGTGAAAATCCAAAGAGATAAGAGAGTGGGAGCTTCGTGAGTTATTTTGCCGTACTGAACGAAATGCTGGTCATCCTGTTTGGCATAGCCTTGGGCTATCTGGCCCGCCGGCTGGGCTACCTGGGCGGGGAGACCGATCAGAAATTATCCAAGATCATTTTGAATATCACCATGCCCTGCCTGATCGTGGCGTCTGTGGCCAATGGGGACACCCTGCCCGGCGCGGCGGAGATCCTGTCCGTTTTGAAGGTGGCGGTGGTATTTTACGGAATAGAACTGCTGGTGGCTGCTGTTGCACCCCGGCTGCTGGGCGGTACGGAGCGGCAGAGGGGCGTGTGGCGCTATGCCGTCATGTTTCCCAACATGGGCTTCATCGGCTACCCGGTGACAGTGGCTATTTTCGGCCCGGAGGCGCTGTTTTACGCTGTCATCCTGACACTGCCGTTCAATCTGCTGTCGTTTTCCCTGGGGCCGCTGATGCTGGCCGGACGGGCCAAATTCCGCTGGCAGCAGCTGATCTCCCCCTGCATCCTGGCTTCTCTGGCCGCCCTGGTGGTGGCCCTGGGACACGTTTCCCTGCCGGTGATCGTGGGGGAGTGCGTGGAATTCGTGGGGAGCATCACCACCCCGCTGTCCCTGCTGGTGGTGGGCTCTCTGCTGGCGGGCCTGCCGATCGGGCGGGTGTTCGCGTCGCCCCGCCTGTGGGCGCTGACGGCGCTGCGCCTGTTGGGCCTGCCCGCGCTGCTGTGGGCGGTGCTGGGCTGGATGCATGTGGAGCCGCCCGTGGTGGCGGGGGTCGCCGTCATCCTGATGGCCATGCCCACGGCGGTGAACGGCTCCATGCTGAGTATGGAGTACGGCGGCGATACGGAGTGCATGGCACAGATCACGTTTTTGACGACCCTGATATCCATTATCACCATTCCGGTGGTGTCGGTGCTGCTGTAAGAGTTTTGGAAATGCGGAGGTGCGTACAATGCCTCATATTGAACAACTTGCATCCCATGTGGCGGACCTGATCGCCGCCGGCGAGGTCGTGGAGCGGCCTGCCAGCGTGGTGAAGGAGCTGGTGGAGAATGCCATCGACGCCGGGGCCTCCGCTGTGGTGGTAGAGATCCAGCGGGGCGGCATGAGCCTGATCCGGGTGACGGACAATGGCTGCGGCATTGCCCCCGGCGAGCTGCCCACGGCTTTCCTGCGCCATGCCACCAGTAAGCTGCGCTCTGCCGAAGACCTGGGGAAGATAGGCACCCTGGGCTTCCGGGGCGAGGCTCTGGCGGCCATCTCCGCCGTCAGCCGGGTGG
>CALYTP010000224.1:0-2532 GCA_945486915.1 uncultured Clostridia bacterium | reverse complement strand
CAACCCCAAAGAGGCGCTGAACATTCTTCTCGCCAACCAGAACGAGGAGAACTTCCCCCTGTCCGAGACCGTGGAGGCAAAGAGCATGGATACCCTGCTGCCTCTGATGGAGACCATGACCGCCAAGTTCCTGTCCCAGTCCGACGAGTGCTGGCAGGAGAACATTGACTGGATGCTGGAGCAGGGGCTTATCAGCTCCGCACCCGCCCTGGACGATGTGCGGGTGAACCTGGAGTTCTGAGAGAACTAAAAAACACACCTGAGAGGAATTTCTCTCAGGTGTGTTTTTTGTGTGTATGTCAGACTTTGACGGGGCCAAAAATCAGGACATTCACCGGAGCGGATGGGCGATTTGCCCGGCGGGCCACAGGATATCCTGCGCCACCGGCGTATAGAACATGCGGGCCACGGTCTCCGGGTCCCGGGTCATCCCCAGGATCCACATCATTTTGGCCAGGACGGATTCTGTGGTCATATCGTAGGCCTCCAGAACGCCCAGGCTGTTTTTCAGCCGGTGGCCCACATGATACACGCCGAGGTCACTTCCTTCATTTTCCACCTGGGTGGTGAGGATCACGAACTTGCCCTTCTGCTTCCATTCCCGGATACAGTCGTAAAAATCTCCGGTGTCGGGTACGCCGCCCACGCCGAAGCTCTCGATGATGAGCGCGTCATTCCGGGCAAAAAGGAAATCCAGAACCTCCCGGCTCATCCCGGGGATCAGCTTGACCAGGGAGACTTTGGTGTCCAATTCTTCGTAAAAATGGGGAATGGAGCCGTACTCCTGGCGGATATAGCGGAGCAGAATGCCGTCCCGCAAAACGCCCAGATAGGGGTAGTTGATGCTGGAAAAGGCGTGAAAACTCTTGGACCTGGTCTTTTTGGCCCGGGTCCCCAGGATCACCTTATTGTCAAACACGATGGAGATACCCGGCAGATCCTCTGTGGCGCAGCGAAAAGCGTTCATCAGGTTTTCCTTTGAATCAGTGGAGTCAAAGCCGATGGGCTTCTGGGCGCCGGTGAGGATGATGGGCTTGGGGCTGTTCTGCACCATGTAGCTGAGCGCGGCGGCTGTATAGGCCATGGTGTCCGTCCCGTGGGTCAGGACGAACCCGTCATAGGACCAGTAGTGCTCCCGGAGGCACCGGACGATGGTCTGCCAGTGAATGGGCGTCATGTTGGTACTATCCAGATTCAAAAGCTGGACACAGTCCGCCTGACAGATATCGCGGATGGAGGGAATATGGCTCAAAAGCTGCTCGGTGGTCAGCTCCGGGGCAAGGCCGGTTTCCGTGATTTCAGAGGCAATGGTACCTCCCGTGCCGATCAAAAGAATGTGTTTCATACCGTTTCCGCAAAAACCCGTGCCCTTTGTGGGCATTGGCTTTTCCTGCGGACCTCCTCAAATAGTGATGGGACCAGATCTCTCCGGACAGAGCTGGGATGTTCCAAATCAGGCCTGGCGGCGGGAGAGCTCTTCCTCCGCGGCACGCATGGTGCGCCGCAGGAAGATGGCGCTGAGGGTGAAGGAGGCGATCTCCGCGATGGGAAAAGACCACCAAACCAGCTCCAGCCGTCCGCTCTGGGCAAGAAGCCACGCTGCCGGCAGCAGGACCACCAGCTGGCGGCAGATGGAGACCATCATGCTGTACAGAGGGTTGCCGATGGCCTGGCAGACGGAGCCCGCGATGATGCAGAAGCCCGCCAGCAGGAAGGAAATGCTGATGATACGCAGAGCGGGCACGCCGATGGCGGTCATTTCCGCGGAAGCGTCGAACAGCGTCAGCAGGGTAGCGGGGGCAAGCTGGAACACGGCAAAGCCCACTGTCATAATGCATACGGCGGTGCAGATCGTCAGCCGCGCCGTCCGCTTTACCCGGTCCATCCGGGCGGCGCCGTAATTATAGGAGATAATGGGCAGCATACCGTTGTTCAGGCCGAACACCGGCATGAAGATAAAGCTCTGAATTTTGAAATAAGCGCCGAATACCGCGGTGGCGGTGGGGGTAAATACGAACAGAATTTTGTTCATGCCGAAGGTCATCACGGAGCCAATGGACTGCATCACGATGGAGGGCACGCCCACCCGGTAGATCTCCCGGACCACAGGCTTATCCCAGCGGATCAGGCGGAGACGAATGCGGATCTCCGGGTTATACTTCAAATTCAGCAGGATCGCCAGCAGGGCGCCCACGAACTGCCCCAGCACCGTGGCCACCGCCGCGCCGGTGACACCCATTTTGGGCATCCCGCACAGGCCAAAAATGAAGACGGGGTCCAGAATGATGTTGATGACGGCACCGATGAGCTGGGTCACCATGGAGAGCATGGTGCGGCCGGTGGACTGGAGCAGCCGCTCAAAGCAGAACTGGCAGAACAGACCTACGGACAGCCCCAGGCAGATGCGGGTATAGGCGGTGCCCATCTCTACGATCTCCGGCACGGTCTTGGCCTGGGCCATGAAGAAGGGACGGGACAGGAAAATGCCGATCAGGGCAAAGACGACGGCGCTGCACAGGGACAAAAAGATGC
>CALYTP010000223.1:0-2533 GCA_945486915.1 uncultured Clostridia bacterium | reverse complement strand
GCATGGGCATGGACCTGCCCCTGCTGGACTGGCTGAACGCCTACGCCTTCCCCACAGAGTCCCGGTTCGCGGACCCGGATTACGCCCGGGAGATTTACCGCAAGCTGGCCCATGAGCTGGTGTCCCACGGTACCACCCGGGTGTGCATGTTCTCCTCCCTCCACACCGACGCCACTCTCATCCTGATGGACGAGCTGGAAAAGGCGGGCGTCACCGGCTATGTGGGCAAGGTGAACATGGACCGCAACGCCGCCCCCGGCGTGCTGGAGGAGACCACCAAGGAATCCCAGCGGGAGACCCTCCGCTGGCTGGACGCCTGCGGGGATTTTGCCCACATCAAGCCCATGCTGACCCCCCGGTTCACCCCCTCCTGCACCAACGAGCTGATGGCTTTCCTGGGGAAGCTGGCGGCAGAGCGGAACCTGCCCGTCCAGTCCCATCTGTCGGAAAACAGTGCGGAGATGGAGTGGGTCCGGCAGCTCCACCCCGACTGCCGGCAGTATTGGGAGACTTACGCCAAATACGGTCTGTGGAATGACCGCACCGTCATGGCCCACTGCGTCTGGTCCGATGAACGGGAGCGGGAGGCCATGCGTGACGCAGGCGTCACCGTGGTCCACTGTGCCGACTCCAACCAGAACATCTGCTCCGGCGTGGCGCCGGTGCGGGTGATGCTGAACGAAGGGCTGAAGGTGGCCCTGGGCAGCGACATCGCCGGCGGCGACCATCTGGATATGTTCGACGTGGTGGCCTCCGCCATCCGGGCCTCCAAGGCCCGCCGGGTACTGGACAACTGGCAGACGGATTTCCTCACCGTCCCCGAGGGCTGGTACCTGGGTACCTCCGCCGGTGCGGCCTACTTCGGGGAGCAGCCCGGCTTCGCCGCCGGGAATCCCCTCCACGCCATCGTCCTGGCAGATGATGCCCTGCCCCAGCCCCACCCTCTGACCCCCGCCGAACGGCTGGAGCGGTGCGTGTACCTGCGGCAGCCCGGTGCGATTCAGGCAGTCTGGAGCGCTGGCAGAAAAGTCTATACCGCCGAATAAACGCAAAAAAGAGAGCCGAAAGGCTCTCTTTTTTGTTCAGAACAAATGCACGACCCCCATGGTGACCGCCGTGGTAATGCCCCCGGCGACGACAAGCCCCAGCAAAATAGCGGGCAGGGCGGTCCGCAGGCGGATGTCCAGCAGGGACGCCACCAGCGCCCCGGTCCAGGCCCCGGTCCCCGGCAGGGGGATGGCCACCAGAACGAACAGCCCCGCCAGGCGGTATTTCCGCACGATGCGGCCCTTCAGGTGGGCCCGGCGCTCCAGCCAGACGATTTTCGGTCCGAAAAACCGGGTGTCCCGCAGCCAGTTGAACACCCGCCGCGTCAGCAGCATGATAAACGGCACCGGCAACAGGTTCCCCAAGATTGCAATCACGCAGGCCACGGCAGGCGGCAGCCCGGCGGCGATACCCACGGGAATGGCCCCCCGCAGCTCTATGACCGGCACCATGGCGGTACCGAAGGTCATCAGCAGTTTTCCAAATGTAGTTTCCAGAAAAGGCATAAGTCCCTCCACACGTAGGCCACGGCCTCCGGCAGCCCCGGAGACCGTGACAGCGTTATGGACAGTTTACTCCAGGTTCAGGCGGCGCTTCAAGAAATAAGTTGTTAATAAATAGAAAACAGCGCCGTAGACCAGTTCCCCCACGATGAGTACGCACATCCCGAAATGTACAGCAGCCATGCCGGAAATTTTCCAGCTGTCGGTCCAGCCCAGCAGCAGGTGGTGGAGCCAGGATTCATCCAGCAGGACGACCAGCATACCGCCCACGAACTGCACCGCGAACTGGATAATGAAGTACCAGGCCACGGACCAGGCCATCTTGTGGCCGGAAAAGCTGTGGCCGATGGCCAGGGCGGTGTAGAAATGCAGGCACATGGCGCAGCAGCCCAGGAAGCACACCACCAGGAACTCCGCCGCGATGGCGGTGCCGTTCAGAGCGTAGTAGGCGGTGACATGCTGGAAAATCTCGTGGAAAACCTCACCGATGCCCTCCAGAATGTCGATGTCAAAGGCCATGATCAATCCGGCCAGGCACACCATGACGATGGTCAGGGCGAACCAGACGGCGGAGACGATGAGCTTGCTCCACACCTGCTGGTGGACGGAGACAGGCAGGGTCATCATCACATAGCCCTCATCCTGGAGCAGATTTTTATAGAACCGCTGGACCATCACCACCATGCTCATGACGCAGACAGCGATAATGGCAACGGCAAAGGCCATGACCAGCAGGCCGCCCAGAAGGTCCAGCACCTTCAGGTCCGTCTCCAGCAGGCCCCGGGTGGAGAAATTGGCGCCGATGGCGGTAGCCAGCAAAATCAGATACAGCGGCAGCATGATGCGGCCCGTGGCACGAAATTCGTGCTTCAACAGCTTTCTCAGCATTTGAACACCTCCCGGAACAGCTCGTCAACGCTCATGCCCTTCTCCTCCCGGATCTGGTCCACGGAGGACTGGAGCATGACGCGGCCCTGATTGAT
>CALYTP010000222.1:0-2554 GCA_945486915.1 uncultured Clostridia bacterium | reverse complement strand
ATAATCGATGGCAAACTGCTTGTCTTCCTCCACAATTGCCTTGTTGGGGCAGGTGGATTCACAGGCACCGCATTTGACGCAGCGCTGGGAGATTACGAAAGCCATGTTATAACCCTCCTTCTTCCCTTACCGCACTTCGCCGCTTCTGTCGGTGTAGTGGGTATGCAGCAGGAAGTGGGCCGCGGGGCTGCCGCACTCGTCCAGGAATTCTTCGTACAGCTTCTGCACATCGGGATTCTCGTGGGAACGCCGGATGGGCGCATCACAATCCGCCTGATACATCCCCGCCATACGCACCGCCACCTGCTCCACAGACGCCAGGGGTGCGCCGCCGCCGTTGAGACAGCCGCCGGGACAGGCCATGACCTCAATGAAGTGATAGGGGGATTTCCCGGCACGGATATCCTCCATGATGGGCTTGACATTTCCAATGCCGTTGACAATGGCGATTTTCACATCCAGGTCCCCAATCTTCACCGTGGCTTCCTTGACACCCCGGTAGCCCCGGGCAGCGGTATAGTCAATTTGATTCAGCTCGCCGTTGGTCAGCAGCACGGTAACCGTGCGCAGCGCCGCCTCCATCACGCCGCCGGTGGTGCCGAAGATACGGCCCGCGCCGGTCCACTGCCCCATAAAGCTGTCAAAGGGTTGACTTTCCAGATTTGCAAGGTCAATTCCCTTCAGACGCATCAGTCTGGCGGCCTCCCGGGTGGTCAGCACCGCATCCACGTCCCGAATTCCCAGGGCATTTTTCATCTCCGGCCGCTGCATCTCAAACTTTTTGGCAACGCAGGGCATGATGGACACATGGAAGATATCCTCCGATTCCACGCCGATTTTCTCCGGCAGGTAGCTCTTGACCAGAGCGCCGAATATCTGCTGGGGAGATTTGCAGGAGGACAGATGGGCCAGCTGGTCGGGGTAGTGGTACTCCATGTGCTTAATCCAGCCGGGACAGCAGGAGGTCAGCATGGGCAGCACACCGCCGTTTTGCAGCCGGTGAATCAGCTCCGTGCCCTCCTCCATGATGGTAACGTCGGCAGAGAAATCGGTATTGTAGGCATAGCCACCCAGCCGCTTCATGGCTGCGGCAATTTTGCCGGTGACATCTGTGCCGGGCTTCAGGCCGAACTCTTCGCCCAGGGTATGCTGGACGGCAGGGGCCATCTGCCAGACCACGGTCTTTTTGGGGTCGTTCAGGGCATCCATCACCCGCTGTATCTCGCTCTTTTCCGTCAGGGCGGCTACGGGGCAGACCTTGACGCACTGACCGCAGTTGATACAGGCGGTGGCGGACAGGGACACATTCTTCTTGGTGCGGGCATAACGGTCACCGGTTTCCGGATGGGTGTACATCTCGTAAATGCCAATCTTCTGCACCTCGTTGCAGACTGTGACGCAGCGGCCGCAGGCAATGCACTTGTCCATGTTGCGCACCATGGCAGGGCTGGAGGTGTCCATGCCTCTGCCAGGCACCTTCCGCACCTGGGGGTTGATTTCAAACAGGTAGCTGACCTCCTGGAGCCGGCAGTGACCGCCGGTCTTCTGGCAGGTCAGACAGTCGTTGGGATGGATGCTGAGAATCTCCGTCAGCCGCTCCCGGCGGTAAGCCTGCACCGCCGGGGTGTTGGTGCGCACCACCATGCCGTCCCTTGCTTCGTACCGGCAGGCACGGCGGATTACGGTTTCTCCGTTCTCCTCCAGCTCCACAGCGCAGATGCCGCAGGAACCGGTGGGGGTCAGGCCCTTGAGATAGCACAGTGTGGGAATCTCAATCCCGGCGCTTCTGGCAGCCGCCAGAATGGAAGCGCCTCTGGGGCAGGTTATTTGTTTGTCATCAATGGTAAGGCAGATGTGGGTATCTATCATTCCGCCGTAAAGTTCGTACATATCCTATCCTCCTGCAATCACATCTGGCCCTTGAGCAGGTCTTCCATGGCGCGCTCCTTGTGGCGGATGGTCTCCGGCCCTTCGTTTTTGTAGTATTCCAGCGCATCCGTCTGTGCCTGCTGCGTCAGGTACTGACTTACCTCGGGGCTTACCTTCTCCACCTTGATGCCAATCTGCTTGAAGCCGGGAATCTTGGCGATGGGGTCCAGATTCTTCGCATCGGACAGAATGTTGGCGCCGTCGCCAAAGTGGAAGGGCATCCAGGCCACGCCGGGCTCCAGCTTATCGGTCACATGGACCTCACAGAACACACTGCCTCTGGGGGAGGTGACCTGCACCCAGTCGCCGTCTGTCAGCTTCTTTTCGGCACAGTCGTCGGCGTTGAGCTCGATAAAGTTTCTGGGTGCGGTATAGTAGACGGCACGGGTGCGCTTGGTCTGGGTACGGGTGTGGTAATGGTAGAGCATACGGCAGCTCATCAGGGTGATGGGGTATTCCGGATTCTGGGTCTCGGGAGAGGGAATCCACTCCATGGGAACCAGCAGACCCACCCCATTGTTGCGGGCAGGGCCGTTGACATGGAGAATGGGGGTGCCGGGGTGGTCGGCTGTGGGACAGGGCCACTGGCAGCCGGTGTCGCGAATCTTGTCGTAGGTCATACCGT
>CALYTP010000221.1:0-2587 GCA_945486915.1 uncultured Clostridia bacterium | reverse complement strand
TGCCCATGGCGATCTTGGCGGTGACCCGGGCGATGGGGTAGCCGGAGGCCTTGGAGGCCAGGGCGGAGGAACGGGAGACCCGGGGGTTGACCTCGATGAGGAAATACTCGGAGGAATGGGGATTCAGAGCGAACTGCACGTTGCAGCCGCCTTCGATCTTCAGCTCACGGATGATCTTGATGGCGGAGTCGTTGAGCATCTTCAGGTCGTGATCGTTCAGGGTCATGATGGGAGCCACCACCAGAGAGTCGCCGGTGTGGACGCCCACGGGATCGATGTTCTCCATGCCGCAGATGGTGATGGCGTGGTCGTTGGAGTCCCGCATGACCTCGAACTCGATCTCCTTGTAGCCCTTGACGGACTTCTCAATGAGCACCTGATGGACAGGGGAGAGGTTGAAGGCGTTCAGACCCACCTCGATCAGCTCTTCCTCGCTGTAGGCAAAGCCGCCGCCGGTGCCACCCAGGGTGAAGGCGGGACGCAGGACAACGGGGTAGCCGATGCGCTTTGCAGCCTCCTTGGCCTCGTCCAGAGAATAGGTGATCTCGGAGGGAATGACGGGCTCGCCGATGGACATGCACATTTCCTTGAACAGTTCCCGATCCTCGGCACGCTCAATGGAGGCAAACGGGGTGCCCAGCAGCTCCACGCGGCACTCCTTCAGAATGCCCTTCTTCTCCAGCTGCATGGCCAGGTTCAGGCCGGTCTGACCGCCGATGCCGGGGACGATGGCGTCGGGACGCTCGTAGCGGATGATCTTGGCGATGTATTCCAGGGTCAGGGGCTCCATGTAGACCTTGTCCGCGATGGTGGTGTCGGTCATGATGGTGGCGGGGTTGGAGTTGGCCAGGATGACCTCGTAGCCCTCCTCCTTCAGTGCCAGGCAGGCCTGGGTGCCTGCGTAGTCGAATTCCGCAGCCTGACCGATGACGATGGGGCCGGAGCCGATGATCAATACCTTTTTGATGTCTGTTCTCTTTGCCATTTGAAATTTACCTCCTTGTAAATCTGCGTGTAAATGGTAGAAGAATATTAAACTTTGTACACAACCTTGCCGTCACATACGGTAGCCATGCATTTTCCGCTGACTTCCCATCCGGCGAAGGGGGTTGCCTTGCCCATGGAGAGGAACTCGCTGGGGTCAATCTTGGAAACGGCGTCCAGATCCCACACGGTGAAATCAACGCCGCAGGGAATCCCAAAGCGCTTTCTGGGATTCACGGTCAGAAGCGCCACCAGCCGCTCCAGGCTGAGAATGCCGGGCTTCACCAGATAGGTGTAGAGCAGGGGAAAGGCGGTTTCAATGCCCACGATGCCAAAAGCGCTTTTCTCAAGACCCCGGCTCTTTTCCTCGGCGCTGTGGGGGGCGTGGTCGGTGGCGATCATGTCGATGGTGCCGTCCAGCAGTCCTTCGATGAGAGCTTCGCGGTCCTCTTTGCTGCGCAGGGGCGGATTCATCTTGAAGCGGCCGTCCTCCTGCAGGAAGCTGTCGTCCAGGATCAGGTAGTGGGGGCCTGTCTCACAGGTGACGTTTACGCCCTCTGCCTTTGCCTTGCGGATGATGTCCACACTTTCTTTCGTAGAGATGTGGCACACATGGTAGGCGCAGCCGGTTTGCTTTACCAGCTGAAGATCCCGGGCAATCTGGCCCCATTCGCTTTCGGAGCAGATGCCCCGGTGGCCATGGGCTTTGGCGTAGTCGCCATCGTGGATGTAGCCGCCCCGGAGCAGGGAGTTGTCCTCGCAGTGGGCTACGATCATTTTGCCTAAGGTTCTGGCTTCCTCCATGGCCCGGCGCATCATTTCGTCGCTTTGTACGCCCCGCCCGTCGTCGGAGAAGGCAATGCAGTGCTCTGCCATGCCGGCAAGGTCAGAAAGCGCTTCTCCCTTCTGCCCGACGGTGATGGCGCCGTAGGGGTGGACATGGATGCAGGCAGTGGCATCAATGAGATCCTGCTGCTGCTTCAGATGCTCTTTGCTGTCGGGCACCGGGTTCAGATTCGGCATGGTGCACACATCGGTGTAGCCGCCCCGGGCAGAGGCCAGGGAGCCGGATGCAATGGTTTCCTTATAAGAAAATCCCGGCTCTCTGAAATGCACATGCACGTCACAGAAACCGGGAAAAACAGCGAACCGGGGGGAATTAAAAACGGAAAGCTCGCTGCCAGTGAAAAAGGAAACAAGACCCTCAGCGAAAGAAACGTCCAGGTCAGGAGAAATCACCTTAGCCTTGATACGGTCAGTCATAGCGGTCTCCTTTCAACTCAAAATGTTCAGAAAAAACGCCCTGCCGGAATGCGGCAAGACGCAGCGCACGCGCAGATTTCCTCTGCGCCGCATTTCCAGAATTATAGCATGGCACCCAGCCTCTGTCAAGGAAAAACAGACACCGGCCGACGGTTTTCGGCAAAATCGTGGAATGCCACAAAAGACCGGGGAAGGGGAGAAGAATCCTTTTGCAAAACGGAGAAGACATCATTTTCCGCCAGGAAAAGCCATTGCCTGGCCAGTGCAGCAGGGGGCATCCTATAAAAATTGTAATTTGTAGATGAGTTGAATGGGATTTGGTAACGGATGGCGTGCACCA
>CALYTP010000220.1:0-2598 GCA_945486915.1 uncultured Clostridia bacterium | reverse complement strand
CGACTACGCCATCGCCTCCGGCGGCGGCCGTATGCAGATCACCATGGACCGCTACGAAGCCAACTGGGCCATGGTGGAGAAGGGCTGGCGCACCCATGTGCAGGGCCAGGGCCGGATGTTCGCCTCCGCCAAGGAAGCCATCGAGACCTACCGCGCCGAGACCGGCTGCATCGACCAGGATCTGCCCGCCTTTGTCATTGCCAGAAACGGCGAGCCCGTGGCAAAGATTGCCAACGGCGACAGCGTGATTCTCTTCAACTTCCGCGGCGACCGCGCCCAGGAGATTTCCCTGGCCTTCGACCGCAAGGACTTTGACAAGTTTGACCGGGGCGATTACACCGGCGTGAAGTTCGCCGGCATGCTGCAGTACGACGGAGACCTGAAGATCCCCGAGCACTATCTGGTGCAGCCCCCCGTCATCAAGAACACCCTCACCGAGCGTCTGTGCCAGGCAGGCATCCACGAGTATGCCCTGTCCGAGACCCAGAAGTACGGCCATGTCACCTATTTCTGGAACGGCAACCGCTCCGGCAAGGTGGACGAGGCTCTGGAAGTCTACGAGGAGATCCCCTCCGATGTCATCCCCTTCGAGCAGGCTCCTGCCATGAAGTCCAAAGAGATCACCGAAAAGATGGTGCAGAACATGGCATCCCATAAGTTCCAGTTCCTGCGCTGCAACTATCCCAACGGCGACATGGTGGGCCACACCGGCGTCATGGAAGCCGTCGTCACCGCCATGGAGTGTGTGGATGCCGGTCTGAAGCAGATTCTGGACGCCGCCGACAAGTACGGCTACACCGTGCTCATCACCGCCGACCACGGCAACGCCGACCAGATGACCGAGACCAAGAAGGGCAAGACCTCCGTCCGCACCGCCCACTCCCTGAACCCCGTTCCCTTCATCATCTACGACAAGGATCACGACTGGGTCATCAAGGAGGGCCACTACGGCCTTGCCAATGTGGCTCCCACCGTTGTGAAGATGATGGGCCTGTCCGTTCCCGAATGCTGGGAAGAGAGCATGGTTTAACCGGCTGTCACACGCTTTTATCCGGCGTCCGGAGGGGACAGTCCCCTCTGCGGCTGCGCCGCTGATTCAAATAACAGGAGGTACGTTCTATGATCCGTCATAACAACGAAAACGGCAGCATCAATGTCAGCACCAGCGTGTATACCGACATTGTGGGTACCGCTGCCGCCAACTGCTTCGGCGTCAAGGGCATGGCAGCCCGCTCCGTGAAGGACGGCCTTTACCACCTGCTGCGGATGGAATCCGTGGGCAAGGGTGTCCTTGTCACCTTCAACGAAGATGAGACCATTTCCATCGATCTGCACATCATTGTGGACAACGGTGTGAATCTCTCCGCCGTGGGCGCCTCGATCATTTCCGAGGTTCGTTATGTCGTCGCCAAGTGCACCGGCACCGAGGTGCGTGCCGTCAATGTGTTCATCGATTCCATGATGATCGACTGAGGAATGGAGGAAAAGAGAATTGAGGCAAACCATTAATGGAGCCGATCTGCGCAGAATGATCATCAGCGCAGCCGCTTCCATCGAGATTCACAAGCAGGCGCTCAATGAGCTGAATGTTTTCCCGGTGCCCGACGGCGATACCGGCACCAATATGTCCATGACCATCAACACCGCCGCAGCCGACCTGCGCAAGACCGAGGACCCCGAGCTGTATGCTGCCTCCAAGGTGGCCGCTTCTGCCATGCTGCGGGGCGCCAGAGGCAACTCCGGCGTCATCCTGTCCCTGCTGTTCCGGGGTATGAGCAAGGCCCTGAAGGGCAGCGAGAACTGCGACGGCGTGCTGTGGGCCGCTGCGCTGCAGGCCGGTGTGGACGCCGCCTACAAAGCCGTTATGAAGCCCGCCGAGGGCACCATCCTCACCGTTGCCAGACTGGCCGCCGCCAAGGCAGCCGAGGCAGCCCAGGAGAATAACCATATCGAGTTCGTCCACGAGGCCGCCATTGCTGAGGCAAAGGTGGCGCTGGCCAACACCGTCAATCAGAACCCCGTGCTGAAGAAGGCCGGCGTTGTGGACGCCGGCGGCAAGGGCTGGCTGTTTGCCCTGGAGGCCATGCTCAGCGCCCTGCGGGGTGAGGACATTGTGGTTCCCGAGGGCGGCGAGGCTGCCGAAACCAAGGAGCAGGCCGACTTCTCCGACTTCAACACCGAGGACATCACCTTCACCTACTGCACCGAGTTCATCATCTCCCGGGAGAATCAGAACGATCCCGAGAAGCTGCGCCAGTTCCTGAGCAGCATTGGTGACAGTCTGGTGCTGGTGGACGACGATGAGATCATCAAAGTTCATGTCCACACCAACGACCCCGGCAGAGCCCTCCATGAAGCCATCGAGTATGGCTCCTTTGTCACCGTCAAGGTGGAGAACATGCGGCTGCAGCACACCGAAAAGGTGATGAGTGAGCAGGAGATCGCCCCTAAAATCGCCGAGCCCGAAAAGCCCATCGGCGTTGTCTCCGTGTGCGCCGGCGCTGGTCTTGCCGACGTGTTCACCAACCTGGGGGTGGATGCCATCATCTCCGGCGGCCAGACCATGAACCCCAGCACCCAGGACATTCTGGAGGCTGT
>CALYTP010000219.1:0-2601 GCA_945486915.1 uncultured Clostridia bacterium | reverse complement strand
TGGCATCCTTCAGGTTGATGTCGAAGCGGTAGATGGTGGTGGAGATGAAGCTGGCGGTGAGCTGGGGAATGACGCCGTAGCGGATCTTCTGGAAGGGGGTGCAGCCCATGGCATCCAGGCTTTCCAGAATCCGGGTGTCGATGTCCTCAATGGCGGTGATGTACATCTTGGAGATCATGCCGATGGAGCAGACGCTCTGGGTGATGACGCCGCAGGCGGCGCCGGGGCCGGTGACCCGGATCCACATCAGCGCCCAGACCAGGCTGGGGATGGTGCGAATCAGCAGGATCAGCACCCGGAACAGGTAGGCCACGGGCCTGGGCATGATGTTTTCCGATGCCAGAAACGCGAAGGGAATCGCCAGAATGGCGCCGAACAGGGTGCCCAGAATGGCGATGGCGATGGTCTGCAGCAGAAGATAGGGCACATCGGTGTCCCCCAGACCGAACAGCAGGTCGGTGTCCGGGTGGAAGATGCCGGAGACAACGCCCCTTGCCACGGAGGAGCCGGTGGCGGTCAGACCGCTGAAATGCACGTCGGAGGCGGACCAGCCCACCAGCAGCGCAAGGATCAGAACGATGGCGGTGTACAGCAGCCAGCGCCGGGGACGCAGGGCATAGACTTCGGCGGCGGTGAGCTTTCTGTCGGCGTCGTCGAGAATGGTTTGCAGATTCTTTTTGGCCATGATGCGTCCTCCTCTCAGCTCAGCTTCCTGCGCAGGTATTCGCTGAAGAACTCGATGGTGACCACCACCACCAGCAGCGTCAGCAGCACCATGCCCAGACCGTTGTAGTCCCGCCAGCCGATGCGCTCGTTGATGGTGATGCCCAGGCCGCCCGCGCCGACGTAGCCCAGAATGGCGGAGGCGCGGATGTTCATCTCGAAGCAGTACAGGCAGTGGCTCAGGTAGACCGGCAGAATCTGGGGCACGCAGGCGGACCAGAAGGCCTGGAACTTGTCGGCGCCCAGGGCCTCCATGGCTTCAAAGGGGCCCATATCGATGGTCTCGATGCTCTCGTAGAGCATTTTCGCCACGATGCCGAAGGTGAAGATGGCGATGGAGACGGTGCCGGCGAAGGTGCCCAGGGAGAAGATCAGGGCGCAGACCAGGGCGATGACCAGGGTGGGCAGGGTGCGGATCAGGCCCAGAAGGACCCGCAGCAGGCTGACGATGACCCTGTTGCGGTCGATGTTGCTGGAGGCCAGCACGGCCACGGGCAGGGCGCAGACGCAGCCGATGACGGTGCCCAGGATGGACATTTTGATGGTGTCCAGCAGGGGACGGACAACCTTGGGGAAGAATTCCCACTTGGGGCGGAACAGCTTTTCCAGAATGGCGACGATGTTGCCGCCCTTACGGATGATGACGGTGATGTCGAAGCCGGTCATCCGCAGCGACCAGATCACCGCCAGCACCACGCAAAGGGCGATCAGCGGCAGGCGGCTGCGGGGACGCTCCACGGTATTGCCGTTTGCCAGGGTGATGGTCTGGGGCTTGAAGATCCGGTCAAACAGCGGCGTTTTGGTTTTGGGAGGCGTGTAGTTTTCAGCCATAGGGATGCCTCCTTATTCCTTGTCCATGGTGGGCACGGCGGTGCCGTTGTAAACCTCGTCCAGCTGCTCCTGGGTGATGGTGCCGGCGGGGCCGTCGAAGACGATCTCACCGGCCCGGACGCCGATGACCCGGTCGCAGTACTTCAGCGCCAGGTCCACATGGTGGATGTTCAGCAGGATGGAGATGTTGTATTCCTTGTTGATGCGGACAAAGTCGCTCATGACCTGCTTGGCGGTGATGGGGTCCAGGGAGGCCACAGGCTCGTCTGCCAGGATGATGCTGGGGTTCTGGTTCAGGGTCCTGGCCAGGGCCACACGCTGCTGCTGGCCGCCGGAGAGCTGGTCGCAGCGGGTGTAGGCCTTGCTGAGGATGCCCACCTTGTCCAGGCTTTCCAGGGCGCGCAGCTTCTGCTCCTTGGTGAAGGCCCCCAGCAGCACCCGCCAGAAGGGCATATCCGGCACGTCGGCGGTGAGGACGTTTTTCAGCACGGTGCTCCGGGAGACCAGATTGAAGCTCTGGAAGATCATGCCCACCTTCCGGCGGAACCGGCGCAGCTCCCTGCCCTTCAGGGTGGACACGTCGGTGCCGTCCACGATGACCTGGCCTTCGGTGGCGTCGTGCATCCGGTTGATGCAGCGCAGGATGGTGGATTTGCCCGCGCCGGACAGGCCGATGATGGCCACAAACTCGCCCTGCCGGATCTGCAGGTTGACGTTCTTCAGCGCGGTGAAGCCGTTGGGGTAGGTTTTGTATACGTTTTTGAATTCGATCATGATGGGCTTTGTTCCTTTCTGACGGCGTTTTTTGTCCGGCTGTTGGCAGTGCGATCACGCAAAGCAGCAATTTGCGCATAATGGTAATTTGCTGAGCAGATGATTGCTCAAGCCACTGTAGGGGAGGCTATTAGCCTCCCGCCAGGTTTCGGTTTCTGAGTGTTCGGATGAATGGAAAAATGTTGGACATAGGTACGAATTCGCCCAACGTGATTGCTTTTTGAGGGCTTACACTGCGCGGGAGGATGATATCCTCCCCTTGTATAATATAGT
>CALYTP010000218.1:0-2637 GCA_945486915.1 uncultured Clostridia bacterium | reverse complement strand
TCACCGCCGGCTCTGCCTTCGTGATGTGGCTGGGTGAGCAGATCACCGAGTTCGGCATCGGCAACGGCATCTCCATGATCCTGTTTGCCAACATCATCTCCGGCATCCCCGGCATGGTGAACACCCTGATTCACATGGTGTGGTGGCAGATCGCCATCGTGGTTGTGGGCATGGCTGCTCTGATCCTGTTCATCGTCTTTATCAACGATGCGGAGCGCCGCATCCAGATCCAGTACGCAAAGCGCGTTGTGGGCCGTAAGATCTACGGCGGCCAGAACACCAACCTGCCCATCAAGGTGGCCATGTCCGGTGTTATGCCCGTCATCTTCGCCCAGTCCATCTGCTCTCTGCCCGCCACCATCTGCGCCTTCACCGGCCACACCAGCGGCTTCTGGTATGAGAACTTCTGGAGCTCCAACAGCGCTTTCTATGCCATCATCTACTTCCTGATGATTTTCTTCTTCAGCTGGTTCTACTCCACCATCCAGTACGATCCCGTGGAGATCTCCAACAACCTGCAGAAGAACGGCGGCTTCATCCCCGGCTTCCGCCCCGGTAAGCCCACCGCACAGTTCATCCAGAAGGTCATCAACAAGATCGTTATCTTCGGTGCCGTTTACCTGGGCATCGTTGCCCTGCTGCCCATCGTTGCCGGCGACCTGATGAGCGACGTCCGCAACCTGGCCATCGGCGGTACTTCCGTCATCATCGTCGTGGGCGTTGCCCTGGAGACGGTGAAGGCTCTGGAAGCACAGATGCTGATGCGGCACTACAAGGGCTTCCTGGACTAAATCAGGAGGTATGGCAGGATGAATCTCATTCTACTGGGCGCGCCCGGCGCCGGAAAGGGGACCCAAGCTGAGCTGCTTGTCAACAAGCTCTCTATCCCCGCCATTTCTACCGGGAATATGCTCCGCGAGGCCATTGCCAATGGCACCGAGCTGGGCAAAAAAGCAAAGGAATACATGGACGGCGGCAACCTGGTCCCCGACGAGCTGATCCTCGGCATCGTCGCCGACCGGGTAGCCCAGCCCGACTGCGCCAACGGCTTCATCCTGGACGGCGTGCCCCGCACGCTGGCCCAGGCGGAGGCCCTGGAGGCAAAGGGCGTGAAAATCGACCATGTTGTCTCCATTGAGGTTGACGACAGTGAGATCGAAGGCCGCATGACCGGCCGCAGAGTCTGCGGCAAGTGCGGCGCCTCCTATCACATTGTGGCCAACCCCCCCAGGGTCGAAGGCATCTGTGACAGCTGCGGCGGCGAGCTGGTCATCCGCAAGGACGACGCTCCCGAAACCGTCCGTAAGCGTCTGGAGGTCTACCACGCTTCCACCGAGGTCCTGAAGGACTTCTATGCGAAGCTGGGCAGACTCCGCACGGTCAACGGAAGCCAGCCCATCGAAAAAGCAAACGAGGATATCCTCGCTGCAATAGGGGCTAAGGTATGATCGCAATCAAAAATGAACGAGAGCTGGAGTGTATGCGCCAGGCCTGTAAAATTACCGCGGCAGCCCGTGCCTTGGCAGGGGAATTGGTAAAGCCCGGCGTGTCCACAAAAGCAATAGATCGGGCCGTTCACGATTACATCGTGAGTCAGGGCGCAAAACCGTCGTTCCTGAACTATAACGGCTTCCCTGCAAGTGCCTGCATCAGCGTCAACGATGTGGTGATCCACGGAATTCCGGGTGGGTACATCCTGAAGGAAGGCGACATCGTATCTGTGGACGTGGGTGCGTTCTATAAGGGATTTCATGGTGATTGTGCTGCAACCTATGCCTGTGGTGCCATCAGCACCGAAGCTCAGAGGCTCATCGACGTGACGAAGCAGTCCTTCTTTGAGGGAATGAAGTTCGCCACCCGGGGGGCAAGAGTGCAAGATATCTCCCACGCCATCCAGACGTATGTGGAGTCTAACGGTTTTTCAGTTGTGCGTTCCTTCGTAGGTCACGGCGTGGGACGGCAGCTGCATGAGGAGCCGGAGGTGCCGAATTTCGGCAAACCCGGCCGTGGGCCGCGACTGCTGCCCGGAATGACGATCGCTGTGGAGCCCATGGTGAACACCGGAACCTATGACGTGAAGGTGCTCAGCGATGGCTGGACCACGGTGACCGCCGACGGAAAGCTGGCGGCACACTATGAAAATACTGTACTCATCACCGACGGCGAGCCGGAAATACTCACCGTCACCGAAGGACTTTGATCTATGGACCCAGAGAAACCGGATATACAAATATCGGATGTAGTGGTTTCCGTCCGGGGACGCGACCAGGGCGAGTGGTTTTATGTCATCGGCATCGAGGAGAATTACTTCCTCCTTGCCAACGGCAAAAACCGGACTCTGGAGAATCCCAAACGGAAGAAGCAAAAGCACGTAGAGAAAGTACTTCGATCTGAGACCAGAGTTGCTGCGAAGCTCCTTTCCGGCAACAAAGTGCTCAACGGCGAATTACGAAGAGACCTGGCTTTCCTGAGCCGGGATATGCAAGCGAACAACCTGGGAGGTTAATGACTTGGCTAAAGACGACGTAATCGAACTTGAGGGCATCGTTACCGATGCACTGCCGAATGCAATGTTCAAGGTTGACATCGGCAATGGACACACCATTCTGGCACACATTTCCGGCAGGCTCCGAATGA
>CALYTP010000217.1:0-2648 GCA_945486915.1 uncultured Clostridia bacterium | reverse complement strand
AATTCACCGGCCTGACGGTGGAGGAGGCCAAGGAGGCCATCACCTGCAAGCTGGAGAAGCTGGGCGTTGCCAGAAGAAAGATCAACTATCATTTCCGGGAGTGGATTTTCGCCCGTCAGCGCTACTGGGGTGAGCCCGTTCCCTGCGTGTATACCGACGACGGCAAAACCGTGTTCCTGCCCGATGAGGAGCTGCCTGTGATCCTGCCCGAGCTGGAGGATTACAAGGGCAGAAACGGTCAGGCCCCTCTGGAAAACGCCACCGAGTGGAAGCAGTATGACCGTAACGGCATCCACGGCGTCCGGGAAACCTCTACCATGCCCGGCAGCGCCGGTTCCAGCTGGTACTACATGCGCTATATCGATCCCAAGAACGACAAGGCCCTGTGCGATCCCCAGCTGCTGAAGCACTGGCTGCCCGTTGATCTGTATGTGGGCGGCCCCGAGCACGCCGTGGGTCACCTGATGTACTCCCGGATCTGGAACCGCTTCCTGTACGACCAGGGTATCTCTCCCGTGAAGGAGCCCTTCCAGAAGCTGGTGCATCAGGGCATGATCCTGGGCGAGAACGGCATCAAGATGGGCAAGCGGTACCCCGAATTCGTGGTGAACCCCAGCGATGTGGTGCGGGACTACGGTGCCGACACTCTGCGGCTGTATGAGATGTTCATGGGCCCCCTGGAGGTCTCCAAGCCCTGGAGCACCACCGGCGTGATGGGCGCCAAGAAGTTCATCAACCGCGTCTGGAACTTCTTCACCGAGGCGGAAAACATCACCGACACCGACGACGGCAAGCTCACCAAGATTTACCACCAGACCGTCAAGAAGGTGACGGGCGACTTTGAGACCCTGGGCTTCAATACTGCCATCGCCCAGATGATGGTGTTCGTCAACGAGGTCTACAAGAACGGCACCTGCCCCAGAGAATACGCCGAGGGCTTCATCAAGATGCTCTCCTGCATCACCCCCCATGTGGGCGAGGAAATCTGGCAGATCCTGGGCCATGACAATACCATTGCCTACGAAAGCTGGCCCACTTATTCCGAGGAAAAGTGCAAGGATTCTGAAATCACCCTGGCGGTTCAGGTCAACGGCAAGATGCGCGGCACCGTGCCCATGGCCGCAGATCTGGACAACGACCAGGTGGTGGCCAATGTCCTGGCGGACGAAAAGATCGCCCGCTTCCTGGAAAAGCAGGGCGGCAGCATCGTCAAGACCATTGTGGTCAAAAACAAGCTGGTGAACCTGATCGTCAAATAAGGAAACGGACATGCGGATTTTATGGCAACACCGCATAATGGGGCAAGGAGATTCGGCGAGATATTTTGCCCCAAGCGAAAGTATGGAAAATGCGGGAATACTTTGTGTATTTCCCATTTTTCATACTGCACGATTGGGGCAAAAGATCCGCCGAAGCCCGCAGCTCCCATTGTGCGGTGCTGCCTTATAAATAAATTGTAAAATCCGCAGATTCTTCCTTGACATTTGGGGAAAGAGCCTATATAATAAACGAAGCCGATAAGGCCCTGAAAGCATCCTGGATTTAGCCGGATGCGTCGGAGGGAGGGAAAACAATGTCTGAAATTCGCGTCAAGGAGAACGAGTCTCTGGAGAGCGCTCTGCGTCGTTTCAAGCGCAGCTGTGCCAAGGAGGGCGTCATCGCCGAAGTGAAGAAGCGCGAGCATTACGTCAGCCCCAGCCTGAAGCGTAAGCAGAAGTCTGAAGCTGCCCGTAAGAACAAGAGAAAGTTCTACTAATATCCCTCTTGAATTATGCGCAGAACCCCTCTGGAGCGATCCAGAGGGGTTTTCATCACAAAGCCGGAAAGGAGCTGCTGTTATGCATTACAGAACGGTGATGATATTCCCGCAGTTTTCCAACCTGGATGTCCTGCAGCGTATCCGGGAGGCGTATGATCCCCTGGCGGAGCTGGTGCGCCCGCATATCACCCTTGTGTTTTCATTTCTGTCCCCCATGCGCAATGAGGAGCTGCTGCGGCTTCTGGAGCGGGAGCTTCGCATGGTTCGGCCTTTTCGCATTGTGCTGCATGGAGTATCGCGCCATTCGGATGCTTCCGGGCACTATCTTTACTTGAATGTGGAGCATGGGGCGGACAAATTGCAGCGGCTGCACAGCATCTTCAATGAAAATGCGTTCCGGGAATTTGACGAAGGCGTGGAATATGTCCCCCACATCACCCTGGGCAAATTCCGGGATGCTCAGGCCATGGAGGATGCCTATGACCGCCTGAAGGAGCTGGACGAAACCTTCCAGACCACGGTATACCGCGTCAGCGTGGAGGAGATCGGCGATTGGGGAGAGTCCATTTTGCTCTATGAGATACCCCTGCGGTAGGGAATCCGAAAATCCAAAGGCAGCCAGCGAAAGAAATGCTTGACATTGTTCTGAGACTGTGATATGATAATTCTGTTAGAGGTCTGAAGCCTTAAACAGTTGGTATTGATTGCGATGAGGGTCCACCTGTTCCCATCCCGAACACAGAAGTTAAGCTCATCTGCGCCGACAATACTTGCAGGGTGACTTGCCGGGAAGATAGGTAATGCCAACACAATGCCCCCTTAGCTCAGTCGGTAGAGCGACGGACTGTTAATCCGCAGGTCGTTGGTTCGAGTCCAACAGGGGGCGCCA
>CALYTP010000216.1:0-2657 GCA_945486915.1 uncultured Clostridia bacterium | reverse complement strand
CTGAACTATTTTACCACACTTTTGCTACTGACTTTATTATACAAGGGGAGGATATTATCCTCCCGCCAGGCGCGATAACTGAGTGTTCCGGTGAATGGTACCGGGTAATGGACGGTGTGCACCAAGGCTCCCTCTGTGAGGGTGGTGCTCCGCGTAGCGAATCAAAAAATCCATGATTGCCGGTGGCAATCATTCCACAATGAAACTGGACGCGAAGCGGACTGAGGGAGAGAGCGCTGGTCGAACCTCAGCGCTTCACACGTTGCTGCGGCACAAAATCCGGGACTCTCTCCCTCAGTCAGCCTTTGGCTGACAGCTCCATCCCAGAGGGAGCCTTGGATGGTGCGGATTCGCCGGAGTGCACACCGAAGCTGCAGCCAGTACTGCGCGGGAGGATACTATCCTCCCCTACAGCGGCTGGATATTTTTTACATGATGCCATTCAACCAACAAGATTATTTCCGGTTGATCCAGCCCACTCTGCCGGGAACCTCCGGGGTTTCAAAGAACCGGGCGGTTTCATCCCGGTGGGTGTCGTTCCATTTGTCGAAGCCCGCCGGGGCGATGTGACCCTCCATGGCGCAGTTTTCGAAGGCGGTAAGACCGTAGTCCCGCCAGGGCCGGGCCAGGTAGACAGAGCCAGGGCTCACACCCTCTTCGCAGGTCAGGCGGCAATTGCGGAAGAGAAAGCCCTCCGTCTGCTCCAATGCGTGGGCGGGGGCGGCGATGTAGCCGATGTCCCGGGCGTCCCGCAGGGAGCGGATCTCGCAGTTTTCAAACAGGGCTTCGCCGCAGCCGAAGATGAAATCCACGGTGCCCTCAATGCGGCAGTCCGCAAACCGCTGCCGCAGGAGCCGGTTCTGCCGCAGCTCGTCGCAGAGGAAGCCGTCGTAGCGCTCTATGAGATCCGGGGGCAGCGGGCCCAAGAACAGGGTGTCCTGGGTGGACGTCAGGGTGCACCGGGACATGGTAAAATCGTCCGCGTATACGCTCAGGGCCACCTCCTGCCCCTTTTTCTCCGGGTGGAGGGCATTGTTGACAATGGACAAATCCTGCATGGTGACGCCGTCGGCACAGACTGCCACGGTCCAGGTCCGGAAGGTGATGTACTCCCGACCCTGCTCGTCCAGCTTTTGTGCATAGTCATCAAAAACGAGGATTGTGTTTTTTGCACCTTGCCCAATAATCGTCAGACCAGGTGTGCGGATCATCACCTTTTGATGGTAAATTCCGGAAGCCAGATGGACAAAAGCGTTTTTTGGCATGGAATCGAAGGCCGCCTGAAGATCATCCTCAGGGGTCAGGAATCGCTCAATTATCATAATATCAGACCTCGAATCGGGAAAAAATTGTGCGCTTTGCTCAGAACACATTATACCATAATATCAAAATAAATAAATCCTGCGGCGGGGAAATGACTTTTTTGTACATAAAGGAAAACGTTTTTGATATGTACTTTGCGGTACTGCATTTTTACAATATGAATAGATACCGGAAAGGATGGGCTTATGAAACACCAGTTGACTCTATCGCAGTACCGCAATGTGGATCTGAGCTTGTTTGCGGTGATCCTGACGGCTTTTGAGTGGCTCATCGCAACGGCGGCAACCCGGTGGTTTCCCGGGGAGCTGTACACGGTGTCCGCCAGCGCTGCCGTCTGTTCCATCGTGCTGATGCGGTGGGGCGGCTGGGCAGCCATCCATGCGGTGCTGGGCGGCGTTGTCTTCTGTGCGGCCTGCGGCGGCTCGGCACAGCAGTTCATCATCTACGGCATCGGCAATCTGGGCTGTCTGGGCTCCCTGCTGCTGCTGAAGTGGATTGGCTCCCGGCGCATCCGGGAGGACAAGCTCTATTCCATGCTCTTCGGCCTGGTGACCATCCTGCTGATGCAGCTGGGACGGGCGCTGGCGGCCATGGCGCTGGGGACGCAGCTGGAGAAATGCGTGGGCTTCGTGACAACGGACGCCCTGTCCGACTTGTTTACCATGGTCATCCTTTACATAGCCCGTCAGCTGGACGGCGTGTTTGAAAATCAGAAGGACTACCTCGTTCGCCTGCAGGCTGAGCAGAGGAAAGAAAAGGGAGGATTTTGATGAAAGCAAAGGCAGCAGACTTCCTGGTCTATGACGAAGTCAATCAAGTTTACCGCGAAAATCCCGAACAGGCGGTGCGCGATGACGTGGAGAAGCACTACTGGCTCCATGTGGCAAGAACCGTGGCCAAGGACTGGCGGCTGTATGTGATGCTGATTCCCATGCTGCTGGTGTTCCTGTTCTGGCGCTACTTCCCCATGTATGAGCTGCTGGGAAGCTTCAAGGTCTCCGACGAGGTCAAGCCGGTGGCGGAGCAGCTGTTCGCGGGCTTCAGCAACTTCAAGGTCCTGCTGGTGGGCGACGCCACCAACGCCGCCAAATCCTCGGAATTCTGGCGGGCCCTGCGCAACACCTTCCTGCTGAGCTTCTACGGCCTGTGCTTCGGCTTCCCGATGCCCATCATTCTGGCGCTTTTCTTCAATGAGATCAAGTCCGATATTGCGCGAAGCGTCTATCAGGTGCTGACCTACCTGCCCAAGTTCATGTCCACCGTCGTCATGACCTCTCTCGTGACCATGCTGGTCAAGCAGGGCTCCCTGACCTCCAACATGGGCATCGTGTCCC
>CALYTP010000215.1:0-2662 GCA_945486915.1 uncultured Clostridia bacterium | reverse complement strand
TTCACAACATATTGTGTTGTGCTTACTAAAGCCGATAACCTAAATTGTAATTTGGCGGTATCGTTTTTGCGGAGCGAAGCGACCTTGGCTCTCCCTTTGGGAGAGCTGGCTGCCCCGTATGGGGCAGTCTGAGAGGGTCCCGCGTTCCAATGGACGCTGCCCAACCATCAAACGGAGTACCCTCTCAGTCAGCCTGTTCGGCTGACAGCTCTCCCATAGGGAGAGCCAAGGGCGCTGTCGCGCCAGTGCGAAAAATTACAATTTGCTGAGTTAACCCGATAAGCACATTACAATTTATGAAACATCATCAGGAGGCGCATTATGGACAGGCTTCAGACAATTCTCTCCCAAATGTCCATCGAGGACAAGATCGGACAGCTGACCCAGTACGAAGGCAATATCTTCCTGGATACCCAGGCCATTGTCACCGGCCCCCAGAGAAATCTTGGTCTCACAGAAGCCGATATCGCCCGGGTGGGCAGCGTTCTGAACTTCCAGAACGTGGCGGAAATGAGCCAGATCCAGGATACCCATCTGGAAAACGACCCCCACAAAATTCCCATGGTGTTCATGATGGACGTGATCCACGGCTTCCGCACCATCTATCCCATTCCCCTGGCCCTGGGCTGCTCCTTTGACCCCGCCATCGCCGGGGAATGCTCCCGGATCGCCGCGGCGGAGGCCTCCGCCATCGGTATTAACGTCACCTTCACCCCCATGGTGGACTACGCCAGGGACCCCCGCTGGGGCCGGGTGATGGAGACCTGCGGCGAGGAGCCCAGACTCACCGGCGCCATGGCAAAGGCTCAGATTCGGGGCTTCCAGGGTGACGACCCTGCCAAGCCCGGCCGTCTTGCCGCCTGCGTCAAGCACTATGCAGCCTACGGCGGCGCGGAGGCGGGACGGGACTATAATCTGGTGGAGTGCTCCCACCGGGAGCTGCGGGAATACTATCTGCCCGCCTACAAAGACTGCATCGATGCCGGTGCCAGGCTGCTGATGCCCTCCTTCAACTCCCTCAACGGTATCCCCTCCATTGCCAACCCTATGCTGATGCAGCAGATCCTGAAGGACGAGTGGGGCTATGACGGCGTGGTCATCAGCGACTATGCCGCGCTGGAGGAGCTGATCCCCCACGGCATCGCGGCGGATCAGCGGGAGGCCGCCCGGCTGGGCTTCGCCAACGGGTGCGACATGGAGATGTGCTCCAGCACCTACTTCCACCATCTGAAGCAGCTCATCGAAGAGGGAACCTTCACCGAAGCTCAGCTGGATGCTGCCGTTATGCGGGTGCTGAAGCTGAAGGAGGATCTGGGTCTCTTTGAAGACCCCTACCACGGTGCCGATCAGGAAAAAGCCGACGCCCTGTTCCTCTGCCCGGAGCACCGGGCTGTGGCAAGGAAAGCCGCCGAAGGCTCTGCCGTGCTGCTGAAAAACGACGGTCTGCTGCCCCTTTCCAAAAAACTCCGATCCATTGCCCTCATCGGCCCCATGGCCCAAAGTCACGAGATCAACGGCTTCTGGAGCTGCTGCGGAAAAGCCGAGGACACCGTCAGCGTCTATGAGGGCGTTTCCGCGCTGCTGCCGGATGCGAAGATCACCACCGCCCCCGGCTGCGGCAAAGCCTGGGACGATACCGACACCTCCGGCATCCCGGAGGCCGTTGCCCTGGCAAGGGAAGCGGATGCCGTGATCCTCTGCCTGGGAGAGCCGGAGGACTACAGCGGCGAGGGCAACTGCCGCACCGATCTGCGCCTGCCCGGGGTTCAGGAGGAGCTGGCCCGCCGGGTCATCGAAGCCAACCCCAGCACCGCGGTGGTGCTGTTCAACGGGCGGCCTCTGGTGCTGAAGGCGCTGGACGAAATCGCCCCCGCCATTCTGGAAATGTGGTTCCCCGGCACCGAGGGCGGCAATGCTGCGGCGGCGCTGCTCTTCGGCGATGCCAACCCCAGCGGCAAGCTGGCCATGACCTTCCCCGACAACGTCGGGCAGTGCCCCATCTACTACAACCATCCCAATACCGGACGCCCCCATTGGACGGACAGCACCCAGCGGCGCCGGTTCGCCTCCTGCTACATCGACAGCCCCACCCTGCCGCTGTACTCCTTCGGCCACGGCCTGTCCTACAGCCGTTTTGTCTATGAGGACATGACCCTCTCCGCGGAAGAAATGTCCAAGGCTGCGCCCCTGGAGGTCAGCATCACCCTCCGCAACGACAGTGACCGGTCCGGCGCCGAGGTGGTACAGCTGTACATGCGCGATCTGGTGGCCTCGGTGGTGCGGCCCATTCAGCAGCTCATCGGCTTCCAAAAGGTGACGTTTGCCCCCGGCGAAAAGAAGACCGTCCGCTTCCCCGTGACGGAGGAAATGCTGCGCTTCTGGAATTTTGAGGGCAGGCATATTTCCGAGCCCGGCGGCTTCCGGCTGATGGTGGGCCACGCCGATCATTTCGTGCTGGAAAAGGAATTCCGGCTGGTATAAACCCATCCCCCGGGACGACCCAACCATGGGACGTCCCGGGTTTTCCTATTGCAAAAATAAGATATTTGCAGTATAATATTATATTAGCCACTGGAATCGGGTGTCACATGTAAAAAGTGTTATTTAGCGGTGTCGTTTCTTCGGAGCGAAGCGACCTTGGCTCTCCCTTTGGGAGAGCTGG
>CALYTP010000214.1:0-2682 GCA_945486915.1 uncultured Clostridia bacterium | reverse complement strand
TTTGAATAATTTGCTTCTAGCAATAATTACTCAAGAATTTTCGTTGGCTGTTTTTTCGCTTACGCTTAAACAATCCATTAATTGTCCAAGGTGTTATAGTTTGTCTTTACGTTATTCAATTTACAAGGTGCAGAGTGTTCGGAGCTGTTCGCTCGGAACTTTTATATCCTAACACATCAAACTCTATTTGTCAAGAACTTTTTTCTTGCTTTTTCAAGTTTTTCCGTGTTTTTTGTCGTCCTCCCGGTTATTTTCTCCCGTTCATCGGACAGCTCGCATATAATACCACCATGCAAGCCTTTTGTCAAGCACTTTTTACAAGTTTCTGCATACTTTTTTGTGGACTTTTCACAGAGGACACTTGTCCGCGTCTGGCAGAAAAATCCAATCGTCAGCGTCTGGAAAGGCCGCTGCTGATTGCGGACAGGGCGCCGGCAGCGCTCTGCGAATGGGCGGAAATGTCTCCCAGGCTCAGCATTCCGCAGACGGTCCGGCCCTCCACCACGGGGAGTCTGCGGATCTGGTTTCTGCCCATGACGGCCGCCGCCTCGGCAACCTCGGTCTCCGGGGTGACGGTGATCACCTGCTTTGTCATCAGGTCAGCCACCAGGGTGCCGCCCTGTTTGCCGGAGGCCAGGCAGCGCACCACCAGGTCCCGGTCGGTGAGCATCCCCTGCAGCCGATCATCCAGGCCGCAGACCGGCAGCGCGCCTATGTTATAATGCTCCAGGGTCCTTGCCGCCACATCCGCGGTCTCCTCCGGGCAGATCTTGACCACATCTGTGGTCATGATGTCCTTTACCTTCATAATCGTCCCTCCTTTTCCGATTATGTCCCGGAAGGCGGGAGTTTATGCAGGGAGCGGGGAGTGAAGAGTGAAGAGTGAAGAGTGAAGAGTGGAGAGTGGAGATAACGGAATGGTTTTCTCATCTTCACTCTCTAATCTTCACTCTCTAATCTTCAATTTTCACTCTGTGAAGCGGCCGGGCCTGTTTATTGGGGCTTCTTTTTTCGTGGGAGCAGGGTGACGGGCTCATAGATGTTTTTCAGCCTGCCCAGCAGCATCAGGGCGTCGTGCTCCGGCAGGTATTTTTCGGTTCTGGGCAGTAGCTCCACGGGCTTCAGCGTCTCCTCTCCGGGCATCCTTTCCAGCACCCGCTGCTTCATATTCTCCACCGTAGCCGCCGGATTGTAGAAATAGAGGCCGCTGGTGCTCTCGTATTTGTCGTCCTTCCGCACTGCCATGCGGAACATCCCGGTGGGCAGAACGCCTTTCAGCTCGTACTCCAGCTCCGCAATGCGCGCGGTGGTGTCGATGACCCGCAGGAAGGCGATTTGGTCCTCCTGGCGGGGCATACCGTCGGCATAGTGGCGGTAGGGCGAGCGCTTCATTTCGTCGCACTCCCGCCGTTCCTCCAGGTTGGTCGGGCCGCTGTGGCAGACGGTCATGGTCCGCTCATTCACCGCATAGAGGTTCACGCCCACGCCGAAGCTTTTCAGAATGTCGCAGAGCCGCTCCGCGTTCTGCCGGGGAATGGGCACCACATCCAGGTATTTGTTCTCCCGGATGTCATAGAGGGCCGCGCCATCCATGATGATCATGGGGGCGTTGACATTCAGCAGCCCCATCTGGGAGATGATGAAGGCGGGCGCCCACCGGGAGACCAGGCAAATTTTCGCCCCGTCCTGATACAGCCGATCCAGGGTAATGTGCACCGAGGACGGAATCTGCCGGAACCGGTCCGGCACCAGGTCCATGGTGCGCACAAAAAACAGGTACTCCGGGTGCTTCCTCCTGGGCAGGTGGAAGACGTTGACGCAGATGGCCACCACGGTGCCGATGATGGTATCGGCCAGGTTCCCCAGGGTCTGCTCCACCGGGGAATTGACATTGGGGAAGGCCACGATGGTGCCCATCAGCACAATGGCCACCAGGGACGCCAGCTTGGATTTCTTGATGATCACGGTGCTGTAGATCGCCAGGATGACAAACAGGGACATGAGCAAATAGACCACCATCCGGCAGGCGCCCAGCGACGGGAACAGCTCCATCAGCAGCAGGAACCCCAGCGCCCACATGGCGCCCAGCACGGTGCCGAAGATGCGGTCCAGGGCGAAGGTTTTCGTGTCCTCCAGAAAGGGCTGCATACAGATGATGGCCGTGACGATGGAGGAGCCCACATCCCCCCGGCCGCCCCGGAGCATATCGATCACCAGGCAGATGAACACCGCCGCTGCCGTTTTGATGATCCGCTGCCCCAACGGGGGCAGGATTCGTTTGTATAGCTGAATCATTGCGTTTCTGCTCCTTTTATGGATATTGCCCAGCCATCGCAGGGGAGGATATCATCCCCTACAAGGTTGTTAATGTAAAAACCTGCAATTTGCACTGGCGCGATAGCGACCTTGGCTCTCCCTTTGGGAGAGCTGTCAGCCGAACAGGCTGACTGAGAGGGTACTCCGTTTGATGGTTGAAAGCGTATATTGGAACGTGGGACCCTCTCAGTCTGCCCCTTCCGGGGCAGCCAGCTCTCCCAAAGGGAGAGCCAAGGTCGCTTCGCTCCGTACCATATCCAACAAAATTCCATTCACCGGAACACGCAGTCGACCCACGTGGCGGGAGGCTGATAGCCTCCCCTTGTATAATAAAGTCAGTAGCAAAAGTGTGGTAAAATAGTTCAG
>CALYTP010000213.1:0-2695 GCA_945486915.1 uncultured Clostridia bacterium | reverse complement strand
GGGCAGCCAGCTCTCCCAAAGGGAGAGCCAAGGTCGCTTCGCTCCGAAGAAACGATACCGCCAAATTACAATTTTAAGATGTTACACCCTAAAACAGTCAAGCAGCAGAGAAACAGATTATGAAAGAAACGGTTTTTTTATTGGATATGTTTTCGGACTATGCGCCGCCTGAGGAGCTGAAGGAAGCTCTTTCTCAGGCGGCCATTGTTGCTGCCGACATCAACCCGGAGGAGCGCAGCGTGCACGTGGCTGCCCACAGTCCCAATTACGTTCCCGCCAGGCTGGTGGATGCGTTGGTTCGGGATGCAAGAATCCTCTACGGTCTTTCAAGGTTGGAGATTACCCTGACCCACCCGGAGACGGAGCTGCACAACATCGAGCCCATGGAGCTGATGATGCTGTTTGTCAGCCGGGATTCCATGACCCGGGGCAGTCTGGCCGGGGCCAGATGGAACTGGGAAGGGAACAAGCTGACCGTTCAGCTTCCCGCCAACGGCAAGCAGGCGCTGGAGAAGCTGGTGCCCGAGGTGCAGAAGGTGCTTCGGGAGCGGTTCGCGGCACCTGTGACCATTGAGATCGAAGCCGGAAACGCGCTGGAGGGCAAGGCGCTCTTTGAAGCCGTGGACGCCATGCGTTTATCCGCCATGGAGACCTGTCCCGCCGGTCGGGCACCTCAGAAAGCAGCGGAAGCCCCCAGGGCAGAGCAACAGGACAGCTCTGTGATTTACGGCAAGCCCTTCCGGGGCAAGACCGTTGCCATGAACGAGATGTCCATGGACATGGGCACCATCATCGTCGAGGGCAAGGTCTTTGCGGTGGATCACAAGGAGCTGACCAAGCGCAATGCCTTCGTGGTCAAGTTCGATATGACGGACAACACAAATTCCATCCGGGTCACCCGGTTCCTGGAGGCCAAAGAGGCAAAGCCCATCCTCGATGCCGTGCAGGTGGGCACCGTCCTGCGGGTGCAGGGCAAGCTCATCGAGGACCGGTTTGAAAACGATATGGTGCTCAAGCCCTATGCCATCATGCCCGGTGCCATGCCCAAGCGGAAGGATACCGCCCCCGGTGAAAAGCGGGTGGAGCTGCATCTGCATACCACCATGAGCAACATGGACGCCCTGACCGATACCGCCACAGCCGTCAAGCAGGCGGCGGCCTGGGGGCACAGAGCCATCGCCATCACCGATCACGGCGTGGCCCAGTCCTTCCCCGATGCCATGAAGGCGGCGGGCAAGGCCAAGGTGGCAGGTACCGACGAGAATATCAAGATCCTCTACGGCTGCGAAGGCTACTATGTCAACGATGTGGATGACCGCATTGTGGTTCACGGCGATCAGGAGATGGCCTTCGGCGAGGAATATGTGGCCTTCGACCTGGAGACCACCGGCCTCAGCTCCCGGACGGATAAAATTATAGAGATCGGCGCCGTGGTGCTGAAGGGCGGCGTGGAGCAGGACCGCTTCCAGACCTTTGTCCATCCCGGACGGCCGCTGGATAAGAAGATCGTGGAGCTCACCGGCATTTCCGACGATATGCTGGTGGGGGCACCGACCATCGAAGAGGTGCTGCCCAAATTCCTGGACTTCGTCGGAAACCGGGTGCTGGTGGCCCACAATTCCGATTTCGACACCGGTTTCATCCGTGCCGAGTGCCAGCGCCTGGGCTATGAGTACCGCTTCACCGCCGTGGATACCCTGATCCTGGCCCAGAACCTGCTGCCCCATCTGAATAAATTCAAGCTGGACATCGTGTCCAATGCGTTGAGCCTGCCGGACTTCAACCATCACCGGGCAGGAGACGACGCCATGACCTGCGGCCTGATCCTGGACAGACTGATGAAGAAGATGGAAGACGAGCTGGATATCCACACCCTGTCGGCAGTGAATCCCGCCATGACCTCCCTGCGCAGCAAGGGCCGCATCACCGACCGCCATGCACGGCACATCATCGTCTTTGCCAAGAATCAGGTGGGTCTGCGCAACCTCTATCACCTGATTTCGGATTCCAATCTGAAATATTTCAAGCGTGTGCCCAGAATGCCCAAGTCCGAGCTGCTGGAGCTGCGGGAGGGCCTGATTATCGGCTCCGCCTGCGAGGCCGGCGAGCTGTTCCAGGCGCTGCTGGACGGCAAGAGCGAGGACGAGCTGAAGCGCATCGCCTCCTTCTATGACTATCTGGAGATCCAGCCCCTGGCCAACAACCGGTTCATGCTGGACAAGGGCATTGCCAAGGATATGGAGGACCTGCGTAACTTCAACCGCACCATCGTCCGCATCGGCGACGAGCTGGGGAAACTGGTGGTTGCCACCGGCGACGTCCACTTCCTGAACCCGGAGGACGAGCCCTTCCGCCATATTCTGCTGGCCACCAAGGGCTTTGACGATGCCGATAAGCCCAATCCCCTGTACTTCCGCACCACCGATGAAATGCTGGCCGAGTTCAGCTATCTGGGGGAGGAAAAGGCCTATGAGATCGTGGTCACCAATCCCAACAAAATTGCGGATATGTGCGAGAGCCTACGGCCGGTGCCCCATAACCTGTTCGCGCCCAAGATCGAAAACTCCGTGGAGGACCTGAAAAGCCTGGTTTACGGAAAATTCCGCAGGCTCTACGGCGACAATCCCCCGGAGTATATGACCAAGCGCGTGGAGACCGAGCTGAATGATATCATCAACTGTCACTATGATGTGAT
>CALYTP010000212.1:0-2736 GCA_945486915.1 uncultured Clostridia bacterium | reverse complement strand
ATTCGCTTGATTTGGACGAAGAAAGCCGTTATATTAGAGATAGCACAAAGAGGGGAGCCGTGCCGCATGTCAAGAAAGAACACCAGAAACACAAGAGGCCGCATCATTTCGGCGGCCTGGAAGCTGTTTTATGAGCAGGGCTATGAGGATACCACGGTAGAGGATATCGTGTTCGAATCGGAGACCTCCAAGGGGTCCTTTTATCACTATTTTGATGGAAAGGATGCCTTGCTGGGCACTCTGGCCTATGTGTTTGATGAGAAATATGAGGAATTGAAGAAAACGATGTCGCCGGACCTGGACGCCATGGAGAAACTGGTCTATCTGAATCACGAACTGTTCGCCATGATCGACGGCGGCGTGTCCATGGACCTGCTGGCCCGGCTCCTGTCCACTCAGCTTCTGGCCCGGGGAGAGAAGCACCTACTGGACCGGAACCGCACCTATTTTAAGCTTCTGCGGCAGATCATCGCCGACGGACAGAAGGCGGGACAGCTCCGGCGGGACCGCACTGTCAATGAAATCGTGAAGGCTTATGCCCTTTGGGAGCGGGCACTGTTGTACGACTGGTGCCTGTCCGGCGGCGAATACTCCCTGGTAGCGTATACGGACAGTATGACGCCCATGTTTTTGGAGAGTTATCGAGCCAAATGACTGCGGTTGAAAAGAATTTATTTTTTGCATGGAGTTTATTCTGAAAAACGTATAGTTAATTTTGGCTGAAAACAAAAGAAATATTATATATTATACAGAACAGCGTATAGAATAAATCCTATACGCTGTTCTGTATTTTATTCTATCTAAGAGTGTGGTATGATATCAAACATTGAACGTTAAAGGAGAGAGAACAATGACATCCGCACAAATCGCAATCATGGCAACTATTATCCTGTACCTTTGTTTCGTGATTTTCACCGGCGTTATGATCGGCCGGCGGAGCAAGAAAAGCGCCGAGGGCTTTTACCTGGGCGGGCGCGGTATGGGACCGCTGGTCACTGCCATGAGCGCCGAAGCATCTGACATGAGTTCCTGGCTGCTGATGGGACTGCCCGGCCTGGCCTATCTCTGTGGCGTGGCTGACGCGGGCTGGACGGCTGTTGGCCTGGCTGTGGGCACCTATCTGAACTTCCTGCTGGTAGCCAAAAAGATTCGTCGTTACAGTGTGAAGCTGGACGCCATCACCATTCCCTCGTTTATTTCCAAGCGCTATGGGGAAAAGAAGCCGGTGATCATGTGCATCGCATCTCTGATTATCCTGATCTTCTTTGTCCCTTATGTGGCCTCCGGCCTGGCCGCCATCGGCAAGCTGTTCAACAGTCTGTTCGGCTGGAATTACCTTCTGGCGGTGATCATCGGCACGGTGGTCATCATCAGCTATACCTCTGTAGGCGGCTTCAGCGCCGTTGCCACCATGGATTTGATCCAGTCCATTATCATGACCTGCGCTCTCGTTGTTATCACCTGCTTCGGCATCTATCAGGCAGGTGGCGTGGACGCTGTGCTGGACAACGTCCGGGATCTGCCTGGATATCTGAGCTTTGTTCAGACGCATGATGCTTCTTCCGGCACTGCTGCTCCTTACGGCATGGTTACGATTGTATCCACCATGGCCTGGGGCCTGGGCTATTTCGGTATGCCCCACATCCTAGTGCGCTTCATGGCGATTCGTGACGAGAATGAGTTGAAGCTCTCCCGCCGTATTGCCTCCATCTGGGTGGTAATTTCCATGACAGTGGCTATTTGCATCGGCATGATCGGCTACGGCGTTTCCAAGGCGGGGCGTATCCCCATGCTGGAGGGCAGCGCTTCCGAGACGGTCATTGTCAAGATCGCGGATCTGCTTTCCTCTTACGGTATCATTCCCGCTGTGATCGCCGGCCTGATCCTGGCTGGTATCCTGGCTGCCACCATGTCCACGGCGGACTCGCAGCTGCTGTCTGCGGCTTCCGCTTTCTCTGAAAATATGTTGCAGGATGTCTTCGGCGTGAAGCTGACGGCTAAGCAGACCATGCTGGTGGCCCGACTCACCGTCATCGTGATTGCAGTCATTGCCGCGTTCCTGGCCACTGATCCCAACAGCAGCGTGTTCCAGATCGTGTCCTTCGCCTGGGCAGGCTTCGGTGCAACCTTCGGCCCTGCGATCTTGTTTGCCCTGTTCTGGAGGCGCAGCAACCGTCAGGGTATCCTGGCAGGTTTGGTCGCCGGCGGAGTGATGGTGTTTGTATGGAAGTTCTGCGTGCGCCCCATGGGCGGTGCCTGGAACGTCTACGAGCTGCTGCCCGCGTTCATTGTGGCCTCTGTTGTTATCGTGGTGGTCAGCCTGCTGACGGAAAAGCCTGACGCGAGCATTGAAAAGACCTTCGATGAAGTCAATGCTATGTGATACACTTACATAAGAAATCATCGTCATCCGCATGCTTCGGTATGCGGATGATTTTTTTTGAAGAAAATTCAAATTTGGTGTTGACAAACGGCGAATGGTCTGGTATCCTAAGCAAGCTGTCGCTGAGGCAACCGCTTCGGCAAGGAAAACTGGGGAATAGGAAGTTTTAAAAAACTTCAAAAAAACAGTTGACAACAGCGAAAGGATATGTTATCCTAACAAAGCTGCTGCTGATGCAAAACGGACTGCGAGTCGAATGCTTCCGAAAAAAGTAGTTGACAAACAGAATGAAGTTTTGTATAATAGCAATGTTCCGCCGGAAAGCGGCGTGTACCTTGTAAATTAAACAACGT
>CALYTP010000211.1:0-2754 GCA_945486915.1 uncultured Clostridia bacterium | reverse complement strand
AGGATGGAAGATACAGCATCGATAATCAGTTGGCGGCGGCCATCGTCATCTGAGCGTCAGAGAGAATCCGCGGATTCTTTTTATTCAATAGTTAGCGATTGCTAACATCCTGCGATCCATGAAAAAAACCTGACAGAATAACCACCAAAAGAGGAGGAAACCAAAAATGAGAATTGCTTTTGCAGGCAATCCCAACAGCGGTAAAACCACCATGTACAACGCCCTGACCGGGCGCAACGAGAAGGTTGGCAACTGGGCCGGTGTTACCGTGGACAAGAAAGAGGCGCTGATTAAAAAGACCTACGCAGGAACTCAGGAGCTGATCGCCGTGGATCTGCCAGGCGCCTACTCCATGTCCCCCTTTACCTCGGAGGAGAGCATCACCAGCTCCTATGTCCGAAACGAGCACCCCGATGCCATCATCAACATTGTGGATGCCACCAATCTGAGCCGTTCTCTGTTCTTTACCACCCAGCTTCTGGAGCTGGGCATCCCTGTGGTGGTGGCGCTGAACAAGCACGACATCAACGAGAAGAAGCAAACCCAGATTGACATCCGCGCCCTGTCCGATAAGCTGGGCTGCCCGGTATTTGACACCACCTCCACCACCGGGGATGGGCTGGCAGAAGTCGTGAAGGCCGCCGCTTCCCTGAATGGTCAGGGGCAGAAAGCGCCTTATCATCAAGGGAATATCGATCTGACGGATAAGACCGCCGTTGAAGCGGCTGACCGCAAACGGTTTGCGTTTGTCAACAAGATCGTTGCCAAGGTCGAGACCCGGAAGGTTCTGACCAAGGAAAAGAACGCTCAGGACAAAATCGATGCCGCTCTGACCCATCCCATTGGCGGTCTGGTTATTTTTGCAGCGGTCATGTTCCTGGTATTCCAGATTTCTCAGGCCTGGGTCGGCCCCTGGATCGCGGATACCCTGGTGGGCTGGCTGGAAACCTTCCAGGAATGGGTGGGCGGACTCTTTGAAAACGCGGCTCCCATCTTGCAGGCGCTGCTGGTGGATGGCATCCTCGGCGGCGTCATCGCGGTCATCGGCTTCCTGCCTCTGGTGATGGTCATGTACTTCCTGATCTCCCTGTTGGAGGACTGCGGCTATATGGCCCGGGCCACGGTGGTTCTGGACCCCATCTTCAAAAAGGTGGGCCTCTCCGGCAAGTCTGTGATTCCCTTCGTGGTTGGCACCGGCTGCGCCATTCCCGGTGTCATGGCCTGCCGTACCATTCGCAATGAGCGGGAGCGCCGCGCCACTGCCATGCTGACCCCCTTCATGCCCTGCGGCGCAAAGCTGCCCGTGATTGCTCTGTTTGCTGGTGCTTTCTTTGCGGATGCTTCCTGGGTGGGTACGCTGATGTACTTCGTGGGCATTGTGCTGATTCTGCTGGGCGCGCTGCTGGTGAACAAAATCACCGGCTACAAGCACCGCAAATCCTTCTTCATCATCGAGCTGCCCGAATACAAGGTTCCTTCTCTGAAGCGCGCCGTCATGGATATGTGTTCCCGGGGCTGGGCATTCATCGTCAAGGCCTTTACCATCATTCTGGTCTGCAACACGGTCGTTCAGATCATGCAGACCTTCACCTGGCGTTTTGAAGTTGCCGAGGTTGCCAGTGACTCCATTCTGGCCTCCGTTGCCGGTCCCTTTGCCTACCTGCTGGTGCCCATCGTGGGTGTTGTCTCCTGGCAGTTGGCTGCCGCTGCCGTCACCGGGTTCATTGCCAAGGAAAATGTGGTCGGTACGCTGGCGGTCTGCTTCGTGGGCCTGGAGAACCTGATCGACACGGAAGAGCTGGCCCTGATGGAAGGCGCTGGCACAGAGGTTGCCTCTGTGTTTGCCATCACCAGGGTTGCCGCGCTGGCATATCTGATGTTCAACCTGTACACCCCGCCCTGCTTTGCCGCGCTGGGTGCCATGCACTCCGAGATCAATGATCGCAAGTGGTTCTGGGGCGGCGTGGGGCTGCAGTTTGCCACCGGCTTTACGGTTGCCTATCTTACCTATCAGATTGGCACGCTGATCACCACCGGCTCTTTCGGTGCCGGATTCCTGCCGGGCCTGATGGTGGTTTTGATTCTGGTTTGCGTTGTGGTTTTTCTGATCGGCAATGCCAACAAGCAGCTTTCCGCGCAGTATGCGCTGAGCGAAAGGAAGTAATGATTATGGAAAATTGCATCATTCTGGCGGTGGTGGCGGTTATCCTTGCCCTGTCCGGCAGATATCTGTACCGGGCCAGGAAACGCGGCGCCCGCTGCATCGGCTGCCCCAGCGGCTGCTCCTGCAAGGGAACCTGCTGCGGGCACTGCGGCGAGTCGGAAGGATCCGCCTCCTGACAGCGAACATAATCAGACCGGAAAGATTGTGAGGTTTTAATCGAAGAACAGTATCAGGGCAACACCGCATAATGGGGCAAGGAGATTCGGCAAGAGATTTTGCCCCAGGCGAAAGTATGAAAAATGCGGGAATACTTTGTGTATTTCCCATTTTTCATACTGCACGATTGGGGTAAAAGATCTGCCGAAGCCCGTAGCTCCCACCTAAGCGGTGTTGCCTCAGCTTATATTCCCTATGATACAGGCATTTTCCGGCCGCAGATCGGTCCTTTTTATGGGGGTATGTGTCCGTTTTCCGTGTCACTGCCCGTCGTTGGGACGCAGACGCATTCCTTTTCATACTATTTCTCGATAAAATGGTTAGGGCGTATCTGAAAACACGAAACGATTGTACTATTTCAACAAAATGCAGAT
>CALYTP010000210.1:0-2781 GCA_945486915.1 uncultured Clostridia bacterium | reverse complement strand
AGGCCGGCCTGTTCCGCCCCATCACCCTGTGGCCCTTCCCCGAGAAGGCGCTGCACGAACTGGCTGCTAAGGAGCACGTCAGAGCATTCCTGGATGTGGAGATGAGCTCCACTGGTCAGATGATCGACGATGTCCGCCTGGGTGTGGAAGGTCAGAAGCCCATTTCCTTCCTGGGCCAGGCCGGCGGCGTGATGCCCACTGTGGAAGAAATCATTGAAGCGGCCAAGAATGCATTAAAGGAGGTCAAGTGATATGGCAATCGTATATGAGAAGTCCAAAGGCTTGACTGATGCCGAACTGCACTATTGCCCCGGCTGTAACCACGGCATCATCCACAAGCTGGTAGCCGAGTCCCTGGTAGAATTGGGCCTGCTGGATGACGCCATCGGCGTCTGCCCCGTGGGCTGCTCCGTGTTCGCTTACAACTATTTCAGCTGCGATATGCTGGAGGCCGCTCACGGCCGCGCTCCCGCCGTGGCCACTGGTATCAAGCGCACCCACCCCAATCAGGCCGTGTTCACCTATCAGGGCGACGGCGACCTGGCCTCCATCGGCGCCGCAGAGATCGTCCACGCCGCCATGCGCGGTGAGAAGTTCACCACCATCTTCGTCAACAACGCCATTTACGGCATGACCGGCGGCCAGATGGCCCCCACCACCCTGATCGGCCAGCGGGCCACCACCTGCCAGTCCGGCCGTACCGTGGAGCAGGCCGGTATGCCCATCCGCATGGCGGAGATGCTGTCCACCCTGGACGGCTGCGTCTACGCCGAGCGTGTCTGCGTCACCGACATCGCCAACATCAACAAGGCCAAGAAGGCCATCAAGAAGGCCTTTGAAAAGCAGATGAACCGGGAGGGCTTCACTTTCATTGAAGTCCTGTCCACCTGCCCCACCAACTGGGGCATGACGCCGCTGAAGGCCACTCAATGGCTGAAGGAGAACATGGCCGCGTATTATCCCCTGGGTGTCATTAAGGATTCCAGTGCGGAGGTGAAATAAGATGAAGAAGGAAATCATTATTTCCGGTTTCGGCGGCCAGGGCGGTCTGGCTATCGGCAAGAACCTGGCGGAGGCCGGCATGGACGAGGGCCTGAACGTCACCTGGGCGCCCTCCTACGGCCCTGAGATGCGGGGCGGCACCGCCAACTGCTCCGTGGTCCTGTCTGACAAGCCTGTGGGCTCTCCCGTATTCGCCCGCTGCACGGAGCTGATTGCTCTGAACGAGCCCTCTCTGGAGAAGTTCGAGGCGGGCGTTCTCCCCGGCGGCACGGTCTTTGTCAACAGCGACGTGGTCACTGACAAGGTGTCCCGTCCCGACCTGAAGGCTTACTATATCCCCTGCGCCCAGATCGCCGAGGAGGTAGGCAATCCCAAGGTGGGCAACATGGTCATGCTGGGCGCCTATGTGGCCGCCACCAAGGTCCTGAAGCCCGAGACCATCGAGAAGATGATCGAGACCATGTTCGCCGGCCCCAAGGCCAAATTTATCCCTCTGAACATTGAGGCTTTCCGCCGCGGCATGGCCTGCGTGCAGTGAGTCCCTCTGAACTCTGAACCTCCCCCCGGAGAGCCGGAAAGCGCCGGCCCTCCGGGGCTCTCTCCCCCGTTTTGGTCATTCTGTGCATTTTACCGCTTGACTTTATTCCGCTATCAGCGTATAAATGGAAGTGCACACGGCGAATATGTCAGCCGCCGGATACGGGACTATATGGAAGTTTGACTTTCGCCTTTTCGCCTTGCGCGAAATCGTGCGAGAGTCTTTTTGTTTATTTGTCGAACTTCAATTCAATTCGTAAGGAGAGTTTGTTATGCTGGATATCAAGATCGTCAAAACCACCGCTCCCAAGGCAAAGCCCGCCGATGAGAGCAAGCTGGGCTTCGGTAAGCTCTTCAGCGACCACATGTTCTTGATGGACTACACCGATGGCGAAGGCTGGCACGACGCCCGCATCGTTCCCTACGCTCCCTTTGAGCTGGACCCCGCATGCGTGGTGTTCCACTATGCCCAGGAGATCTTCGAAGGCATGAAGGCCTACCGCACCGCTGACAACACCATTCAGCTCTTCCGCCCCGACTGCAACGCGAAGCGAATGCAGGATTCTTCCGACCGTCTGTGCATTCCCCAGATCCCCGTTGAGGACTTTGTCCAGGCCGTCAAGGCTCTGGTGGAAGTCGACAAGGACTGGGTCCCCCACACCGACGGCGCTTCCCTGTACATCCGTCCCTTCGTGATCGCCTCTGACGTCGGCCTGGGCGTCCACGCCAGCAAGCACTACATCTTCTGCATCATCTGCGCACCCTCCGGCGCCTATTACGCCGAGGGCATCAACCCCGTGCGTATCTACGTCGAAGACGAGTATATCCGTGCCGCACCCGGCCTGACCGGCTTTACCAAGTGCGGCGGCAACTACGCCGCCTCCATCAAGGCCGGTGAGCTGGCCGAGCAGCAGGGCTTTGCCCAGGTGCTGTGGCTGGACGGCGTGGAGAAAAAGTACGTTGAGGAAGTCGGCAGCATGAACATCATGTTCAAGATCGACGGCAAGATCTACACCGCCGCCTGCACCGGCACCGTGCTGCCCGGCGTCACCCGCCGCAGCTGCATCGAGCTGCTGAAGGACTGGGGCTATGAGGTCATCGAGGGCAAGCTGGCCATCGCCGACATCATGAAGGCCGGCCACGAGGGCAAGCTGGAGGAGGTCTTCGGCACCGGCACCGCCGCCGTCGTCTCCCCCGTCAAGGAGCTGGACTGGAAGGGCGACAAGGTCTTCATCAGCGACG
>CALYTP010000209.1:0-2821 GCA_945486915.1 uncultured Clostridia bacterium | reverse complement strand
CGATATATCAAAACGATATTTGCTTCGCAATCGATATTTGCTTCGCAATCGATATTTGCTTCGCAATCGATATTTGCTTCGCAATCGATATGTGCATGGCACTCGATATGCGCTGCGGCGCAAGAAAGTTTTGCACCGCCAAATTACAATTTTCAGCTGTTACACCATACCACAGTGGCCGGGCAATTTGCAGGGGTCAGATTTTGAAGCATTTCTGCAGATCCTTGTATTTTCCCATGACCATCAGGGTTTTCTCTTCGGTGAGCAGCAGGTCCGGGGTGATGAAGCAGTCCAGCTTCCTGCCGGTTTTCACGGCCAGAATGTTGATGCTGAATTTCTTTCGGATGTCCACCTGGCCGATGGTCTTGCCCAGCCAGGACTTGGGGATGGGCACCTCGAAGATGGCGTGGTCGCCGTCGATTTCGATGTAGTCCAGGATGTGGTCGGCGCTGCAGCGGATGGCGGTCCAGCGGGCAATCTGCTTTTCCGGGCAGACCACCTCGTCGGCGCCGTTGCGCAGCAGGAATTTCTCCTGCACATCCGTGGCGGCCCGGGACACCACCATTTTTGCTCCCAGGTCCTTCAGCAGGGAGGTGGTCTCCAGGGAGCTTTGAAAATCGTCGCCGATGGCCACGACGCAGGTGTCGAAATTGCCCACGCCCAGAGAGCGCAGGAATTCCTCGCTGGTGCTGTCGCCGATCTGGGCGTTGGTCACATAGGGCAGAATCTCCTGCACCCGATCCTCGCTGTGATCCACGGCCATGACCTGATGGTTCAGCTCCCGCAGCTTGATGGCGATGTTTTTTCCGAACCGGCCCGCGCCGATCAATAGAATGGATTTCATAGGGTTTCCTCCTGTGTATTTTTTCGGTCAGCCCACGGTGATTTTTTCCAACGGCAGCCGGGAATGGGGATTTTCCTTGGTGGGCAGGGTGGCAAAGACGAAGGTCATGCCGCCCACCCGGCCGAAGAACATCAGCAGGATCAGCACCAGCCGGGACACGGTGCCCAGGCTTGGGGTGATGCCCAGAGTCAATCCCACGGTGCCCACGGCGGAGGCGCTTTCAAAGAGGCAGGGCAGGAGCGGCAGGTTTTCCGCCATGCTGATAATCATGCCGCCGGAGAGGAACATGGCCAGGTACAACAGCAGCACGGCCACTGCGTTTTTCACGGTCTGATCCGCAATCCGCCGCCCGAAGAAGGCGCCGTTTTCCCGCTTGCGGAAGGCAGCGGCGGCGCAGGCGAATAAGACTGCCAGGGTGGTGGTTTTCATGCCGCCTGCGGTGGAGCCGGGGGCGCCGCCGATGAGCATCAAGAGGGTGGTCAGCAGCTGTCCCGGCTCGCTGAAGGCTGTCAGATCCATGGTGTTGAAGCCTGCGGTTCTGGGGGTCACCGCCTGAAACAATGCGCCCCAGATCCGCTGCTTCAGGGGCAGCTCCCGCAGCTCAAAGAAGAAAAAGAAGGCGGCGGGGAAGACAATCAGGATGACGGTCATGGTTAAAATGACCTTGCTCTGCATCCGGTACTGCCGCAGGTGTGCTGCGTTGCTGCGGATGTCCTGCCAGGTGAGAAAGCCGATGCCGCCGATGATAATCAGGGCCATGACGGTGAGATTGACCACGGGGTTTTCCGCGTAGGAGGTCAGGGAGGTGAAGGCCCCTTTGGTGCCCATCAGGTCGAAGCCCGCGTTGCAGAAGGCGGAAATGGAATGGAACACCGCCAGCCAGATGCCCTTGGGGCCGTATTCCGGGAGGAAAACCGTCATCAGCACCAGCGCCCCCAGCAGCTCGAAAAGGAAAATACCCCGGACGATGAAGCCGGTGAATCTGGCGATGCCGCCCACCTGGGGGGCTGCCACCGCATCCTGCATGGCGCTGCGCTGCATCAGGGAAATTTTTTTGCCGGAGGCCATGGTGATGATGGCCGCCACGGTGATGACGCCCATGCCGCCGATCTGGATGAGGATCAGGATCACAGCCTGACCGAAGAAGGACCAGTGGGTGGCGGTGTCGCGGACCACAAGGCCGGTGACGCAGACGGCGGAGGTGGCGGTGAACAGGCAGTCGGCAAAGCCCGTGGCGGCGCCGGCGCGGCTGGAGACGGGCAGCATCAGCAAGACGGTGCCCAGCAGGATCACCAGGGCGAAGCCCACCAGAATGATCTGGGCGGAAGTGATCTTATATCTGTGAAAAAAAGCCCACATGTGGCGCACCTTCCGTCAATTTTTGTCTATAGGATACCGGAAACGGCATAAAGAGGGTGTTAAAGCTGGCAGGCGGGACATTAAGATTGCGTAAAGATTCCGCCGCCGCGGGCTGACCGGAGATCGGGCACCGTCCGGTATCGTTCCTGCGCAGGAAACGCAACTGCCCAGCCCTTGTAGGGGAGGATCGTATCCTCCCGCCAGGTTCGTTAACTGAGTGTTTTGGTGAATGCTACCACGCCGGACGCGGTACGGAGCGAAGCGACCTTGGCTCTCCCTATGGGAGAGCTGGCTGCCCCTTCGGGGCAGACTGAGAGGGTTCCACGTTCCAATGACGCACCCATCCATCAAACGTAGTACCCTCTCAGTCAGCCTGTTCGGCTTACAGCGCTCCCAAAGGGAGAGCCAAGGTCGCTGTAAGCGCCAGTGCGAAAAACCAATTTACCGTCATGCCGGGGCAGCAGGCGGGGAGGCGAAACATTTTTGAAAAAAATCTCCGGCGGCGCTTGACACGTTGGCAAATGTATGCTAGAATTTACTAGCTGAATCCGACACGCGAGCTGTGCGGGTGTAGTTCAATGGTAGAACACCAGCCTTCCAAGCTGGATACGCGGGTCC
>CALYTP010000208.1:0-2830 GCA_945486915.1 uncultured Clostridia bacterium | reverse complement strand
TCGACAGCGCCCTGGGCATCAACATCCCCGCCAACAAGCGGAAGGTGGGCTTCCTGTTCCAGAACTACGCCCTGTGGCCCAATATGACCGTCTACCAGAACATCGCCTTCGGCCTGTCCAACATCAAGGAGGAAATGCCGGAGTACAATTTCGAGGCCAAAACCGCCGCCCGGCTGGCGGAAATTCTGGAGCGCCCGGAAGAGGTGGTGAAGGTCATCGAGGAATGCCGGGACAAGAAGGGAAAGCTGGACGACAAGAAGCTCATCATCAAGCTCATCGACGCCTTCACCATCTCCCAGTACACCGCCAAGAAGCTGGCCGCCTACCATTTGGAAAAGGGCGGGGATGTCTCCGCCGAGATTCGGGTTCTGCGGGAAAAGGTGGAAGCGGCAAAGAAGGCCGGATTGACCGATGACTTCCAGATCATCCGAAACGGCAAGCCCGCCGTGTCCGTCCGGAAGCTGACGAAAGAGGAGATCGACCTGTCCGTGCGCCGGGTGTCCCGGATCGTGAAGATCAGCATGTTCATGGACCGCTATCCCGCGGAGCTGTCCGGCGGCCAGCAGCAGCGCGTGGCCATCGCCCGGACCCTGGCACCGGAGCCCAGCGTCCTCTTTATGGATGAGCCTCTGAGCAACCTGGACGCCAAGCTGCGGCTGGAAATGCGCTATGAGCTCCAGCGGCTGCATCTGGAAACCGGCTCCACCTTCGTCTACGTCACCCACGACCAGATGGAGGCCATGACCCTGGCAACCCGGATCTGCCTCATCAACAACGGCGTGCTGCAGCAGTATGACGCGCCGCTCACCGTCTACAGCAAGCCCAACAATCTCTTTGCCGCCGACTTCGTGGGCAACCCCTCCATCAATTTTGTGGAGGCAACAGGCAGGGCGGCGGGCTCCGGGGTGGAGCTGACGCTGCTGGAAGGACGAAAAGCCGTCTTCACCCCCGCCGAGCCTTTGAATCTTGCCGACTGGTATGCCCGGCGGGATGCCGAGGCCGCCGCCAAGGCCGAAGCGCTGAAGGCCGCCGCTGCCCGGAAGGGATACGTGGAGAAGGGCAACAAGGATGAGGTCTTCCGCTGCCACATCGCCCGGGTTCAGGAGGAGGACGACTCGCTGCTGGAGGAGCCTGTGCTGACCAACGAGGACATGATGCTGGGCATCCGGCCCGAGTGCATCGGCCTGGACCCCCAGGGTGCGCTGGAGGGCGAGATCTACGGCGCCATGCCCACGGGTATGGAGTCCACCATCAAGATCCGGGTGGGCAATTTCCTGCTGACCAGCGTGGTGTTCGGCAACACCCTGTTCCGTCTGGGAGAGAAGATCCGCCTGAACGTCACCGGCGACGAGGTCATGCTCTTCGACCGCACCAGCGGCAGGCGCATCACCTCCGGCAGTTTGAAAATTCTCTAACCCATTTGAGGAACCCATATAGGGGAGGATGGTATCCTCCCCTGCGGTGACTGGGCGATGATTGTTGCCTGATACCATTGCATAAACGAAAAAAATGGAGGATTCCCCATGGACATTCGTCTGATCCGGCCGGAGGAATTTCTGCGGACGGAGGAGCTGTTTTCTCTGGCCTTTGAAATTCCTATGGAGCGCAGACCCGATTTGAAGCCCGACGAGGCGCTGCACTGGGCGGCCTTCGATGACGACGGGGAGATGATGAGCACCCTGACCGTCTCGGATTTCAACGTGAATTTTGACGGCCACAGCTGCAAAATGGGCGGCATCGGCGGCGTGGCGACCCTGCCCCAGTACCGCCGCCGGGGCGGAATAAGGGGCTGCTTTGCCGCGTTTTTGCCGGAGCTATTCCGCCGGGGCTACGATTTTTCCTATCTCTACCCCTTTTCCACCTGCTTTTACCGCCAATTCGGGTATGAAAATTGCGTGGTGAAGCAGAATGTCCGGGTGGACCTGTCCCAGCTGAAGCGCCGGGAGGTTGCCGGAAGCTACCGTCTGGCAGAGCCGGGGCGGGATCTGCGGGCGGCTGTCCGGGCGGTGGATCAGGTCTGGGAAGCAACGTATAACATGGCGGTGCGGCATGACGAAGGGTTCTACGACGGCCTTCTGAAGCTGGACCCCGCCGTCAGGCAGGAATTCTGCTATGTCTGGTTCCGTGCCGACGGCACCCCGGGAGCCTACGCCCTCTGCCGCACAACCGGGGAAGCGGACGGACGGAACATCCGGTGCAGCAAATTCGTCTTTTCCGACGCAGAGGGGTTCCAGGCCCTGCTGCAGCTGTTCCGAACCCAGGCCTCGGACCATCGGTATGTCAAATTCCCCATGCCCGACGACGGCAGTCTGCGCTATCTGCTGCCGGAGTGGTCCCTGGGCGCGGCAGGCTGGGAGACAGCCCCTGCTGGCATGGTCCGGGTGATCCGGGTGCAGGAGGTGCTGAAAAAAGCCGCCGCCAGGGGCAGCGGAGAGACAGTTCTGCAGATCGACGACCCCTGGATCGAAGAAAACAACGGCTGCTTCCGCATTTCGTTTGAAGACGGAAAGGTCCTCGGCGTGCAGAAAACGGACTGCGCCCCGGATGTGAAGCTGACCATCCCCGCCTTTTCCGCGCTGATTGCGGGCTCCTGCGATTTTGCCGACGCGAGAAAGTGGATGGAAGGAATTGAAGTCCTCCACGAAAATCCCGCCCTGGAGCAGCTGTTCCATAAAAAGCCATTGTTCATTTCGGATTATTTCTGACGTTTTCCCCGCCGCAGCGGCGGGGTGTGATGCCTTTGTCGGGGCACATACGAAGTATCTCATTTGATCAACCGATCAATATCGATGCCGAAGGCAATATCGACTTTCCCGTGGGAAAGATATCG
>CALYTP010000207.1:0-2836 GCA_945486915.1 uncultured Clostridia bacterium | reverse complement strand
ATGGAGGCCATCCACTCCGTGCTGGAGCGGACGCCCCCCGAGCTGGTGGCGGACATCTCCACCAACGGCATCGTGATGACCGGCGGCGGCAGCCTGGTTTCCGGCTTTGATAAGCTGGTGGCCGCCCGTACCGGCATCCAGACCGTCATCGCGGAGGATGCTATCTCCTGCGTGGCTCTGGGCACCGGCAAGAGCCTGGAGTCTCTGAACAACATGCAGGACGGCACCATGAACCTCAGCCGCCGGAAACAGATGAACTAAAATCCAGGGGGAGCAAGCTCCCCCTAGACGCAAACGGATAAAGAGAACGGAGCCCTTTGGCTCCGTTCTCTTTATCCGTTTGCTGCCCCCCACCACCAGTCTGCGGACTGGTGTCGCTGCCCAGGGCGGCTGGGGTCAATGTATTTTCGGCAGGCACATGTCCTGCCGAAAATGATTTCATTTTCTTCATTTGCCGTCGGCGAATAACCAGGGAACCAAAAGTTCCCCCTAGCCTCTCTCCTGGGATTGCAGGTATTCCCGCCGCTGGGCTTCCCACTTTTTCCGGTCTTCGTCAGTAATGGGACGCAGGACGTGGCAGGGATTCCCGGCGGCGATGACGTTGGGCGGAATGTCCTTCGTCACCACGGAACCGGCAGCGATGATGCTGTTCTGCCCGATGGTTACGCCGGGACATACCGCCACGCTCCCACCCAGCCAGACGCCGTCCTCCAGGGTGATGGGCAGGCCGTATTCCAGACCCGTGTCCCGGACCTCCGGGGCGATGGGGTGCCCGGCAGTGTAGAGACCCGTCCTGGGACCGATGAGTACCCGGTCGCCGATGGTGATGGGGGCAACGTCCAGAAAAACGCAGTCGTAGTTGATAAACACCGCGTCTCCAACGGTGATGTTCACGCCATAGTCGCAGCGGAAGCTGGGCTCGATCCAGCTATCCTCTCCCAGACGGCCCAGCAGTTCTTGCAGGAGGGCCGTCCGGCCCGCCCAGTCGGTGGGGTCCATTTGGTTAAAGTGCCAGGTCAGCTTTTTCGCCCGGTTCCGTGCCGCCGACAGGGCCTCATCTCCGGCGTAATATAATTTGCCCGACAGCATCCGTTCCGGTTCTTTCATGGTACTGCCCCCCCTTTCTTCTCTTTGGGAAAGCATAGCACATTCACTCGGAAGGAGCAACCGGGAATACGTGAAAATTTCTTGCATTTTGTAGTAAATTTAGGTATAGTAAACCTGTATTTTGCAATTTTTCAAAGGTGGTCCGTCCGCCGAAGGAGGAACTATGGTCCATATCATCACCGATTCCACCAGTGACCTGACGGTCCAGGAGGCGGAGCAGTTGAATGTCCGGCTGATCCACATGCGGGTCATTTTTGAGGACGGCGTGTACACCGACGGCGTGGACATCACCAAGGAGGAGTTCTACGCCAAGCAGGCGGAGGCCAAGGTGCTGCCCAAGACCACCCAGCTCAACCCCCAGGAGTACTGTGATGCGTTTCAGCCTTTGCTGGAAAACGGGGACGAGGTGGTGGCTATCCTGGTGTCCTCCAAGCTGTCCGGTTCCTTCCTGTCCGCCTGCATTGCCAAGGAGATGCTGGAGGGCGGCGAGCGGCTCCATCTGGTGGACTCCCTGAACGCCACCCTGGGCGAGGGACTGCTGGTGCGGGAGGCGGCGCGCCTCCGGGATGCGGGTAAGACCGCTGCCGAGATCGCGGCGGAACTGGAGGCGCTGCGGGGCCGGGTGCGGTTCATCGCCTTTGTGGGCACGCTGAAGTACCTGAAAATGGGCGGGCGTATTTCCGCCTCCACCGCCATGATGGGTACCATGCTCCACATCTCCCCGGTGGTGGCCGTGGTGGATGGCGAGGTGAAGGCCGTGGGCAAGGTCCGGGGCAGTCAGAAGATCCTGGCCTACACTCTGGATTTCGTCAGGGAGTATCCCGTGGATACCCGCTATCCTGTGGTATTCGGTCACTCCCGCTGCCAGGAGACTATGGAAGCCTACCGGGATAAGGTAACGGAGGCCCTGGGCATCCGGGACCATGTGGGGGAGGAACTGGGCGCCGTGATCGGCACCCATGCCGGACCGGGGTGCTACGGCCTTGCTTACATCGGTTTGAAGTAAACGAAGGAAGCAGAACCTTTCGGTTCTGCTTCCTGTTGCGAAAACGACTGTATGGAACTTGTATCAGGTGTATCCTGTCAGGGAATCCTGCACTCAGCCGAAAATGCCGAGGCCGAAGAAATCGTTGATCTGGCCCAGCAGGATCAGCACCATGCCCAGAGGCACGATAAACTTGACGCAGAAGGTGAAGAAGCTGTCGATCTTGCTGGAGGCTCCGCTGTGGATCTCGTCCAGCAGAGTCTTGGGCTTGATTTCCCAGCCTACCATGATGCTCATGAGCAGGGCGCCCAGCGGCATGGCCACGCCCTCGGACATCATATCCATGAAGTCCAGCCAGCAGTCGTTCCAGCCGTGGATGCCGAAGGAAGCCTGACCGGGGACCCAGATGCCGTTGCTGCCCAGACCATCGACGGCCACCAGCGCGGCCTCCACCATGATTGCCAGGCACACCAGCAGAACGATGCGGTGGCGGTTGCCCTCCTTGCCCTTGGCGGCGGCGCGGTCCATGAAGAAGGTTGCGACCACTTCCACCAGAGAGATGGCGGAGGAGATGGCGGCGATGAGCACCAGCAGATAGAAGATGACACCGAACAGGGGACCGATGGTACCCATGGCCTGGAACACGTCCTGCAGGGTGATGAACAGCAGGCTGGGGCCGCCCAGTTTGATCTCGTTCAGGGGGATGCCGCTCTGGATACCGTTGGCCACGGCGGCGGGAATGAC
>CALYTP010000206.1:0-2844 GCA_945486915.1 uncultured Clostridia bacterium | reverse complement strand
GGTCCAGACCGCCGAAGCCGATGTCGTAGGCCCAGCCGTCGCCGCCGTACATCCATACGGGCTGCTTGGCCAGGTGTTCCGGGTGACGCAGGATCAGGGTCTTCAATTCCTCTGCCCGACCGGTGACCTGCGTCGTTTCCAGAGCGGCGGCCAGCTTCTCCGACGCGGGCATGGAGGCATTCACGTCCGCGAAGGTATCCAGCCACTCGGCAATGGGAGCCTCCAGCTCGGGAACCAGACCCCGCAGCTCCTCAATCCAGGCACGGGTCTTGTAGCGCTGCTGCTTTACGGAGAGGTACATGCCCAGGCAGAACTCGGCGTTATTCTCAAACAGGGAGTTGGACCAGGCGGGACCACGGCCCTCCTTGCTGACGGTGTAGGGGATGGAGGGCATGGCCGCGCCCCAGGCCTGGGAGCAGCCGGTGGCGTTGGCCCAGTACATCCGGTCGCCGTAGAGCTGGGTCAGGAGCTTGGCGTAAGGCGTCTCGCCGCAGCCGGCGCAGGCGCCGGAGAACTCGCACAGGGGCTGGCGGAACTGGCTGCCCTTGACCGTCTCCGCCTTGAACACCTTCTTGTCGGTGATGGTCAGGCCGTATTCCCAGGCGGGGGTGACGGACAGCTCGCCGGTGACGGGCTCCATCCGCAATGCCTTGCCGCTCATGGGGCAGGAGGCCACGCAGCTGCCGCAGCCGGTGCAGTCCATATCGCTGATCTGCAGGGAGAACTGGTACTCCTTAGCACCCTTGGCAGGCACGCTTACGAAGCCATCAGGGGCCTTTTCCACTTCCTGCGCGTCCAGCAGATAGGGCCGGATGACGGCGTGGGGGCAGACGAAGGAGCAACGGTTGCACTGGATGCAGGCGGTGCTGTCCCACACGGGAAGCCGGGTGGCGATGCCCCGCTTTTCGTAGGCGGTGGTGCCCAGCGGCATGGTGCCGTCCTCGTAGCCGATGAAGGTGGAGACGGGCAGCTTGTCGCCCTGCTGGGCGTTGCAGGGACGCAGGATATTGCGGATGAAGTCGGGTTCGTCGGCATTCTCCGGCTTGGGAGCGTCGGCCGCGTCCTTCCAGCTCTCCGGGATGGGGACCTCCGCCACATGGTTCACGCCCTGGTCGATGGCTGCCAGGTTCATCTGGACCACCTTCTCGCCCTTCTTGCCGAAGGACTTTTCCGCGGCTTTCTTCATGTAAGTAACGGCTTCATCGATGGGGATGATGTCCGCCAGACGGAAGAAGGCCGACTGCAGCACCATGCTGGCATGGTCGCCCAGGCCCAACTCCCGGGCGATGGAGTTGGCGTCGATAATGTACAGCTTGGCGTGCTTTTCCGCCAGGCCCCGCTTGACGGCGGCGGGCAGTTCTTTTTCCAGCTCCTCGGGCGTCCAGCGGCAGTTCAGCAGGAAGGTGCCGCCGGGCTTCAGTTCGGAGACAATGTCATATTTATCCAGGAAGGACTGGTTGTGGCAGGCCACGAAGTCGGCCTCCTTCACCAGATAGGAGGAGAGGATAGGCTCCTCGCCGAAGCGCAGATGACTCCGGGTGATGCCAAAGGACTTCTTGGTGTCGTACTCAAAGTACGCCTGGGTGTACATATCAGTGTTGTTGCCGATGATCTTGATGGAGTTCTTGTTGGCACCCACGGTACCGTCGCTACCCAGGCCCCAGAACTTGCAGCTGACCATCTTCTTGTGGACCAGGGGCAGGCTGTCGCCCACGGGCAGGGAGCGGTGGGTCACGTCATCCTCAATGCCCACAGTGAAGCCGGTGAAGGGTTCATCGCCGCACAGGTGGTCAAACACCGCTTTGATCTGGGCGGGGGTGGTGTCCTTGGAGGAAAGGCCGTAGCGACCGCCGCAGATGTAGGGAGCGTCCTGGCGGTTGGCGTAGGCGGCGCAGACGGCCAGATACAGGGGATCGCCGGCGGCGCCCATTTCCTTGCAGCGGTCCAGAACGGCGATCTTCTTCACCGTCTTGGGCAAAGCCGCCCGGAAATGCTCCTTGGAGAACGGGTTGAACAGGTGGACCTGGAGATAGCCGACCTTTTCGCCCAGGCCGTTCAGATAGGCTACCGTCTCCCGGGCGGTGCCGCTGACAGAGCCCATGGCTACGATGACCCGCTCGGCGTCGGGGGCACCGTAGTAGTTGAACAGGTGGTAATCCTCGCCGGTGACGGCGTTGATCTGCTGCATGTAATCTTCCACGATGTCGGGCAGGCCGTCATAGAAGCGGTTGTTGGCCTCCCGGAACTGGAAGTAGACGTCCGGGTTCTGGACGGTGTTCCGCAGGGAGGGATGATAGGGGTTCAGCGCGGATTCCCGGAAGCGGCGGACAGCGCCCCAGTCCAACATCTTGCCGAATTCCTCATAGGGGATAGCCCGGATCTTCTGAATCTCATGGGAGGTGCGGAAGCCGTCGAAGAAGTGGATGAAGGGGATGCGGCTCTTGATGGCCGACAGATGAGCCACGCCGGCCAGGTCCATGACCTCCTGCACACTGCCGGTGGACAGCATGGCGAAGCCGGTCTGGCGGCAGTTCATCACGTCGCTGTGGTCGCCGAAAATGGACATAGCGTGGGTGCCCACGGTACGGGAGGCTACATGGAGCACCGCCGGCTGGCGGGTGCCGCTGATGCGGTGCATGGTGGGAATCATCAGCATCAGGCCTTGGGAGGAGGTGAAAGAGGTGGCCAGGGAGCCGGCCTCCAGAGCCCCATGGACCGCGCCGATGGCGCCGGCCTCGGACTGCATCTCCACCAGCTTGACCGGCTGGGTGAACAGGTTTTTCCGCCCATTGGCGGACCACTCATCCGTTTTCTCCGCCATGGGGGAGGAGGGGGTGATGGGAT
>CALYTP010000205.1:0-2869 GCA_945486915.1 uncultured Clostridia bacterium | reverse complement strand
TTTTTCTGACCAACTTGCTGCTTGACTTTCCATAGTTGGTCTACAGTGGCTGGGTAGTAATTCGCACCGCCAAATTACAATTAACCCGATAAGCACATTATACAATATACGAAACGGCCTTTCAATGAAAAAGATGCGCAAACTTGCAGAAAAATGCCGCAACGGGGCGAACCCATTGCGGCATCCTTGCGCTTATTCGCTTTTCTGCTGATCCTCCCAGAAGGGCTCGGTCTTCCGGGACTTGAACTGGAGCTCCTGGCTCTTGACGCTGACGGTGGTGCTGGCGGGGATGGAATGGGTGATGAAGACGTTGGAGCCGATGACGCAGTCCCGCCCGATGACGGTCTCGCCGCCCAGAATGGAAGCGCCGGCGTAGATGGTCACATTGTCCTCGATGGTGGGATGGCGCTTCTTGCCCCGGAGGCTCTGTCCGCCCCGGGTGGTGAGGGCGCCCAGGGTCACGCCCTGATAGAGCTTCACATGGTCGCCGATGACCGTGGTTTCGCCGATGACGATGCCGGTGCCGTGGTCGATGAAGAAATATTTGCCGATGGCGGCGCCGGGGTTGATGTCGATGCCGGTGACGCTGTGGGCGTGCTCGGTCATCATTCTGGGCAGCATGGGCACCCCCAGGGTATAGAGCACGTGGGCCAGCCGGTAGACGGTGACGGCAAAGAGGCCGGGGTAGCAGAAGATGATTTCATCCACGCTGAAGGCGGCGGGGTCGCCGTCGTAGAAGGCCTCCACATCGGTCTGGCACACCGCCCGGACGCCGGGGATGGCCCGGAAAAACTGCAGGCTCAGCTCCTGGGCCTTTTCCTCGGCCTGGGCTTCCGGCATGGCGTCCCGCAGGACGATGACGATCTGCTTGTTCAGATTGTACATCACATCCTCGATGAGCATGGACAGGTTGTGCCGTGCGTTGTAGATGCGGTAGCGCTTGTCCCGGCTGTGGCAGGGGTAGACGATGCGGAGCAGCTTGCCGATCATATCGATGACGGTGTCCTTGTCCGGGTGGGCGAAGGGATCCAGCTTGTCGATGCTCCGGTCGTTGCGGTAGTCGGCCAGAATGCTGTCGACGATGCCTTCGATCTGCTGTTCAATGGGAGACATGGGTGATCCTCCTTTATGCGGTTGCCGCAATGGAATACCGGCACCGGTTTTCCGGTGCCGGTGTGATTTCAGGTTTCGATCCTTCGGATATCGGCGCCGATGGCGGTGAACTTGCCGATGAGGTCCTCGTAGCCCCGCTCCACGAAGTGGATGTTCTGCACCCGGGTGGTGCCCTGGGCGGCAAGGCCCGCGATGACCAGAGCTGCACCGGCCCGCAGGTCGTGGGCGGAGACGGTGGCACCGTTCAGGTGATCCACACCCGTCACGGTGGCGGTCTTGGTGGTGATCTCGATGCTGGCGCCCATGCTCTTGAGCTCGTCGCAGTAGCCGAAGAAGCGGGTCTCGTAGACGGACTCCGTCAGGCGGCTGGTGCCGTTGGCCAGAGCCATGCACACGCAGACCTGGGCCTGCATATCCGTGGGGAAGCCGGGGTAGGGGCGGGTCTTGACGGTGGCGGGACGGAGCCTGCCGGAGCTGATGACCCGGACGGAGTCGTCGGAGGCGATGACCTTCACGCCCATATCCTCCAGCTTGTTGGTGATGCACTCCAGGTGCTTGGGGATCACGTTCTGCACCGTTACATCGCCGCCGGTGGCGGTGACGGCTGCCAGGTAAGTACCGGCCTCGATCTGGTCGGGGATGATGGTGTAGGTGCCGCCTTTGAGACGGTTGACGCCGCGGATCTTGATGGTATCGGTGCCCGCGCCGGAGATATGGGCGCCCATGGTGTTCAGGAAGTTGGCAAGATCGACGATGTGGGGCTCCTTGGCCGCGTTTTCAATGACGGTCTGGCCGGGCAGCAGGGTGGCGGCGATCATGATGTTGACGGTGGCGCCCACGGAGGCCAGGTCCAGGCAAAGACGGCTGCCGTGGAGTCCGCCGGGGCCGGGGCCCAGGGCCACGTATTCCGCGTTTTCGTCCACCTCGGCGCCCAGGGCCCGGAAGCCCTTGATGTGCTGGTCGATGGGGCGGTAGGCGAAGGTGCAGCCGCCGGGCAGCGCCACATGGGCCTTGCCGAACCGGCCCAGCAGAGCGCCCATCAGATAGTAGCTGGCGCGCATCTCCTGGACCAGGTCCTTGTTGGGCTCGGTGCACTGGACGGGGCGGGCATCAATTTCCACCACATGGGGCTCGGGTATGTGGATGTCGGCGCCCATTCCCTCCAGAATATCCAGAAGGATGCGGACATCGGAGATATCGGGTACATTCTCAATGCGGCATTTTCCGCAGACCAGAAGCGCCGCGGGCAGAATGGCCACGGCGGCATTCTTTGCGCCGCTGATGTTGACGGTGCCATTCAGAGGATGACCGCCGTTGATTTCATATATAGCCAAGGATGATCCTCTCCTTGTAATGATTTGAGGAAAAATGGGTTAGCTTTCCTATAATATCACAGATTCCGGCCTGTGTAAAGGAAAAGTTATTTACGTAAACCTTTCGGGTAGTGGTTTTTCAGCTGTTTGCCGTCGCCTTTTGCCCAACCCAGGGAGAAACCGTCGGCGCTCACCAGGCACCAGCCCTTTTGGCCGGAGGGAAGCACATCGCCGTGAAGATACATGCGGATCTCGCTGCTGTCCGCGCCGTAGCTGCAGCAGCAGCCGCAGTCGCGGAGCCACAGCGCCAGGGCGTGGGCAGGCTCGAAGCGATCCTTTTTGACGGTGCCCAGCTCCAGACCGGGGCGCAGCACCTTCAGAGCGCGGATGTCAGGCATCTCCTCCGGGGCCCAGAACAGGTTTTCGCCGAAGCAGACCGCCTT
>CALYTP010000204.1:0-2877 GCA_945486915.1 uncultured Clostridia bacterium | reverse complement strand
GGTAGACCTCGTCCGCGCCCCAGGCGGGGGCGTCGATGAGGCGGTATTCGTCCCAATTTTCCCGGGGAAGTCCATGATTGTGCCGCTCTACCCAGGAGATGAAGTCCTTTTTGCACAGGCCGTAGAGGAACCCGGACTTTACGGTGACGGTTTCGTATTCCAGGTCCGGCTGGTCCAGGGCGTCCATCCGGGGCCGCTGGGTGTAGGTTCCGTGGGTCAGGAGGAAGGAACTGTTCATCCGGGCCTCGGTGCTCCATTGGGTGTAGTCCGTTTCCATCAGGTCCTCGATGCACAGGGGGATGTCATCCCGGTAGACCCGCCAGGTCATGCCACGGTATTCATAGGTCTCCGTCGGCGGGTGGTCCTCCAGCCAGCCGGAGCCGGAATTGCGCAGGATGAGGGCTGTCAGGCCCGATATGAAGCCAACGGTGAGGGCGATGAGGATGCCGTAGGTGACGGCGATGTTCACCCAGCTGGGAGCTTTCAGGTGCTTCATGGCGTCTTTGGCAGTATTCGCCAGCAGGACCATCAGACCCATGTAGAGGAGCATTCCCGCCATCAGCAGGAACATGCCACGGGAATCCCAATAGGAGGTCAGCAGCCACAGGACGATGACGCAGGACCACACCATCACCAGCATATTCAGCCACCGGGCACTCTTGAGGTCCGGCAGGGGAGCGCCGGCTTCCGCTGCCGCTTTGGCCCGCTGCTGCCAGCGGTAGTACCGGGTCAGCTCCGCGAGGATGAGAATGTCCAGGGGCAGCCAGTTCAGAACGGTGGCAAGGCTGGCGGTGCTGGACAAGGTGTCTACGGGGTTTGTCCATATTTGATAGAACTGAAAGAGGATTTGGAACAGGGACAGGGCCAGCAGCGCCCAATAGCTGCCGACAAAGCCCCGCTTCACGCACCGCCGGATGTTGGCGAGCTCCACCGCCGGGTCCGTCTCAATGGGGACGGCGGTTTCGTCCCCGGTGCAGAAAATCTGTACCTGCGAGGCTTCCGCCGCCAACTGCCAGCCCGCGGCGGCGCAGTAGTCCCGGTAGGTCTCCAAGCCCTCGGAGGGGCCGGGGTCGAACTGGGAGGCGGGGAAGAAAACGAGGGTGAACCGCAGCTTCTTCGGCTCCGTCCGGCGGTAGCGCCAGTTCCAGCCGCCGATCTTCTCCAGCATCCAGCCCTGGGCGGCCATGTCCGAAAGGTGGGCGGTGATGGCGGTCCGGTCCAGGTAGCTGTATAGGGGCATCCATTCAAATTTAGTGTGCTTCATGCGTCTGCGCCTCCTGTCAGTGCTTCATAGTCCGCCACCAGGGTCCGCAGGCGGCGGTATTCGTCCTCCAGGGCCTTTTTGCCCGCTTTCGTGATAAGATAGCTCCGCTTCCGGCCCTCTACCTTCGTTTCCGCGATATAGCCGGCGGAGAGAAAGCTCTCCAGCAGGTTGTACAGCGTGCCGGGGCCTACGCTGACCCGGCCTTTCGTCAGAGTGGAGACCTGTGCCATGATATCTGTGCCGCAGCATTCCTGCCCCAGGCACAGCAAGATGTAGAACATCTGCTCCGTCAGAGTCTGGAATTTTTCACGGGCCATAGGATTTCCTCCCCTTATATCGAATATCGCTATTTCTGAGACCAGTATATTATCGAATATCGTTATTGTCAAGAGCGGCGGTGAGATGGGGTTGCTTTTTTCTGATTTTATGGTACTCTAATATAGGAATATCATGCACATTCCACAGAACATACGAAAGAGGAGAATATCTATGACATATACATTCCGGCCCCGGGGCGTTTGCTCCCAGCAGATGCAGGTGGAGGTGGACGAGCAGGGCGTCATCCGGGAACTGCAGGTCCTGGGCGGCTGCAGCGGCAACCTCCAGGGCATCGCCGCTTTGGTGAAGGGGATGCCCGCCGCCGAAGCCGTAGAGCGCCTGAAGGGCATCCGCTGCGGCTTCAAGGACACCTCCTGCCCGGACCAGCTCGCCCGGAATCTGGAGAAGATCATGGCGGAGGGTCAGGCATGAAGATCGTATTGGTCATCGACCAGTTCGACGACGCCAACAACGGCACCACCATCAGCGGACGGCGATTCGCCGCCGCACTGAAGGAGCATGGCAACGAGGTGCGCGTCATTGCCATTGGCAAGCCCGCCGACTATAAGTATGTGGTGCGGCAGATGAAGTTCCCTCCGGTGGTGGAGCATCTGGTCACCAGCCAGGGAATGCGGCTGGCCATCCCCAACAAGCACGTTTTTGAAAAGGCGGCCGCCTGGGCGGACGTGGTGCATTTCATGATGCCTTCGCCGCTTGCGGTGATGGGCCTGAAGCATGTGGAACGGCTGGGTATCCCCCACACGGCGGCCTTCCACTGCCAGCCGGAGAACATCACGTTTACCTTCCACATGGGCAACAGCAAGCGGGCCAACGATTTTGTGTACGACGAGTTTCGGGACAAGTTTTACAACCGCTTCAACCATATCCACTGCCCCAGCGAGATGATCGCAAACCAGCTCCGCCAGCACGGCTATACCGCCCAGCTCCACGTGATCTCCAACGGCATCAGCCCCCAGTATACCTACGGTAAGCTGCCCAAGGAGGATTGGATGCAGGGCTACTTCAATGTGCTGATGGTGGGCCGGTACGCCGGAGAGAAGCGGCAGGACGTTTTGATCGAGGCTGCCGCCAAGTGCCGCCACGCCAAGGAGATCCAGGTCATTCTGGCGGGCAAGGGGCCGCTGGAGAAGAAGTACCGCCAGCTGGCGGAGAAGCTGCCCAACCCTGTGGTGATGGGCTTCTACGAGCCGGAGCGGCTGCTGAATATTCTCCATATGGCGGACCTGTATGTCCACACCTCCGACGCGGAGATCGAGGGTATGAGCTGCACGGAG
>CALYTP010000203.1:0-2968 GCA_945486915.1 uncultured Clostridia bacterium | reverse complement strand
TGACAGCTCTCCCAAAGGGAGAGCCAAGGGCGCTGCCGCGCCAGTGCGATAATTTACAATTTGCCGGGTTTACCCGATAAGCACATTGCCCTTTTGCAGGCAGACCCCTTTCACCGGCGGGCACATTTCGAAATAATTACAGGCATAGGATTTCTAAGATCCGGGTAAAATCTTCCTGTATCAATCTCCCACAATGGTGCCTGGAGCATCGGTGAAGGTGGAGCGCACCTCCAGACGGATGTGATTGTCCCGGGCCAACTCCACGCAGCGGTCGTGGAGCACCTGGGCTCCGCTGCGGGCCATGCGGAGCATTTTCCCGTAGCCGATGCGCCGAAACCTACGGGCATTGGGGCATTTCCGGGGATCCCGGTCATAGACGCCGTCCACATCGGTATAGATGCGGCAGATGTCGGCATGCAGGGCCGCCGCCAGCGCCACCGCCGTGGTGTCCGAGCCTCCCCGGCCCAGGGTGGTGATGTTGTTCCCCGAGTCCACTCCCTGGAAGCCCGCCACCACCACCACGTTCCCGGAGTTCAATTCCGCAAGAATCCGCTTCGGCTCCGCATGTACGATCCGGGCATTGCCAAAGACGCAATCCGTCCCGATCCCCGCCTGCCAGCCGGTGAGGCTCACGGCGGGAACCCCCTGGGCCTGGATCGCCATGGCCATCAGCGCCGCGGACATCTGCTCCCCCGCGGACAGATAAGCATCCAGCTCCCTTGCGGAAGCCTGGGGGTTGATCTCCGCCGCCCGCCGCAGCAGCACATCCGTGGTATCGCCCTGGGCAGACACCACCACGACCACCCGCGCCCCCTGCCGCCGCAGCTTCGCTGCCCGGCAGGCCGCCCGGCGGATACATTGGGGGTCTGCCACCGATGTCCCCCCGTATTTCTGCACGATCAGCATGTGCCATCCCTCCCGACACCATCCTATGTCAAACATCGGCGAATGGTGACACACCCGGGCCGCAGCAAAAAACCGCCTCCAAACGGAAGCGGTTTTCGGATGCGGGATTAAGGCAACACCGCATAATGGGACAAGGAGATTCGGCGAGGGATTTTGGGCCAGCCGAAAGTTCTGAAAATGCGGGAATACTTTGTGTATTTCCCGTTTTCAGAACTGTGCGGATGGGGCAAAAGACCCGCCGAAGCCCGCAGCTCCTATTGTGCGGTGTTGCCCCTTAACCTGCCAGAATTTCTGCCTTCACAACGCCTCTGGTGGCGCTCAGGCGGGCCAGCAGCTCCTCCAGAGAGATGGTCAAATCCATGGTCTCGGCAGAGATGGTGATGACAGCGGTGCCGTTCACCGGCACAATGGAGTTGATGGTCATGATGTTGGCACCGGTCTCGGCAAGGATGCTCAGGATCTCCGACAGGCGGCCCGGCTCATCGTGGACCAGCAGCTGGAAGGTGATGATCCTGCCGGTCATCATGTTCTGGAAGGGGAGCACGGAATCGCGGTACTTATAAAAAGCGCTGCGGCTGATGTCGGTCATTTTGGTGGCCTCATTTACCGTGGATGCCTCGCCGGTGGAAAGCAGGCGCTTGGTCTCCGCCACTTTCAGGAAAACCTCCGGCAGAGCAGAGGCTTCCACGATATAATATTGCGGTTTTGCTGACATAAAGCAGCCTCCTTTGTCCATTCTGTGCGCTCACAGCGCACATTCGTTCTTGCAATATGCATTCTATCATATATTCTGAAAAAAGCAACCCCAAAATAAGCAATTTTTCACGGCATTCTTTGGCGGTTGTGCACGAAAAAGGAGGATTCCCATGGGTTCCGAAGCCCGAAAAATTCTGGTCTTCGCCGTTTCGCTGCTGGCGCTCTGGCTGGGGGTGCGTTATCTGATGCCGGTGGTGCTGCCCTTTGTTCTGGGGGCTGGCATGGCTCTGGCCGCCGAGCCCGGGGTGAAGTTTCTCTGTTCCCGGCTGCGCCTGCCCAGAGGCCTGGCGGCGGGCATCACGGTCAGCGGGGTATTCCTCATCATCTGTGTGCTCATCACCATGGCGCTGACCCTACTGTTCCGGGAGCTGGGGCTGCTGGCAGGGGTGCTGCCGGAAATGGAACAGACTGTGATGGACGGGCTGGAGTCCCTGCGCGGCTGGGCCATCGGTCTGTCGGAGCAGGCATCCCCGGGGATCCAAAGTCTGATCCAGCGCAACGTGGCCGACATCTTCTCCAACGGCGCCGCGCTGCTGGACAAAGCCACCCGGTATGCCCTGGGTCTTGCCGGAACCCTGCTGAGCCATCTGCCGGACAGCGCCCTGGGGCTGGGCACCGCCGTCCTTTCCGCGTTCCTCATCTCGGCGGAGCTGCCCCGGATCCGGCAATGGGCCAAAGCGCACATCTCCGGCAAGCCTTTCCAGCCGGCGCTGACCTTCCTGCGGAAGCTGCGCGCCACCGCGGGACTCTGGCTGCTGGCCCAGGCAAAGCTCAGCGGGATCACCTGCCTGATGCTGACGGCGGGTTTTTTGCTGCTTCGGATCTCCTACGCTCCCCTATGGGCAGTGGTTATCTCCGCGCTGGACGCCCTGCCGGTTCTGGGCACAGGCTCGGTGCTGGTGCCCTGGAGCCTGATCCTCTTTCTGCGGGGCGACACCCCAAGAGCCATTGGACTTCTGGGCATCTACATCGCCACCGCTCTGATCCGCTCCATGCTGGAGCCAAAGCTGGTGGGAAGGCAGCTGGGTCTGGACCCGCTGGTCACCCTTATCGCCCTGTATGCTGGCTTTCGGTTCTGGGGTCTTCCCGGCATGATCCTGGCGCCCCTGCTGGCCATCACCGTCATCCGGATGCTCCCGGAAGCGAAGAAGCGTGAAGAGTGAGGAGGGGAGAGTGGAGAGTGGAGATATGAGATATGAGATAAAAGATATGAGATATAAGATATAAGATATGAGATATGAAATATAGGAAAATGTGCTTATCGGCTTTGCTCAGCAGGACGAAAAATTGTAGTTTGGCGAGCAAT
>CALYTP010000202.1:0-2977 GCA_945486915.1 uncultured Clostridia bacterium | reverse complement strand
CGGCTGACAGCTCTCCCAAAGGGAGAGCCAAGGGCGCTGTAAGCGCCAGTGCGATCAATTGCAATTTATCTGTATCACACGGATAGCCTCCCCCACAGCGGCTGGACAGAAGCGTCACCGGGCGGTACCCATACGGGTCCGCCCGGTGTGATATTGTCTGCCGCCGGGCGGTCAGCCGTTTTTGTCGATGGCTTCGTAGACTCTGAGCATTTCGCCCACGCTCCAGGCCTGGGCGAAGCAGCCCTTGCCCACGGTGGGGAACTCGCCATCATAGATTTCGGGGAGCTGACCCACGCAGCCCTCGCGCATCATGGGCTCCAGCGCCGCCAGCTGGGCGCGGACGTCCGCCTTGGCCTCGGGGCAGTAGTCCCGCACCTTCAGATAGGCCAGGTAGAAGGCGCCCAGCGGGAACACCCATACGGTGCCCTGATGGTAGGCCATGTCCCGGTCCACCTGGGGGCCGCCGTAGGTGCCCCGGAACTCCGGGTCCTCCGGGGAGAGCGTCCGCAGGCCGCAGGGGGTGTGCAGCTGCTGCTCCACCGCGTGCAGGACATTGCACTCCTGCTCGTGGCTCAGCATGGTAAAGGGCATACTCAGCGCCCAGACCTGGTTGCAGCGCAGCTGCTCGTCGGCCTCGGTGCCGGAGAGCACATCGCGCAGATAGCCCTTGTCCTCCATATAGAATTTCTCCACGAAGGACTGCTGCACCAGATTCGCCAGCTCGCCGTAATCCCGATCCAGATGGCCCAGCTTCCGGGAGAAGTTCTCCATGATCTTCAGGGCGTTGTACCAGTAGGCGTTGACCTCCACGGGCTTGCCGTGGCGGGGGGTGGGCAGGATGCCGTTGACGCAGACATCCATCCAGGTCACCTGATCCTTGCCCTCGCCGGCGTGGATCAGACCGTCCTCGTCCATATAGATGGCGTGGTGGGTTCCCCGGCGGTAGGCGGCGATGATCCGCTCCATGGTGGGGAAGGCTTCCTTCACAAAGTCCCAGTCGCCGCTGCGCCGGACGTACTGCCACACGCTGTCGATGAGCAGCAGGGAGGCGTCCACGGTGTTGTACATGGGCTCCTGTCCGCCCTCGGGGAACAGGTTGGGCACCAGCCCGTCCTTCTCATAGGCCAGGAAGGTGCGCAGAATGCTGGCCGCATCCACGAACCGTCCCGTGGCCAGCACGCAGCCCGTCAGGGCGATCATGGTGTCCCGGCCCCAGTCGCTGAACAGGGGGTAGCCTGCCAGAATGGTCATGCCGTTGGTGGAATTTCTGCGGACGACGAAGGCGTCGGCGCTGACGGCCAGCTGCCGGGCCACCGGGTCCCGGAAGCCTGCACGGCTCTCCAGCTCGCCCTGATGGCGGCGCTGGGTGCTGACGATCTCCTCGGCGGTGAGGAACTGGCGGCGGCTGGAGAAGATCACATGGAAGTCCGCATTGCAGCCGGCATCCACGGTGATTTGCGCCGTGCAGCAGGAGGAAACCTGCCCCTTGGCCGGGCGGCCGTCCTTGGCGTCCTCGGGGTAGGAAAGCCATTGATTCCGCAGCGCAGTCTCCTGCAGGGTGCCGTTGGTGGTGATGTGCAGGGTGTGCACGCCGCAGGTGATCCTGCCGTTGTTATAGTGGACGGGGGGCATCTGCTCCATGGCCTGCTCCTTGGGGCCGAACTTCACAAAGGGCTCCAAAGTCAAAGTGCAGGGGGCGGCGGACTGATTTTCCACCGTGTAGAGAACGGCGGTGGTATTCTGTCCGTAGGTCATGGCCATACGCCGGGTGATGCGGACGCCGCCGATGTGGTAGCGCCACTGGGGCATATTGTCGTAGCTGAAGCTGCTCATATGCCGGAAGCCCTCCTCGGGGGCGGTGCCGTCGGCAAACTCCTGGGTGGACAGGAAGTGCTCCTTGCCGTCCACGGTAATCCGCTCGCTGATCCGGTGCACCAAAGTCACCCGCTCGTTGGGCGCCTTCACCGCGGAAATCAGCACGCCCTGATCGCAGCGGTTGGCAGAATAGGCCGAGGTGAGGGATGCGTAGCCGCCCAGACCGTTGGTCAGCAGGAAGCAGACCTCCTGGCTTCGTTTCAGATCCCGCAGATCCTGTTTTCCGTAAAGAAACCGCATGGTATTCCTCCATTGCACAAAGGATTGTGGTAAATAACGTCGGTATCCTTAAAGTATATTCATTTTTTGCGGTTTCGTCAATTCGACAGATTATCCCAAGTTCCGCCGGAGTTTTCATGGGATTTTGTCCATTGTTCTGCCTGTGACCGGCGGACAAGATCCAACCTGCTCTCCATAGGATGCGTCCGGCGGGGGGAATTATCCTTGGGCTTGTTTGCGCTCCTCCTCGGGGACGAAGTCCAGGACGATCCGGTCCCGCTGGGGGCGGAGCTGGGTGAATTTGACCCCGGCGGACTGGAGCATCCGCTTGGAGGCCAGGTTCAGCATGGTGTCGTTATACTTGTCGGAGAGGTAGAGAACCTCCTTCACGCCGCTCTGGATGATGGCCTTGGCGCACTCGTTGCAGGGAAACAGCGCCACATACAGCCGGCTGCCCCGCAGATCCCGGCCGTTGGCGTTGAGGATGGCGTTCAGCTCGGCGTGGACCACATAGGGGTACTTGGTCTCGTCTCCCTCCCGCTCCCAGGGGTACTCATCGTCGGAGCAGCCCTTGGGCATGCCGTTGTAGCCGGTGGAAATGATGATATTGTCCTGGGACACGATGCAGGCGCCCACCTGGGTATTGGGGTCCTTGCTCCGCCGGGCGGCCAGCATGGCAATGCCCATGAAATATTCGTCCCAGCTGATATAATCTTCCCGTTTCATGGTGTTTTTCCTCCAATTCTGCATGATATTATGTGCTTATCGGGTTAACTCAGCACGTTGTAATTAAACGCACTGGCGCGGCAGCGCCCTTGGCTCTCCCTTTGGGAGAGCTGTCAGCCGAACAGGCTGACTGAGAGGGTACTCCGTTTGATGGTTG
>CALYTP010000201.1:0-2989 GCA_945486915.1 uncultured Clostridia bacterium | reverse complement strand
TGCAGGGTCGATGATATACACGACCTCATAATTGGCAGAAACCTTTGCCATGTTTGCACCTCCTTTTGGACAGATGGCCCTCATTCAAAGATGAGAGCAAGGATATACCCGCAAATCGCAGGCCCTATTATTATATAAGAATCTCAAAAAAAGTCAAGATAAACTTTTCTTTTTCAAAAAACTATTCCATTTCACAACAGAATGTGGTATATCAGAACCAGTATACAAGAAAGAGGGTCCCGCGGCATGAACCTTACCCCCGACATGGCACTGTTCGTCTTCTGCGCTCAATTCCTGGCCTACGCCGTCAAAGGTCTGATCGGCTTCGGCAATCCCCTGATCTCAGCGCCCATTTTGTCCATGCGGCTGGACAACGTGGTCATCACCCCCGGCACGCTGCTGCTGGACTGCCCGGTAAACGGCTACATCACCTGGAAAAACCGCCGCAGCTTCCAGTGGGGGAAGATCCTGCCCCTGTTGCTGGCAAACCTCTGCGGCGTCATCCCCGGCACGCTGCTGCTGCGCTTCTCCCTGCCCTGGGTCATCAAGACCGCGCTGGGCGTTGTGGTGGTGTTTCTGGGGCTGGAGATGGCCACCCGATCCCTCCGCCCTGTCCGGGCGGGGAAGGACCGGCTCTGGCTGCGGCTGTTGGTGTCCTTCTTTTCCGGCATCTGCTCCGGCATTTTCGGCATCAACATGTTTATCGTGGCCTATCTCCAGCGCACGGCAAAGGATTACAGCGAGTTCAAGGGCAGCATGTGCTTCCTGTTCTTCGGAGAAAATGTGTTCCGCCTGTGTACCTACGCCGCAAGCGGCCTGCTGACGCCGGATGTGCTGGTCTTTGCCGCCGTCTCTGTACCGGCGGCGGCCCTTGCCATGCTGCTGGCGGGAAAGCTGGGTCCCCGGCTGGACGAGAGGAAGCTCCAAAAGGCCGCCATCGTGCTGTTCATTTTGGGCGGCATGAGCATTATTATGAAATCCGTACTGTTCCACACTTGAGCTGAGGAGGAAACATTTATGAAAGAACATTATCAGAGCCTGGGCCATGTGGCCATCTATACGAAAAACATGGACGAGAGCATCGCCTTTTACGAGAAAATCGGCGGTGCCCTTCAGCAGCGGGCGTCCATTTCCACGCCGGACGGAGACAAGCTGCTGGCGCTGGTGTCCTTCGGCGGCTTCACCCTGGAGTTGATCCAGTCTCCCGTTCCCGTTTCCATGGCGGAGGGAAACATCCCCCACATCGCCGTGTATGTGGACGATCTGGACGCCGCCGCGGCAAAAATTAAGGCAGCCGGGGTGGACACTTTCCTGACCCCGGAGAAAAAGGTCCTGCCCCATCTCTTCGGCGGACTGGAAAACTGGTTTTTCACCGGTCCCTCCGGCGAGCAGATCGAGCTGCTGCATATGCTGTAACATGAGACAGGCGGCTGACCGGATCATCCGGTCAGCCGCCTCAGGCTGTCGATAAAGCCGGAAATGTAGGAAAACGGGAAGGAAGGGTGTGCGCGGGGAACCCAGGAAGGGTGCCCTGCGCCATTTAAATCAATAGATTTCAGAACTTTTTGAAAGTTCTGAAATCTTAAGCAGCTTGTCGAAAAGACTTTTTTGACAAGCTGAAATGCACAAAGTATTTGTGCAATCATATCCCTTTTTCGCAAAATGTGATGCTTGCTGGACAGGGAAAAATATGGTATTCTCGCATTTGTTTGCTCAAAAATTGTGTATGCTCTGGAGGATTCGCCATGTCCGCGCTGTTTACCTTGTCCGTCTGCCTGCTGTCAGGCCTGCTGTTGTCCCGTCTTGCGAAAAAGCTGGGGCTGCCCGCCGTCACTGCCTATCTGATCGCCGGATTGCTGCTGGGGCCTTTCTGTATTGGTTCCCTGGGGGTGGAAGGTTTGGGGTTCACTTCCCTGGAACAGGTATCCGCCTACAATGTCATCTCACAGATGGCGCTGGGCTTCATCGCCTTTGCCATCGGCAATGAGTTTCGTCTGCAGCAGCTGCGGCAGATGGGCCGGGCGGCCGTCATCATCGGTATTCTGCAGGCAGTCATTACTACGGCTTTGGTGGATGCGGTGCTGCTGGGCATCCACTTCTGGAAACCTCAGCTGATCTCCGCTGCCGCCGCCCTGACCCTAGGTGCCATCGCGGCGGCCACGGCCCCCGCCGCCACACTGATGGTGGTGCGGCAGTACAAGGCCGACGGCCCCCTGACCCGACTGCTGCTGTTGGTGGTAGCTATTGACGATGCGGTGGGCCTGGTGCTGTTCGCTGTGTCGTTCGGCGTGGCTTCCGCGCTCACCAGCGGCACCGTCAGCGTGGTATCCGTGTTGGTGGAGCCCCTGGTGGAGATCGTTCTCTCTCTGGGCCTGGGCGTCTTGATGGGACTGCTGCTGAACCGGCTGGAACGGTATTTCCACTCCCGCAGCAAACGTCTTTCCATCTCTGTGGGTTGTGTGGCCCTGACGGTGGCAATCTCCTCTACAGAGTTTACGATTGGCGGCGTCCACTGTGGTTTCTCCCTGCTGCTGATGTGTATGATGATGAGCACGGTCTTCTGCAATATCTGCGACTTTTCCGAGGAGCTGATGGGCCGTGTGGACGGCTGGACCACGCCGCTGTTTGTTCTGTTTTTCGTTCTCAGCGGCGCGGAGCTGGACCTGGCGATCCTGAAAAATCCCGCGGTTCTTCTGCTGGGCGTGACCTATATCCTCTCCCGCTCCGCCGGCAAGTATCTGGGAGCATTCGGATCTGCCGCCCTCTGCGGCTGCAGTCCCGAAACCCGGAATTACCTGGGCATCACGCTGCTGCCTCAGGCCGGTGTGGCCCTGGGCATGGCCCTGACGGCCCAGTCTCTGCCCGGGGATGGGATGATGGTACGGAGCATCGTTCTGTTCTCTGTTCTGGTCTACGAGCTGGTTGGCCCCACCTTGACCAAGTGGGCGCTGCTGGCCGCCGGAGAGATCCGTCCGGAAGGCAAGACCTC
>CALYTP010000200.1:0-3001 GCA_945486915.1 uncultured Clostridia bacterium | reverse complement strand
TGTCCTTGCCCCAGGCGGAGAAGCCGTCCACGGTGCAGGTCATGTAGGCGATGAATGCGCAGGCGGTCCAGGGCAGAGGAGAGTTGTCGGTGACGAACAGGTAATGGCAGTAGCCGTAGCCGCCGATGCCCTGATAGCCGTCCTCGTAGGCAGCGACCTTGACATTGTTCACGGAGACGGAGTCGGATTCCTCCACGGAGCGCAGCTTGGAGTAAACCAGCAGGCCGAACTGATCGGTGGCGGACTTGTCCACCAGGGTGTTGCAGATGGGGCCGTCGTCGGTCTGTGCGGAGTAGCTCTCCACCCACAGCTTGATCCATGCCAGGGCGTAGGCGCCGTTCTCGCCCAGGCCCAGATCCTCGGCGTCCTGGGCCACTTCTTCGATGACGGGGGCGAAGTAGGCCTGCTCCTCGGCGGGCAGGGCGTCATAGGCTTCCTTCAGCCAGGTGGCGTAGGTGTCCTCGGTGAGCATGTACAGGAAGTTCTTGCCCACGATCTCGGAGTCGATGTCCATGAACAGGCCATGCTCGCCCTCGGCGACGAAGTCCCAGCAGTTGTCGTAGGTCTTGTCGCCGGTGCAGTTGTACTCAAAGACCTTGTTCAGGGTCTGCAGGGGCAGGAAGCCTTGGTAGTCAGCGGCGGTGGTGCCGTTGGCCTCGGCCCAGTCCTTGGGAATGAAGGTGTCCAGGATGCCGGTCTGGACCATCTTGGACTGGATCTGGTTGCCGTCCTGAATCAGGGTCATGGCGAAGGTGCCGGTGTCCTTCAGGGAGTCGGCGGTGAGCTGATCGAAGATCTTGTTGTTCTTGGGCTGCTGCCACTCGAACTCCATGTTGTAGCTGGGGTCGATGGTCTGCAGGTAGGCGATGAACAGGGGCAGAGCGCTCTTGCCGCGGCTGGAGTTGCCCACGCCGAAGAAGGTGGCGCCGTTGGACTCCTCGATGGCCTTCTTGGCCAGCTCCTCCAGGGTCATGGTCTGGGCTTCTGCGATGATGGCCTTGACGTCGGTCTCAGCCTTGGCAGTGCCCGCGCCGCAGACAGCCATGGCGGCCACCATTGCGAAAACCAGCAGCATGGAAATGATTCGCTTCATAGTTACTTCCTCCTGATAGAATAAATAGATTCAGCAGGCAGCTTTTACCTGCTTACATTGTTATTTTAACGTCAGAATCACCAAAGGTAAATAGGACAATCCTGATATCTTTTGTTCAAAACAGATTTTATGCGCACCGGGCTGGTCAAAATGTATGGGACCATTGGATACCGCCCGGTATCGTTCCCGCGCAGGAAAACAATAACCCGGCCACCGCAGGGGAGGATATTATCCTCCCGCCGCGAAAGTCACCCGTGTGTTCCGATGGATGGTATTTTGCTGGATATGGTACGGAGCGAAGCGCCGCTGCGATAAGTTACAAATTTCAGTTGACACCCAACTGCGGTTTCCGCGCAAAAACCCCCACCGGAAACGGTGGGGGTGGATATCATGCGTAGAAATCGCGGATCTTTTTGGCTCTGCTGGGATGGCGGAGCTTCCTGATGGCCTTGTTTTCGATCTGGCGGATACGCTCTCTGGTGACGCCGAAGATCTGGCCCACCTCCTCCAGGGTGTGGGTGCGGCCGTCGTACATGCCGAAGCGCATACGCAGCACATCGGCCTCCCGCTCGGTCAGTGTGCCCAGGATCTCCTTCAGGGCCTCAGCAAGCAAGGCATTGGAGGTGGCGTCCACGGGTCCGGGGGTGCGCTCGTCCTCCACGAAGGAGCCGATGGAGGTATCCTCCTCGTCGCCCACGGGGGTGTCCAGGCTCAGGGTATCGGCGGCGGTGCGGTTGGCCTCGATGATCTTCTCCACAGGCAGACCCAGCTCCGCGGCGATCTCCTCCACGGTGGGCTCACGGCCCAGCTCCTGCACCAGCTTCCGGTTGCAGCGGGTGGCCTTGTTGATGACCTCCACCATATGCACCGGAACACGAATGGTTCGTGCCTGGTCGGCGATGGCCCGGGTGATGGCCTGCCGGATCCACCAGGTGGCATATGTAGAGAATTTGTTTCCCTTTGTCCAGTCGAACTTGTCGACTGCGCGGATGAGGCCGGTGTTGCCCTCCTGGATCAGATCCAGAATGTGCAGGCCCCGGCCGGAATATTTCTTGGCGATGGAGACCACCAGACGCAGGTTGGCCTCGGTGAGCTTGTTCTTGGCCTCCTGGTCGCCCTCGGAGATGCGCTTGGCCAGCTCCACCTCTTCCTCGGCGGACAGCAGCTTGACCTGGCCGATCTCCTTCAGGTACATGCGCACCGGGTCATCCAGGCTGTATTCCGCAGCCAGATCCACCGGGTCCACCAGCTCTTCTTCCTCAAGACCCCGCAGGTCGATGTCGCCGTCCAGACCGTCGCCCAGGCCGTCACCCAGGCCGTCGCCCAGCACATCCAGGCCGTCGTCCAGGTCCAGCTCGGTGGTGGTGATCTGGATGTTCATGGACTCGAAGCGGTCGTAGACCTCCTCGATCTTCTCCGGACTCAGATTCATTTTGCTCAGAACGCTGTTCAGCTCCGTGTCGAGGATCATGCCGTCCTTCTTGCCCTTGGCGATCAGCGCCTGCATGGCGGCCTGAACATCTTCCATCTTGCCGTTCTTCTTTGCCGTGCTCATGAACGCACCCCTTTTTTCTGAAAAATCACTCTAATGTTTCGTGCTGTATGACTATACCCCTTTTTTCCGAAAACGGCAAGGGGGAAAATCAAATTTTTTTGGAATTTTTCTGTTTTTTTCCGCCGGCTGGGGACAGTTACAGTCTTTCCCTCTTTTCCCCGGATCATTCCGGGAAAATAACGGAAAATCCGGGAAATCCCGCCGCGGTCTGGGTTTTGCCCGGCTGTGGGGAGGACAAAATATGGAAATGCGCTCCAAAATACCCACAAGCCAATGTAGTAGGCTGTTAATGCTAAATCTTGCAATTTGTACTGGCGCTTACAGCGCCCTTGGCTCTCCCTTTGGGAGAGCTG
>CALYTP010000199.1:0-3013 GCA_945486915.1 uncultured Clostridia bacterium | reverse complement strand
TGCTTTTTCTGACCAACTTGCTGCTTGACTTTCCATAGTTGGTCTACAGTGGCCTTCCCAAAAATCTGCCCGCCAAATTTCAATTTTTCCGTTCCCAGATTCAACAGGAAAAAGGAGGAACTGCCCATGGAAGCGCTGACGCGGATCATCTTTGTGGACGACAACAGGGAAAAATTCTTCGGTGAGGGGCCGTACCGCCTTCTGCGGGGGGTGGAAGCCACCGGGTCCCTGCGCGCCGCGGCGCAGAGCATGGACATGGCCTATTCCAAAGCCCTGAAGCTGCTGAAAAACGCGGAGACCGCCCTGGGCTTTCCCCTGACAAAACGCACCGCCGGCGGCGCCAGCGGCGGCGGAAGCTGCCTGACCGAACAGGGAAAGGAGTGGATGGCACGGTATGAAGCCTATCGGAACGCCTGCGTTCAGGCCAACCGCAGGCTGTATCTGGAATTCTTTCCGGAGCAGCGGTAAACGCCACCTCCTGCTGACGGGCAGCAGGGGCAGCGGGAAAACCACCCTGCTGAACCTGCTTGCAGGGGACGGGCTGCCGGGAATCACCACCTGGGTGCAGCCGGGGGAGGCCGTTTTCCTCCGGGAGAACACCACCGGATGCGAAATGCCCATCGGTCTGTTTGACCCCGGCAAGCCCGGCCCGGACAACCGGATGGAGCCGTTTTTCTATGGCTTTGCCGCTCTGGGCATCCCCGCTCTGCAGCGCTGCCGGGAGAGCGGAAGCGGCTTCGTCTCCATCGACGAGGTGGGCTATCTGGAGCAGCAGTGCCCGGAATACCGCCGGGAGCTGGAAGCGCTGCTGGAAACGAAGCAGGTCATCGCCGCCGTGCGGAAGCAGCCGCTGCCCTTTTTGCAGAGGCTGCTGACCCGGGAGGATGTCTTCGTGGTGGATCTGGACGACCCCTTTGGCCTTTTGGGCTGCGTCATCATGGCCTCCGGGCTGGGCAGGCGCTTCGGCGGCAACAAGCTGATGGCGGATTTTCATGGAGAGCCTATGCTCTGCCGGGTTCTTGACGCCACCGGAGGGATCTTTGCAAAGCGTGTGGTGGTGACCCGGCACGAGGAGATTGCCGCCCTGTGCGAAGAAGCAGGCATCGAAACGGTTCTGCACCGTCTCCCCCACCGCAGCGACACCGTTCGCCTGGGGTTGGAGGCCGTGGGAAACGTGGATGGCTGCCTGTTCTGCCCGGGGGATCAGCCTCTGCTGCGCCGGGAGACCGTGGCCGCATTGGCGCTGGCCGGGCGCAGCCGCCCCGACGCCATCTGGCGCTGCTGCCATGGGGATCGCCCCGGCTCTCCGGTGCTGTTCCCCGCCTGGAGTTTTCCGGAGCTGATGGCACTGCCCCAGGGAATCGGCGGAGGCCATGTGATAAAAAAACATCCCGAACGCCTTGGTCTGCTGGACGTTCGGGATGAATATGAGCTGATGGACGTGGACAGTCCGGAGGACTATCGGGTTTTGCTGGAGCGGTAACGTTACTGCTCCGGCTTTTCTTTGGGCAGCAGCACGTTCAGGGCGATGGCCACCACCGCAGCCGGGACGATGCCGGAGCCGCCGAAGATCAGCCGCAGTGCCTCCGGCGCCTGGGACAGAATGCCGGTGTTGGCGCCCATGCCGTAGCCCACGCCCAGGGCAACGGAGACGATGGAAAGATTCCGTCCGGTCAGGGGCTCCTTGGTGATCAGCTGGATGCCGCTGATGACGATGGAGGAGAACATCATCACCGCCGCGCCGCCCAGCACGGACTGGGGCATGATGGAAACCAGCGCTCCCAGCTTGGGGCACAGGCCGCACAGGATCAGAAAAACCGCGCCTGTGGCCAGAGCGAACCGGTTGACCACCTTGGTCATGGCCACAAGGCCCACGTTCTGGCTGAAGGAGGTGTTGGGCAGCACACCGAACACAGCGGCAAAGCTGGAGCCCAGGCCGTCGCACATGACGCCGCCGGAGAGCTCCCGGTCCGTGGCCTCCCGGCCCAGACCGCCCTCCATCACGCCGGAGATATCGCCCACGGTCTCCACCGCGGTGACAACGAACATGATGAGCACCGGCAGGATCGCCCGCATATCAAACACGGGCTTCACGGGCATCAGCCTGGGAATTTCAAACCAGGCCGCCTCCGCCACCTTATTCCAGTTCAGCACCCAGGCCTTGGTATATTCCACCCCGTCGGCGGTGACCCCCGTGGTGGGCAGGATCAGCCCCATGACAAATGCCGCCAGGTAGCCGCAGATGATGCCCAGCAGAATGGCGGAGGAGCTGGTGAAGCCCTTGGTGCCGTGCTTGAAGAAGAGGATCATCACCAGGACGAAGACGGCCAGCAGCAGATTTTCCGCGGTACCGAAGTCCTTGGCCGCGTTGCCGCCGCCAAAGGAGTTGATGCCCACGGAGATCAGGCTCAGGCCGATGGACATGACCACCGTACCGGTCACAATGGGGGGGAAGAACTTCCGCAGCGGCTTCAGGAAGAAGCCCAGAACCGTCTCGAACAGGCCGCCGATGATGGATGCGCCCATGATGGCGCCATAGGCGATCACACCGCCGCCCATGGTGGCGGCGACGCTGTTGAACACGCCGATGAAGCCGGAGGACGTGCCCATGATGATGGGGACCCTGCCGCCCACGGGGCCGATGGAGAACAGCTGCACCAGGGTGACGATGCCCGCCACCAGCATGGCATTCTGCAGCAGGCTCAGCTGCAGCTGGGCGAATTCCCCGCCGGCGATGCCGCAGGCGCCGGTGATGATCAGCAGCGGGGTCAGATTGCCCACGAACATGGCCAGCACGTGCTGCAGTCCCAGGGGGATGGCCTGACGCAGGGGCATTTTGCCGTCCAGCGCAAACGCCGCCGGGGACAGCGTGTAGGGTTTTTTCATATCAGATACATCTCTATCTCTTAATTGCTTGCGTTTTTCAGTATAGCATCCGAAAGAGGAATCGTAAAGGGCAAAATTGTAATTTGTCTGTGCGTTGCATGGAACCGGGTAACGAACAGCGTGCACC
>CALYTP010000198.1:0-3034 GCA_945486915.1 uncultured Clostridia bacterium | reverse complement strand
GGGCAGCCAGCTCTCCCAAAGGGAGAGCCAAGGTCGCTTCGCTCCATACGATTTGTGGATTTCTTTCGGAGAATGGTACCTTTTCGTTATCTTCAATCTCCAATCTCCACTCTCCCTTGTTAACCGCAAATTTTAGATATAACATACGACTACAGTGGCCGGGCGGGTATTGCGCCGGGAGCAAAACAAACCCCAGCGGTTTTTCCGCTGGGGGATTGTTATTCCAATTTGATCATCCGGTAGCCGATGCCGATGTGGGTCTGGATGCAGGTCTCCCCGGAGCCGGCTTCGATTTTCTTGCGCAGGGTGGCCATGTGGACCCGCAGGGAGGCCACGTCGCTTTCCCAGCTGCTGCCCCAGATCTTGTCCGTCAGGTAGGTGTGGGTCAGCACCTTGCCCACGTCCCGGGACAGCAGGCACAATAGCTTATATTCCGTGGGGGTCAGCTTCAGCGCGGTGCCGTTTTTGTAGGCGCACCCGGCGGCATAGTCGATGGTCAGCTCCCCGTTGTGAAATACCGACTCGCCGCTCTGATTGCCCAGAGCCGCCAGCCGCCTTTGGGTCACCCGGAGCCGGGCCAGCAGCTCCGCCACGGAGAAGGGCTTCGTCAGATAGTCGTCGGCCCCGGCGTCCAGGGCTGCGATTTTGTCCGCGTCCTCGCTGCGGGCGCTGATGACGATGATGGGCATCTGGGACCAGGAGCGGATGCGGCGGATGATCTCCACCCCGTCCATATCCGGCAGGCCTAAATCCAGCAGGACGATGTCCGGCTGCTGGGTGGTGACGGAAAGAATGGCGGATTCTCCGTTTTTTGCCGTGATATAGCGGTAATCGTTGGATTTTAACGTGGTGGTAATGAGATTTCTGACGGTGGCGTCATCCTCCACGGTCAGGATCAGGGGTTTATTCATGGAGCGTTACCTCGCCGGAGGGAAGTGTGAAGGTGAAAACGGAGCCGCTGGGGTGGTTGTCGGAAACGGTGATCTCCCCGCCGTGGGACAGCACGATGGATTTGCACAGGCTCAGCCCCAGCCCCAGACTTCTGCGGCTGTCGGCTGCGGGATGGCTTCCGGTGTAGAACATCTGGAAGACCTTGTCCTTTTCGTCGTCCGGGATGCCCGGGCCGTTGTCGGCAACGGAGATGACCACGCTTCCTGACGCCTGCTTTGTATGGATGGCGATGCAGGAGCCTGCGGGGGTGTACTTGATGGCGTTGTTCACCAGGTTGATGATGACCTGCATCACCATCCGGGCGTCGCACATGGCCAGGATCAGGTCGTCCTCGTGGCGGACGGTGATGGTGTGCTCCCGCTTTTCCGGGCTGATGTGCAGCAGGGCCTCGGAGACCAGCTCCTCCACCAGCTGGGGCTGCCGCTTCAGCTCCATCCGGCCCTCCACGATCCGGGTGACGGCCAGCATGTTCTCCACCAGATTGTTGAGCCACTCGGAGTCGTCATAGATGTCGGAGTACATCCTGTGCCGCTCGGCATCGGTGAGGGTTTTTTCGTTTTCCATCAGGATGGCGGCGTTGCCGGAGATGGTGGTCAGGGGGGTGCGCAGGTCGTGGGAGACGGAGCGCAGCAGGTTTGCCCGGATGTTCTCGTTGCGTGCCTGCAGGGCGGCCTCCTCCTTTTCCCGCTTGTTCCGCCTGCTCTCCAGCACCAGGGCGCATTCGCCCAGAATGGACAGGAGCAAACTGTTTTCAAAGGCCGCCGGAGGCTCTGCGCCTTCGATGGTGACCTCGCCGTAGACCCGGTCGCCCACCCGGATGGGATAGCGGATGGCGCCGGAAGCGGGCTCCCGGGAGGCGCCGGGGGTGACGGTCAGCTCCCTGCCCAGCAGCTTGCGCAGCTGGGTCTGGGCGGCCCGGAAGATATCCTCGTCGGAGGTGGTTTTCTGGAGCATCTGGTTGGTTTCCAGCAGCAGATTCGTCCGGTAGGCGGCCTGGGCGGCCTGCTTGACCTGGCTTTTCAGCCGGTCGGTGAGGGTGCCTACGATGAGGGCGGCCACGATCATCACCAGGAAGGTCAGCGGCGCGCCGTGGACATAGACCTGCAGGGAAAACTGGGGGCTGGTGAAGAAGAAATTGAACACCAGCACGCTGCCGATGGCGGACAGGACATAGCTGCTGCGGGTGGAGGTGGCCATGGAGGTCAGCAGCACCCCCAGCAGATAGATGGCGATGATGTTGGCCTCGGAGAAGCCGACTCTGGAAAAGGCGAAGGCCACCACGGTGGCAAGGATGAGAATGGCCACGGACACGGCCCAGTCCCGCAGCAGCAGCCTGGGCTCCTGCCGGCGCTTTGCCTTCTGGGGGCGGTAGGCGCTGGTGCTGGCGTCGGGGATGATGTGGATGTCCAGATTCGGGGCGATGGCCGCCAGCTTTTCCGTCAGGGTGGGCTTGCTCCACAGGTGCTTGCGGGTGACGGCGGTTCTGCCGATGACGATTTTGGTGACCCCGGACAGCCGGGCGTATTCGGCGATCTGGTAGGACACATCGTCGCCGAAGACGGTCTCGATGGTGGCTCCCAGGCTTTCGGCAAGACGGATGTTGGCGCGCAGACGCTCCTTGTCCGCGTCGGACATGGCTTCGGCGTCCGGGGTGCGGACGTACAGGGCGGTGAGGGTGCAGTCAAAGGCCCTGGCCATGGTGGCGGCGGTGCGGATGATTCGGGGGTTGGAGGGGGCGGAGGACAGGCAGGCTAAGATATGTTCCTTGGCAGGCTCCACGGCAGCACCTTCTTTCTGCTGCTCATCATACCACAGATTCTCCTCCATTTCAACAAATGGGAACCCGGAGAATTCCGGCGGACTGACCACAGGCCGCTCCAGAATGTCATCCAGTTTTATCAGGCTGTGCAGCAGGTAGGCCTGCCCCGCCAGAAAAGCCAGCACGGCACACGCAATCCACATAGGCGTTCCTCCTTTGTCTTGTTTTTTGCAGGCAGCTGCAGCAGACTGCCGCACGGAAAAATTGATATTTGGCGGGGCACATACGAAGTATCTCATTTGATCGACCGATCAATATCGATGC
>CALYTP010000197.1:0-3057 GCA_945486915.1 uncultured Clostridia bacterium | reverse complement strand
AACCGCTTTTCTCCCAGAAGCTCTGTTATGATCTCAAAGCTCCGTTTTTCAATCTCCATGGGGGCGATATGTTCCAGCATGGTTCTTTTCCTCCAGACAGGCGCGGTAAAAATTCACCGCGAAGGATGGGTTGGCGTAAAAATGGAAATGGGGATACCCGGCATAGAGGGTAGGCGTGGACACCGCGCAGGCCCATTTTCTGCCGGATAGTTCCTTGAGCGCGGTAAAATCACTGCCCGGCTCCGTGCAGTCCCAGTGGTGAAATTCGTGGGCCCGGATTTCCTCCCCGGCATTGCAGAGCAGCTGATCGGCTTTTGCTTGCAGGCGCACATAGCCAAACCGGGTCAGTTTTCCGTTGTCATAGCATGTTCCCGGCAGGTATCCCACCATTGGCCAGTTTCCAATGGCCTGCGTCAAATACATAAAGCCGCCGCACTCCGCAATGCAGGGAAGTCCGTATGCCAGGGCGCTTTTGATGCTGAGCCGCATGGAAGCATTCCCGCTGAGCTGCCCGGCATACAATTCCGGGTATCCGCCGCCTAAGTACAGGCCCTGAATATCCTCCGGCAGTACGGCATCCGTCAGCGGACTGAACGGGACAAGCTCCGCGCCCATCCGGGTCAGGACTTCCAGGCTGTCTTCATAATAAAAGCAGAAAGCCCGGTCCCTTGCCACGGCAATGCGTACCGGCGCAAATCGGGGCAGCTCCACCGGCTTGCAGCTGACGCCTGGTGCCGCTTTGGCCAGTTCCAGCAGTCCGTCCAGATCCAGAGTCCTTTCTGCCTGAGCAGCCAGAATCCCCAGCTTATTGCGCAGGTTCTCCACCTCTGCTGCCGTGACCAGCCCCAGATGGCGGCTTTCCAATGTGCAGTCCGGCAGCCTGGGGAGAAATCCCAGGGGGCGAATCCGTCCGGGAAACCGCTTCTCCATCTCCCCGGCCAATGCTTCGTAGGTGGATGCCGTGCATTGGTTGAGGATCACGCCCCGAATCTGATTGTCCGGGCAGAAGTCCAGAAATCCTTGGATCGTGGCCAACACAGAAAGGGAGGCCCCCTTGGCACCCACCACCAGCACCACCGGGGTCTGGGTGATCCGGGCGACACTGCAGGTGCTGCCCCGGGTGGAGGTCAGGCCCATGCCGTCATAATAGCCCATGACCCCCTCCACAATACTGATATCCCGGTCCGAAGCATTTTGGGCCAGCAGGAACCGCAGGGTGTTGTCATCGAAGAAACAGGAATCCAGATTGGCAGCCTTCGCTCCGATGATCCGGCTGTGAAACATGGGATCAATGTAATCCGGGCCGCATTTGAAGGCACCCACCCGAAGTCCGCGGTTCACCAGCGCCTGGAGCACCGCGCAGGTAATTGTGGTTTTGCCGCAGCCGCTGTTGGTTCCGGCGAAGAGAATTCTGGCAATCCCGGATTCCACGCCCTCATTCCTCTCCACTCAGGGTCAGCGTGGTGCTGTCAAAACGCAGCGTATACTCCACCAGGTGGGGTGCGCTCATGGCCACCGTGCACGCACTGACAGGAATATCCCGATCCAGGGTCACGGGGATCTGAAACGTGGAGTTGCCCTCCTCCTGAATGGGGTCGTATTGCACATCATCCACCATCATGTAGGTATAATTCGGACTGCTCCACTGGATCGTGGCAGTCAGAGTCTCCCCGTCGGAAACCAGGATCGCAGGAGAGCTGACACTGGCACGCCCGGAGCCGCCGGTCAGTTCCACCGCGCACAGAAAGCTTCCCGCCTGGGGAATGGGGTTCAAAACGCTGACCTTGTGGTCATACCAGACTCCCTTGGTGCCGATGAGAGCCAGGTCGAATTCCTCTCCCACCGAGGCCACCGGGACGTCAAAGCCATACACCTCTTCGCTGAGACCGTCGCTGTAGGTCACCGTGTCCACTGTGGGCTCCAGCCAGACTGCCCCGGGTTCCTGAGCCTCTGCAGCGGTACCCGGGAAGAGATTGAGGATCTTCTTGGACTGCAGACTCACATGCAGGGTCTGCACGCCGTTTTCCACCGTCAGGATGCCTTTGCCGTTGCAGGCTTCGTTGGCCCGGAACATCCCGCTGTCCGTATCAAAATCCACAATGTATTCTCCGTCAGGCAGAACCCGCGCAGATGCGGCGGGTTTCGTTTCCTGCTCTGTGGGTTCCGGGGTTTCAGTAGGGGCCTGCGTAGTTTCCGTGGTGGTTTCCACCGTTGGTTCTGTGGCCGCTGTTGTGGGAATCGGCTCAGTCTTTGCCGCGCAGCCTGCCAGCAGCAGTACTGCCAGCATTGCAGAAACAAATTTGATTGTTTTTTTCATGATAATACATCCTTCCTTCGGAAATGTCTTTTGAAAACCTTCCCAGACAGGAAAGGTTTTCGAAAGAAATTTCCCAATGCCCGGAGGCAGAAATGCCTCCGGGCAAAGAAATCATCAATTCAGCGTGTCAATCACGGCCTTGGTATGGGCTACATACAGATTCTGCACAGCTTCAATGCTGCCGAGTCCGGCGATCTGGGCGGTCACACTGTCAAAGCATCCGGCTGCTTCGAACATACTCTTCCAGGAATCCTCCTCCGCACCGGCCATGTCATTGTTGGCGTGGTCACCGGCTACCACCATCAGAGGACGCAGCACCACTTTGGTATAACCCGCTGCCTTTACGGCCTCAATCACTGCCTCGCAGGAGGTTTCTTCCGGCTCACCCTCCACGGTACCGATGAAGACATTGTCATAGCCCAGCGTCTGCATCTGGGTCTGCATCTGGCTGTAGGTCACCTTCGCCACATGGGCGGTGCCGTGACCCATCAGCACAAAAGCGGTTCCCTGAGCGGCAGCCTCCGCCGCATCCGCAAAGCCGGCATCCGCCGCAGCGGCTGCGACAACGGCCTGAGCGACAGCTTCCTTGTCGGCATTGATGACGGTGGCATCAGAGCCAACCTCACCCAGCAGGGGCTCTGCCACGGTGATGCTCTCGAACTGAGCTTCATAGGCAGACAGAACATCCATCATCTCGTCATATTCCGCGCCGTGCATCAGATGGGTGGGCTGCACCACCA
>CALYTP010000196.1:0-3065 GCA_945486915.1 uncultured Clostridia bacterium | reverse complement strand
TGTCAGGCATCTCCTCCGGGGCCCAGAACAGGTTTTCGCCGAAGCAGACCGCCTTGCCCCCGGGAAGCCGGATGTCCAGCTCCTTGGCAAACTGCTGCCACTGCTTTGGCAGCTTCTCCCCGCCGGGGATGGGAGCCTCCCGGGGTTCTCCCTCCATCCTACGCAGCACGGCGGCAAAATGTCCCTCCCCCAGCAGCTTGTGGGGCCACATCCGGTGGCCGCCGTTTTCCGTGGGTTCAAACCAGGGGGCATCGACCTGCTCCGGGACGAAGTCGGGGTGGCGTTCCAGGAACGCGGCCACGGCCTCCTCGTCCTCCTGAGGGGCGAAGGTGCAGGTGGAGTAAACCAGACGCCCTCCGGGACGCACCAGCTTTGCGGCGCTGTTCAGAATCTCGGCCTGACGGCGGGCGCACATTTCCACGGTTTCGGGACTCCAGTCGGTGACGGCGGCCTCCTCCTTGCGGAACATGCCCTCGCCGGAGCAGGGGGCATCCACCAGCACCCGGTCGAAGAAATCCGGGAAGCGGTCTGCCAGCACGCCCGGGTATTCGTTGGTGACCAGGGCGTTGGCAATGCCCAGCCGCTCGATGTTCCGGGAGAGGATCTTCGCCCGCTTGGGATTGACCTCATTGCACAGCAGGAAGCCCCGGCCCATGAGCCTGCCTGCGATCTGTGTGGATTTTCCCCCGGGGGCGGCGCACAGGTCGCAGATCCTCTCGCCGGGCTGGGGGTCCAGCAATGCCACGGGAGCCATGGCGCTGGCCTCCTGGAGATAGTAGACCCCCGCCTCGTGGTAAGGGTGCAGACCGGGCCGGGCCTCCGGGTCATAGTAATACCCCATGGGCTCCCATGGGACGGGATCTGCCACAAAGGGCAGGGAAGGGGCCTGGCCCTTCAGGGGATTGAACCGCAGCGCCACCGCCCTGGGCCGCTGAAGGCTCTGCAGGAAGGCATCATATTCCGCCCCCAGCTGGGCGCGCATTCTCTGTAAAAACAATTCAGGAAGCATACGTTTCCTCCCGTATATTTATTTGGTTCGATGTAACGAAATCAACCGACTATTGTAGGGGAGGATAGTATCCTCCCGCGCGGTGTAAGCCCTCAAAAGGCAATCACGTTGGGCGAATTCGTATCTATGTCCAACATTATCCCATTCAACCGAACACTCGGAAACCGAAACCTGGCGGGAGGCTAATAGCCTCCCCTACAGTGGCTGGGCAGTTTTTTCCTATTTACATCATAGCATCTGCGGGCAATTATTTCAAGACGGCGTTGAAACGATTGACATTTTCCGCGTTTTGTGAGAGAATACTAAGGTTAAAAATCAGAAATAAGAGAGGCTTTTTCTATGAAGCAATCCAGAACTCATAACTGCGGCGAGCTGCGCCTGAGCGATGCGGGCAAGCAGGTCACCATTGTCGGCTGGCTGGAAAATGTCCGCGAGGTCGGCTCCAACTTTGCTTTTCTGGTTCTGCGCGACTACTACGGCACCACCCAGGTGGTCATTGAGAACGAGGAAATGATGAAGGTTGTCAAGCCCATCAACAAGGAGTCCACCATCTCCGTCACCGGTCTTGTCCGGGAGCGCGAGAGCAAGAACACCAAGCTTCCCACCGGCGAGATCGAGGTGGTGCCCCAGAAGATCGAGGTGCTGGGCAAGTGCATCCACAATCAGCTGCCCTTTGAGATCAACAAGTCCAAAGAGGCCGATGAGAACACCCGCCTGAAGTACCGCTTCCTGGATCTGCGCAACCCCGCCGTCAAGTCCAATATCGTCCTGCGCTGCCAGGTTGTTGCCGAGCTGCGCCGGCTGATGACCGAGAAGGGCTTCCTGGAGATCACCACCCCCATCCTGACCTCCTCCAGCCCCGAGGGCGCGAGAGACTATCTGGTTCCCGCCCGGAACCATCCCGGCAAGTTCTATGCCCTGCCCCAGGCTCCCCAGCAGTTCAAGCAGCTGCTGATGACCTCCGGCTTCGACAAGTATTTCCAGATCGCCCCCTGCTTCCGGGACGAGGATGCCCGGGCCGACCGTACCCCCGGCGAATTCTATCAGCTGGATATGGAGATGGCCTTCGCCACCCAGGAGGATGTGCTGTCCACCCTGGAGGATGTGCTGGTGCCCGTCTTCGAAAAGTACGGCAAGTACAAGAGAATTTCCCAGGCTCCCTTCCGCCATATCCCCTTCAATGAGGCCATGGAGCGCTACGGCTCCGACAAGCCCGACCTGCGTATCGACCTGGAGATCCGGGATATCTCCGATGTGGTGCAGGGCTGCGGCTTCGGCCCCTTCGAAGGCGCCACCGTCAAGGCCGTGGCCGTGGACAACTTCACCCAGGCCCGGAAGTGGATCGACAAGCTGCTGGTCGACGTGGAGGTTCAGACCGGCAACAAGGCCTGCTGGTTCAAGGTGGACGACACCGGCGCCATCACCGGCGGCATCTCCAAGTTCCTGGGCGATTGCGGCGATGCCCTGAAGGAAAAGCTGAACCTGAAGCCCGGCAGCTTCGTCTGCATGGCAGCCGGCAAGAAGGCCGCCGCCCAGAAGACCGCCGGCGTCATCCGCACCATGCTGGGCAAACGCGTCCCCGGCCACTTCGACGAGGAGCAGTACGCCCTGTGCTGGATCGTGGATTTCCCCATGTATGAGCTGGGCGAGGAATCCGGCGCTCTGGAATTCTGCCACAATCCCTTCTCGATGCCCCAGGGCGGCCTGAAGGCTCTCGAGGATGCCGAGGGCGATATGGAGAAGCTGCTGGCCATCAACGCCGACCAGTATGACCTGGTGGTCAACGGCTACGAGTCCGCCTCCGGCGCCGTCCGGAACCACGACCCGGAGATCATGGTCAAGGCCTTCCAGATGGTGGGCCTGGGCGAGGAGGACGTGAAGGCCAAGTTCCCCGCCATGTACAATGCCTTCACCTACGGTGCGCCTCCCCACGCAGGCGCAGCCCCCGGCGTTGACCGCCTGATTATGCTGCTCACCGGCGAGGAGAGCATCCGGGAGGTCATCACCTTCCCCATGAACAAGAACGCCCAGGATCTGATGATGGGCGCCCCCAGCA
>CALYTP010000195.1:0-3075 GCA_945486915.1 uncultured Clostridia bacterium | reverse complement strand
TAAACAGGCCCGCCAGAAGCAGCAGGAGAAGATTTGCCGTCCGCAGAATCCCGGATAGCTGCCTGTAGCCCCTTCGAACCACGCGAAGATCATATTTGAGCTGCCCGACATCCATATGCATCATCTTCCTGAGTGGAGTATAGCACCCCGGGACGGACTTTTCAAGATGGACAAAAAAGAGATTGGGTTTGCCGGAGAGCGGTCAGATGGATAGCGGTTGACTATTGGGGCAAATTGTGGTATTTTTTATGTAAGCAAAGAACTTTCTTTGTGAGGATACCACAACGAATTCCAAGGTGATGCACGATGCCGAACAAACAGGCGGTCTGCCTGCTGAATGATTCCTTCCCGCCGGTGATTGACGGGGTGGCAAACGCCGTGAAAAATTATGCCCAGGTGATCCGGGACTCGGATTATGAGCCCATCGTCATCACGCCCTCCCATCCCGAGGAGGAGGACGGCGCCTTTTCCTTTCCTGTGATTCGTTACCCCAGCATGGATTTTCGGAAAATGACCGGTTATATGGCCGGGATTCCCTTCTCCCCGGAAGTCGCCAGGCGGCTGGAAGGCACGGATGTGGCGCTGCTGCACAGCCACTGTCCGATTATGTCCACGGTGCTGGCGCGGGAGCTGCGTCAGATTGTGGATGCGCCGCTGGTGCTGACCTACCACACAAAATTTGATATTGACATTGCCAACATCCTGAAAAGCAAGGCCCTCCAGTCTGGAAGCAAGCATGCGCTGCTGCAGAACATCAACGCCTGCGATGAGGTCTGGGCTGTCAGCCAGGGGGCTGTGGACAACCTGCGTTCCCTGGGCTACGAGGGAGAATGCGTTGTCATGCCCAACGGCGTGGATCTGCCCAGGGGACAGGTCAGCCGGGACGCAGTTTTTCAGGCCACAAAGGACTGTGACCTTCCCGACGGCGTCCCCGTGTTCCTCTTTGTGGGCCGCATGATGTGGTACAAGGGGCTGAAAATGATCGCCGACGGGCTGATGCAGCTTCGCAGCAGCGGGCAGGATTTCCGGATGGTGTTCATCGGCTCCGGCGCAGATGCCCGGGAGGTTCAGGACTACTGCGGGGAAATTGGCATCGGTGACAAATGCATGTTCCCTGGGGCCATCCGTGACCGGGAGGTTCTGCGGGCGTGGTACTGCCGGGCGGACCTGTTCCTGTTCCCCTCCACCTTCGACACCAACGGACTGGTGGTTCGGGAAGCCGCCGCCTGCTCTCTGGGGTCCGTTCTGATCCGGGGCAGCTGTGCCGCTGAGGGGGTCACCGACGGGAGAAACGGCCTGCTGATCGAGGAAACTGCCGACAGCCTCTGTGCCTGCCTGCGCGCCGTTCTCTCCCAGCCGGGGAAGATGGAAAGCCTGGGCCGGGCGGCTTCGGAAGAGCTGTATGTCTCCTGGGAGGAGGCAGTGGGCCGGGCTCTGGAGCGTTACAGCATCGTCATTGACCGCTACCGCAGCGGCGGTTACCCCATCCACCGGGAGCCGGTGGACAATCTGCTCAGCGCCAACGGAAACCTGATGGAGGACCTGGCCAATTTCCAGCTTCTCCGGGAGGACTTCCGACAAAATATCCGGGATCGCATCCGCAGTCATCTGCCGGAGCGGTTCCGGGATCGATTCTGATTGCTTTATCCAAGAAAGGAGCCATGTTATGTACAGAGTTCTGGAACTCAACCCTCAGCTCACCCCCTTCGCAGGTGATATCGACCTGCGGATGTACCTCTACCGGGCCACCAAGAGCCGGATTCTTGCCGAGGGCCAGACCCTCAATGAGTTTGCCAATGCCCACAACTATTACGGCTTCCACCATGTGGACGGCGGCTGGTACTACCGCGAGTGGGCGCCCAGCGCCTACCAGCTGTATCTGGAGGGCGATTTCAACGGCTGGAATCAGACCAGTCACCCGCTGACCCCCGTGGGCAACGGTAACTGGGAGCTGTATCTGGCCGGCGACGACGCCCTGTGGGACGGCTGCAAGGTCAAGACCGTGGTGGATGCCAACATGACCCGCACCGAGCACATCCCCCTGTATGCCCGCCGGGTGGTGCAGGACCCCAAGACCATCACCTTCTGCTGTGAGGTCGTGGACGACCGGAAAGCATTTGACTGGACGGATGCCGATTTCCAGGGCGAAAATTCCCTGTTCATCTATGAGGCCCATGTGGGCATGGCTCAGGAGGAGGGCAAGGTGGGCTCCTATCGGGAGTTTGCCGACCTGGTGCTGCCCCGCATCCAGAAGGCGGGCTACAATACCGTCCAGCTCATGGCCATCATGGAGCATCCCTACTACGGCAGCTTCGGCTATCAGGTTTCCAACTTCTTTGCCGCCTCCAGCTGGTTCGGCAGGCCCGAGGACCTCAAATATTTGGTCAACAAAGCCCACAGCATGGGCATCCGGGTGCTGCTGGATGTGGTCCACTCCCACGCCGTGAAGAACACCGCCGAGGGCATCAACATGTTCGACGGCACCACCTGGCAGTTCTTCCACGACGGAGCCAAGGGCGACCACCCCGCCTGGGGCACCAAGTGCTTCGACTACGGCAAGACCGGCGTCATCCACTTCCTGCTGAGCAACCTGAAATTCTGGATGACCGAGTACCACTTCGACGGCTTCCGGTTCGACGGCGTCACCTCCATGCTCTACCATGACCACGGTCTGGGCACGGACTTCAATTCCAATGACAAGTATTTCTCCCTGAACACCCACACCGAGGCCATCACCTATCTGCAGCTGGCCAACGAGCTGATCCGTCAGGTGAACCCCAAGGCCATCACCATTGCCGAGGATATGTCCGGCATGCCCGGCATGTGTCTGCCCATTGAGGACGGCGGCATCGGCTTCGACTACCGTCTGGGCATGGGCCTGCCGGATATGTGGATCAAGGCGGTGAAGAACAAGGACGAGTTCTGGGACATCTTCGGTATGTGGTGCAGCATGTGCATGCGCCGTCCCGGCGAGGGCACCGTGGCCTATGTGGAGAGCCATGACCAGGCGCTGGTGGGCGACAAGACCATGATCTTCCGCCTGGCCGACGCCGCCATGTACACCGACATGGACAA
>CALYTP010000194.1:0-3087 GCA_945486915.1 uncultured Clostridia bacterium | reverse complement strand
TTCGCTGGCGGAGAGGCTTTCCTCCTGGGCATAGCTTGCCAGGATGGAAAGCATCAGTTCGCCGTCAGCGGTGGCGGTGTCGATGGACTGTTCTTCAAAATAAACGCTGATGCCCAGTTCCTTCAGCTCCCGTACCGTTTCCAGAAGGGTTACGGTATTCCGGGAAAAGCGGGATATGGACTTGGTGATGATGTGATCGATCTTTCCGGCACGGCAGTCGGTGAGCATCCGCTGGAAGTTCTCCCGGCTGTCCCTGGTGCCGGTCTTGGCTTCGTCGGCGTAAACGCCCACATACTCCCAGCCGTGATGGTGGCGGATGTAGGTGCTGTAATGATCCACCTGGGCCGCCAGGGAGTGGAGCATGGCATCCTTGCCGCTGGACACTCTGGCGTATGCCGCCACCCGGAGGGGCTTGGGCATCCGGGGTGCAAATTGGATTTGTTCTACGGTTCTTGGCATAGGATCCTCCTTTGTATCAAGTATCGTCAGCTACATATATTGCTCGTTTCGGAGGATATAGCAAGTCCATATAGTGACGAATTTCAAATGAATATACTGTCCTGTTTCAGGCCGGTTTTCATGGCGAGAACGGCGTTTGCCCGGTCGCGGGTTTGGGCATCCAGCTCTCCCTCCCGGCAGAGATTATCCAGCATTGCGCAGAGTATCCGATACCGAATGAGATCTTCTTGCGTCGGCGTAACAGGGACGGGAGCAGTATTTACGTTTCCGGTTGCCATAGCTGATAAACTCCTTTCCGCAGTATTCGCAGGTCAGATGGTAATAGGCTTTTCGCTGCACCTTCTCCGGGTGGGCGTTCCACCAAGCGTTCCGGCACTTGTCGGAGCAGAAGTATTTGGCCTTTCTGCCCTTCACCTGGAGAATGGGCTTTCCGCACTGGCGGCATTCGACCCGGACAGCATCCTCCGGCGGGTGGCGGCGGATGTAAGAACGAACGGTATTGACGGAGATCTGAAGGGCGAGCGCAATGTCCATGGCGGTCTTGCCACGGCTGCGCATGACATTCAGAATTTCGATTTCATGCTTGGTCATATTGAAACCTCCCGGATTTGATTTTTGGGTAATTCCCCTTTTGAATTTGCGATTTTGTGCGTGAGACCCCACGCCCGTTGTCCGGCTATGCAGGCACAGAGATTTGACCCGCCCCTGCCGGGCTATTCGCTCCGAAACTTATGCGAATTCGCGCATGAGGCCCCACGCCCGTTGTCCGGACAAGAAGCCCCGGAGATTATGACCGCCCCTCCCCGGCGAAATCCTCCAGCACAGCTGGATTGGTCAGGTAAACTTCCGAGGGCTTTCTTCCCGCTCCGTGGGCGGGTGGCAGCGGCTTGGCGGCAAGATAGCCGTATTCGCACAGCCGATCCAGCACAGGCTGCAGACTCTCGGCGGTCTTGAAACGGCGGCACAGCCGCATGGCATCCCGGCGGGAGAACTCCGTAAGCCGCTCCCGTTTGATGGCGGAGAGCAGATACTGGGCGTTCTTGTTTACGGCATCGGCACCCATGAGGGAATATGCGGCTTTGGCGTGTTCCAGAAAGTATCTGCCGATGGTAACGGCATTCTCCATGGTTTCTCTGTCGACGGAGTCGAACATGGAGTCCTTGGGATATTTCATGACGTGCAGAATGCCGCTGATACGCAGGACGGAACCCACGAACTTACCCGCCCAGTCAGGGATCTCTGCCAAGTCTCCTTTCAGCCGGCCTTCCACCTCGTTGAACAAGGTTTCCAGCACTTCCTGGGCACCATCGTCCAGGCTGATTGGCTGCTGCTCGTTGTCGCTGGAAAGAATGGCCTCGATCAGATCCTGATACCTGACTCTGACACCTTCCGGGATTGGTTCCGTGGAGAAAGAACGACTGCCAACTGTGGATCTCGGCATGGAGTACAGGAATCGGGCGGTGAGGCCACGACCACGGAAGGTGTTGTTGCTCATCAGCCCGTTCAGCACCTCTGGCTGCACTGCCAGCACCATGGTCAATGCCGGGTGGATAATGCTCTCGCTGGCTCTGCCGATGCGGTCGACCCGGATGGTATCACCACTGTGACCTTTGAGGAATACATCGATATTCACATTGCGGCTGTACAGGCCGCTGATGATATCGAAGATACCGCCCTCTGCGGAAACCACCGCCGCACAACCGTTGTTCTCGGCCAGAACGGAAGTCAGCTTTTCGGAGGTCACATCGTCCACGAAGAGTCGGAGCGGTTTCACCGGTTCGTATTCGGCTATTTCTTTGGCCTTGTTTTTAATATCCTCCTCGGTTGCTTTGCCCTTGGATGCCCGCTCCACCAGACTGCGTTTCTCCTTTTCCAGCTTGCTCAGTTCCATTTGGCTTTTGACGATTTCCGGGCTGCGCCGTTCGTTTTCCAATTTTTCAAATACTTCCACCGGGCGGATCATCATGGACAGCACCGAGGATTTTCGCTCTGCCGGGGGAAGGATGACGACCGTGTAGGTGTTGAGGGGTTCTGCCCAGTCCGCATTGCCCCGGATGAAGTATTTTCCCTGGCTGCACAGGGACACAACGCCCAAAGCCTCCACCGCAGCCATATCCACGGTGGTCTGGGTGGACTCCGCCACCGCCAGCACATAGCGGCGAATGACCTCCGGTAATGCGTCCACGGGAAATGTGGGAAGGTCATATTCATCAAAGGGGATGGGCGTGTCCCAGACTACGGGGCCGGTACTGTTGTAAGCATCCGGTGGGACATACCCGGGCTGCTTACAGATTTTGGCATAGAGCCGTTGCTTTCCTGCCCAGATGCTTTCCAACTCCCGCTCCTCCAGGGGTGGGGAGCATTGCCCGGCAGCCTGGAGGAACAGCTCTTTTGCCTCCGGGGTATCGCCGTACCGTTTGATGATCCTGGCTCCGATCCGGGACATGGTGCTGTTACGGCTTCCCTCAGGAATGGCGCGCCCCATGTTGGCAAAAGCCTGTTCGTTCTCCAGGTCATCCAGAAAGGCATTCAGGGTAATCGTGCCGGGATGATAGATGACCTGGGGATCTTCCGTGCCGAACAGGAACCGGGCGGCGTCCATGGCGTTGGCATCGAAAAAAGGGAATG
>CALYTP010000193.1:0-3096 GCA_945486915.1 uncultured Clostridia bacterium | reverse complement strand
TAATCTATATCTTGTGGTATGCTTACTAAAGCCGATAACCTAAATTACAATTTGTAGTGTGAATCCAATATGCGGCTTGTGTTTTGGCTGGAAATATGCTATCGTAAATCCATTCAAAAGGAAAGCTACGCGGGTGGAGGCGCGGATATGACGGTATGGGAATATGTGTCCCCCATTGGCGCAATGACGCTGGCGGAGGAAAATGGGGCGCTGGTGGGGGCGTGGTTTGAACATCAGAAATATTATCCCGAAGTGCTGACGGCAGAATACGGGGAAAACGAAGTAATTTGTCAGGCGGAAAGCTGGCTGGATGCGTACTTTGCAGGGAAATGCCCGGATATCGGGCTGCTGCCCCTGGCTCCCAAGGGAGGTGACTTCCGGAGGCAGGTGTGGCAGCTCCTGTGTGCCATCCCCTACGGCGAAACCACCACCTATGCCGCGCTTGCCGCACAGCTTGCCAAAGCCCGGAATATCCCCAGAATGTCTGCCCAGGCTGTGGGCGGCGCGGTGGCCCACAATCCCATCTCCGTCATCATCCCCTGCCACCGGGTTCTGGGCTCCGACGGAACGCTGACGGGCTATGCCGGCGGTCTTGACAGAAAAGAATTCCTGCTGAAGCTGGAAGGCGCAATAAAAGGATGAGATTTTCCCCAAGGGGGAGGATCTCATCCTTTTTAGGGCAACACCGCATAATGGGGCAAGGAGATTCGGCGAGAAATTTTGACCCAAGCGAAAGTATGGAAAATGCGGGAATACTCTGTGTATTTCCCATTTTTCATACTGCACGATTGGGGCAAAAGATCCGCCGAAGCCCGCAGCTCCCATTATGCGGTGTTGCCCTGGTATTATGCAAGACCGTTTTTGAACCGTGTCATCATCTCATTGGTTAGGCTCATGCTGTCCGGCTGGAGCACGATGTCCTCCCGGGATACCCATTGGGCGTATTTCAGCTCGTTTTCATCCATGTGGATGGTTTCGTCGCCGTCCAATTCGCAGTAGTAGCCCAGCAGCAGGTCGTTGGCCACGCCCCAGGGCTGGGATTTATAATAGCGGATGTTTTTAATGCGGATGCCCGCTTCCTCCATGACCTCCCGGGCGGCGGCTTCCTCGGCGGTCTCTCCGATTTCGATGAAGCCCGCGATCAGGGCATTGTGGGCAAAGCCGGTGCGGTAGCGGGTCAGAAGCAGCTTGTCCCCATTCTTCACACCCACAATGACGGCGGGCATGATCCTGGGGTAAGCGGTATAGCCGCAGGCGGGGCATTTCTGCGCCCGCTCCCGGTCAGAATGCGCCATCTTTTCCCCGCACCGTCCGCAGAAGGCGGTGTCCCGGTACCAGTCGGAAAGGTGCTTTCCCGTCATGGCGGCAAAGAGCCGGTGCTGCGCCATGGTTTGCTGCCGCCGGAGTGCTTTGACATCGGTGAAGCCGAAGCCCTCAGGGATGGCGCAGCCGGTTCTTCTGAGAAAGTACCGTTCCTCATCCACGGTGAAAAGATAGGTGTATTCCCCGTTTTCCAGCTCCCCGATCCGGGGAAAGTCTGACCCGGCATCGTTGAGCAGCAGCCTTGTACCGTCAAATACCATCGCCCGATCGTCGGATTCCGGCAGGGCGGCGGGGTCGTATTGGTTATAGAGCTTGCGGGGAAAAATATCCTGAATCATGGCAGCCTCCCGAAAATGTGTCAGTCAATGGTCAGATTCTGAATCCATGCGCCTTTGTTCAGGAACCAGATGCCCAGGAAGGCCTTCAGAACATTGGTGCACTGGCAGCAGAAATACAGGGGCAGAATGCCAAGCTGCAGCACCCGGCTGAGGAAAAGACCCAGCGGCACCATACAGGCCCACACAAAGCCGCAGTCGAACAGGAAGGTGATGTAGGTCTGACCGCCGGAGCGCAGAAGAAAGTAGGATGCGTTGGCGATGCCGTCGAAGGCCATGAACAGCGAGCAGATGATGATCATCCGGGATGCCAGCTGGCGGACGCTGAGGCTGGTATTGTAGATGTGGGGGAAGACGCCGGACAGGGCGATGCTGAGCAGACCGAAGAGCAGACCGGAGGCCACGGATATGGCGATGAGCTTCCGGCTGGCGCTTTTCACCTCGTCGGCGGGGGTGGAGGCACCCAGCATCTGACCCATGAGAATGCCGTCGGCCACGCCCATGGACATGAACACCACACTGGTCAGGTTGAACAGGGTGGTGGTGATGTTCAGCGCAGGCACCACATCCAGTCCGCAGGTGGAGTAGATCTGGTTCATGAAGGTCATGCCGGTGGACCAGAGCAGCTCGTTGAACATCAGGGGCATACCCTTGATGATGATGCCGCGAAGCAGTCCCCGGGGGATGACCATGGAGCGGTAGGCACCCACGATGAAGGGGTTTTTGCTGCGGTTGCAGTGGGTCCAGCCTGCCACGATGCCCAGCTCCGCAAACCGGGAGATGACGGTGGCCAGCGCGGCACCCTCCACGCCCATTTCCGGGGCGCCGAAGTGGCCGAAGATCAGAATGTAGTTCAGCACCAGATTCACCAGGGTGGCGATGATGCCCGCCAGCATGGGGATGAAGGTCTGCCCGGTCTCCTTCAGGGTTCCGGCGTAGGCGCTGGTGATGGCAAAGGGCAGAAGGCCGATGAGCATCCACTCCAGGTACCCCTGGCCGTATTCCAGGATGGCGTTGGCGTCGGAGGCGGCACCCTCGCCGGTGAGGAAGAGCCGGATCAGCGGCGTACCGGCGCAGGCGAACAGCGCCACACCGCCGATGCCCAGCGCGGTGCAGATCAGGAACTTGAAGCGGAAGGTGCTGCGGACGCCGGCGTGATCTCCCGAGCCCTGGAACTGGGCGGTGAAGATTCCCGCGCCGGCCGTGGCGCCGAAAATCACCAGATAGAACACAAACAGCAGCTGATTGACGATGGAAACGCCGCTCATGGGGAGGGTGCCCACCTGGCCGACCATAATGTTGTCCAGCAATGACACAAAATTGGTGATGAAATTCTGAATGATGATGGGAATCACGATGGTCATGACCCGCCGGTAAAACGCCCGGTCGCCGATGTAACGCTTCAGCATAGCAGCCTCCATTTTTCTTGATAATCGTC
>CALYTP010000192.1:0-3125 GCA_945486915.1 uncultured Clostridia bacterium | reverse complement strand
GGCCAGCTCCCTCGCAGAGGGAGCCTTTGGTGCACACCGCCAAATTACAATTTGCCGAGCTAACCCGATGGGCAGCATTGCTTTATTTCAGCAGTTCCCGGAAACCGTCGGTGTAGAAGATCCTGTCCTGGGTATCCACCCACATGACCTCCGCGCCGCATTGCATAGCCAGCTCCCGGCCCTCCTCCAGGGGCATCAGGAACAGCGCCGTGGAAAGGCAGTCGGCAAGGCCGGAGTCCGGGCAGAGGATGGTGACGCTACGCCAGAATTCCGAGGACATCAGCGTGTCGGGATCGATGATGTGGTGGTAGCGTCGGCCGTCCACGGTGTAGTAGCGCTGATAGTCGCCGCTGGTGACCAGACTGGTGCTCTGAAGACCCACCGTGCAGAGGTAGGAGTCGGGGTTTTCCGGGGATTGGACGCCAATGACCCATTTGCTGCCATCCGGCTTGCTGCCCAGGGCGCAGACGTTGCCGCCCAGATTCAGCAGATACCCCTCCGGCAGCAGTCGGCTCACCTGCTGGGCGGTCCAGCCCTTGGCCACGGCGCCCACATCCAGCCGCTGCTCCGGATCGGTGAGGAAGACGGTGCCGTTGGCTTCGTCCAGCAGGACGGTGTCAAAGGATACGTGCTCCGCAGCCAGCTCAAGCTGCTCCCTGTCCGGCAGACGGGCGTTGTCGGGATCGCTTAAGGCTGCCTCCCGGGCCTCGTGCCAGAGGCGAAGCACACTGCCCATGGCAATATTCACCCTGCCGCCTGTCAGCTCGTAATACTCCCGGCAGTCGCTGAGCAGCGCCATCACCCGGTCATCCACACGAACGGGGGAGACGCCGGCATTGTTGTTGATGGCATAGATGCCCATGGGGGCATCGTGGTAGATGTCAAAAAGGGCATGATATTGCTGCAGCTCGGCGTGAACCGCTTCGGCCTTCTCCCGGAAAGCCTCCTCCGATACATCATAGCCCCGGATGGTGGTCACCGTGTCAAACACATCCAGATACACCGTCTGATACACCTGTTTTTTTGCGGAGCAGCCGCCCAGCAGCAGCAGGAGCAGCAGCGGCATCAGTAGTTTTTTCATGTGACCGCTCCTTTCACAAATATGCCTGTATTCTAGCAGTCCGACACCCGGTTGTCAACGGCAGTCTCTTCCTGTAACATGTGATCCGCCTCCTTCCGCCGGGGATTCAATACAATATTGACAATTGATGGGAAATGATTTATAGTGTATTTGGTTGAAATGTGTAAGGACGAACCTTAAATTTATCAAAGGACAGGTGATATTCATGTATATGGACGATTACAAGCGCTGGGCTTCCGCCGAGCTGGAGGACCCTGCGCTGACGGCCGAGCTGGCAAAAATTGCCGGAAATGACGAGGAAATCAAGGACCGCTTTGCCGTGGCTCTGAAGTTCGGCACCGCCGGCCTTCGCGGCGTTCTGGGTGCAGGCTCCAACCGGATGAACATCTATGTGGTCCGTCAGGCCACCCAGGGCCTGGCAAACTGGGTCAAGACCCAGGGCGGCAATCAGCTGGTCGCCATCTCCTACGACAGCCGCATCAACTCCGATGTGTTCGCAAAGACCGCGGCCTGCGTTCTGGCTGCCAACGGCATCAAGGTCCGCATTTATGATGCCCTGATGCCCGTTCCCGCCCTGAGCTTCGCCACCCGCTACTACGAAGCCAACGCCGGCATCATGGTCACCGCTTCCCATAACCCCGCCAAGTACAACGGCTACAAGGCCTACGGCCCCGACGGCTGCCAGATGACCGATGACGCCGCCGCCATCGTCTATGCCGAGATCCAGAAGACCGATATTCTGGAGGGCGCCAAGCTCGTTTCCTTCGAGGAAGGCCTGGCCTCCGGCATGATCGAGTATGTGGGCGAGGACTGCAAGGAAGCGCTGTACGATGCCATCAAGGCCCGCTCCGTCCGTCCCGGTCTGTGCAAGACCGCAGGCCTGAAGCTGGTGTATTCTCCCCTGAACGGCTCCGGCCTGGTGCCCGTCACCCGGGTGCTCCATGACATCGGCATCGATGATATCACCATCGTCCCCGAGCAGCAGTACCCCGACGGCAATTTCCCCACCTGTCCTTATCCCAACCCCGAGATTTTCGAGGCTCTGCGGCTGGGTCTGGAGCTGGCCAAGAAGTCCGGCGCCGACCTGATGCTGGCCACCGACCCCGATGCCGACCGCGTTGGCATCGCCATCAAGTGCCCGGATGGCTCCTATGAGCTGGTCAGCGGCAACGAGGTGGGCGTCCTGCTGCTGGACTACATCTGCGCCGGCCGCATCGAGAAGGGCACCATGCCCCAGCGGGCCGTGGCCGTCAAGTCCATCGTCTCCACGCCACTTGCTGATGCCGTTGCCGAAAGCTACGGCGTGGAAATGCGCTCCGTCCTCACCGGCTTCAAGTGGATCGGCGACCAGATCGCAGGTCTGGAGGCGGCAGGGGAGGTTGACCGCTTCATCTTCGGTTTCGAAGAGAGCTACGGCTATCTGGCAGGCCCCTATGTCCGGGACAAGGACGCCATCATCGGCTCCATGCTGATCTGCGAAATGGCTGCCTACTACCGCTCCATCGGCTCCTCCATCAAAGAGCGCCTGGAGGCCATCTATGCCAAGTTCGGCCGCTACCTGAACAAGGTGGACTCCTTCGAGTTCCCCGGCCTTTCCGGCATGGACAAGATGACCGGCATCATGAGCTCCCTGCGGCAGAATCCTCCCGCCGAGATCGCCGGGTATAAGGTCACCAAGGTCACCGACTATACAAAGCCCGAGCAGACCGGCCTGCCCGCCGCCAACGTCCTGATCTACGCCCTGGAAGGCGGCGCCACCGTGGTGGTTCGTCCCTCCGGCACTGAGCCCAAGATCAAGACCTACTTCACCACCCTGGGCAAGGACATCGCTGAGGCCCAGGCCCAGAAGGACAAGCTGGCCGAGGCTCTGAAGCCCATTCTGGCATAATCCGCATAAAAAGGACTCCCATTCAGCCCGAAAACGGTTGAATGGGAGTTTTTTGTATGCCGGGGCGGCTGCATGGTACCGTGCAGAATCATAGCCCGGCCCTGTAGGGGAGGCTATTAGCCTCCCGCCAGGTTTCGGTTTCCGAGTGTTCGGTTG
>CALYTP010000191.1:0-3134 GCA_945486915.1 uncultured Clostridia bacterium | reverse complement strand
CAGCTCTCCCAAAGGGAGAGCCAAGGGCGCTACCGCGCCAGTGCGATAAATTACAATTTGTCAGGATGCCGCGTCAAACCAATCAGCGTATTTTCTACTGAAAAGTATATCATTTTTCGTTGATTTTGGGAAGAGGAAATGCTATACTGTCGTTGTATTTTCAAAACTACAACGAAAAGAGAGGAAACGAACATGAAACGATTTTTTGCCATGCTTCTGGCGCTGAGTCTTCTGCTGAGCCTGACCGTCTGCGTTCAGGCGGAGCCTGTGGTGCTGACGGATATGGCCGGCCGGGAGGTCAGCATCGAGGCTGTGCCGGAGCGCATCGTCAGCGGCTACTACATCTCCACCAGCACCCTCATTGCCCTGGGTCTTTCCGATAAGCTGGTGGGCATCGAGGCCAAGGCGGACAAGCGTCCCATTTACAAGCTGTCCGCCCCCGAACTCATCGAGCTGCCCAACGTGGGCACCGCCAAGGAATTCAACCTGGAGGGCTGCCTGGCGCTGGAGCCGGATCTGGTGATCCTGCCCCTGAAGCTGAAGAGCGCCGCCCAGACCCTGGAGGAGCTGGGCATCGACGTGCTGCTGGTGAATCCCGAATCCCAGGAGCAGCTCATGGAAATGATCGCCCTGCTGGGCGATGCCACCGGCACCGCCCACCGGGCCGGGGAGCTGGCAGATTACATCCAGACCCAGCAAGCCGCCCTTGCGGAGCTCCTTGCGGATGCCGACGCCCCCACCGTGTACTTGGGCGGCAATTCCGCCCTGCTGTCCACCGCCGGTCAGGCCATGTACCAGTCCGACATGATCGTCCGTGCAGGCGGCGTCAATGTGGCTGCCGAAATTCAGGACACCTACTGGGTGGACATCAGCTATGAGCAGCTGCTGGCCTGGGACCCCGAATACATCATTCTGGCCTCCGACGCCTCCTACACCGCCCAGGATGTGCTGGCCGATGAGAACCTCAAGGACTGCACCGCCGTGAAAAACGGAAACGTCTTCCACCTGCCCGCCGATGTGGAATCCTGGGACAGCCCCGTCCCTTCCGGCTTCCTGGGAAGCTGCTGGATGGCCTCCGTCCTCCACGGCGATCTGGTCACCGAATCCGACTGCACGGCATGGATCAACGAATTCTATGGAACGTTCTATGGCTTCACCCTCCGGGAGGACTGAGCATCGTCTGTGCGCCGTGTTTGCCTGCCTGCTGCTGGTTCTGGCGGCAGGCAGCCTTTTCATCGGCAGATATCCCCTGTCCCTGGCGGCTCTGCGCTCCGGTGACGATCTGCAGTGGCGGGTGTTCCGCACGCTGCGGCTGGCCCGGGTGGCCACCGGGGTGGTGGGAGGCTTTGCCCTGGGCGCTGCGGGCTTTGTCTATCAGACGGTGTTCCGCAATCCCCTGGCCTCGCCGGACATCATCGGCGTTGCCTCGGGAGCCAGCGCCGGCGCCGCGGCGGGGATTCTGTTCCTGGGCACCGCCGCCGGGATCACCGCCTGCTCCTTCTGCGGGGCGCTGCTGGCGGTGGGGGCGGCATTGGCGCTGTCCTGTGTGGACCGCACCGGGAAGAAAAGCACCATCGTCCTGGCGGGCATCGCTGTCCACGCCCTGGCGCAGACCGTCCTCATGTGCCTGAAGCTCACCGCCGACCCGGAGCGGGAGCTGGCGTCCATTGAATACTGGATCATGGGCAGCCTCAGCGACATCAGCGCCCACCGGGTGGGGGGCACGCTGATCCTCTGCGCCGTCTGCATGGCCGCGCTGTTTGCCCTGCACCGGGAGACCATCCTGCTGTCCGCCGACGAAGGGGAAGCCCGGATGCTGGGCGTCCGGGTGGGCGCCATGCGCCTGCTGGTGCTGACCATCGCCACCCTGGCGGTGGCGGCGGTGGTGAGCCTGACGGGGCTTATCAGCTTCGTCGGTCTGCTGGCGCCCCACGCGGCCCGGCTGATGACCAAAAACAACCGGATGGGCACCATGCTGCTGAGCGGCCTGTTGGGGGGCATCCTTCTGTGCGTGGCGGACATTCTGGCAAGGTCTGTCTGCGCCTCGGAGCTTCCCGTGAGTATTTTCACCAGTCTGCTGGGCGCACCGGCGCTGCTGTTTCTGGTTCTGGGCAGGAGGGATGGGCCATGAGCTTTCTGGAAGTCAGGAATCTGTGCGCAGGCTATGGAAAAACCCGGGTCGTACACGAACTGTCCTTTACGCTGGAAGCCGGGCAGCTGCTGGGCATTCTGGGGCCCAACGGCTGCGGCAAGACCACCCTCTTAAAGGGCATCTGCGGCATTGTGCCGTCGCAAGGGGACTGCATCCTGGAGGGCGTGGCGCTTTCCTCCCTGTCCCCCCGGGCGCTGGCGAAAAAATGCAGCTACATCCCCCAGCGCAGCGGCATCGGAATCGATATTTCCGCGCTGGATGTGGTGCTGACGGGCTTCAACCCAAGGCTGGGGCTGCTGGAGTACCCCAATGCCGCCATGCGGGAACGGGCAAAACAGGCGCTGGCGGATGCCGGTCTTTCCGGGATGGAGGAGAAAAACTACCAGACCATGAGTGAGGGGCAGAAGCAGCTGTGCATTCTGGCCCGGACCATGGTCTCGGACGCCGGTCTTCTGCTGCTGGACGAGCCGGAAAGCGCCCTGGATTTCGGCGGCCGCTACCGGATGCTCCGGCAGGTGCGAAGCCGGATGGGCCCCCGGCGGGCGGCCATCGTCACCCTCCACGATCCCCAGCTGGCACTGAACTGCTGCGACGAGCTGCTGCTGATGGACGCCGGGCAGAAAACCGCCGTGCTCCATCCCGCGTCCGACCGTCTGGATACCATGGAAGAGCGCCTCGCCGCCCTCTACGGCCCCCTGACCCTGACCAGAGTGAAAAACAGGGATGGTATTTGGCAGCTTGTGATGGTAAAATAGGAACACCCGATTGCCGCAGCACAGGAAGACGGTAAATTGGAATTTTACAGTTAGATTGGAGAGTGAAGAGTGGGGAGTGGAGATAACGTGAATCCACGGTTTCCGTGTGTATTATGCAGTATTCTGCGGATTAATATATGATGTGCTTATCGGGTTCACTCAGCAAACAATCAAATTGTAATTTATCGCACTGGCGCGGCAGCGCCCTTGGCTCTCCCTTTGGGAGA
>CALYTP010000190.1:0-3136 GCA_945486915.1 uncultured Clostridia bacterium | reverse complement strand
AGAAACGACGCCGCCAAATTACAATTTGCCGAAATGCTGAGTCAAACCGATATGCACATAAGATAACATGGCCTTTCCCTATCTAATATCTTATATCTAATATCTCATATCTAACTTTTCGTCTCATATCTACCCTTTCATCACCATTGCCCGCAGGGCATAGCGCACCATTTCCTCGGTGGTTGCCTTGGGGTCCACGCCCTTCAGGGCGGTGTTGATCTCTGCGGGGGAATATCCCAGCTCCTGCAGCGCAGCCGTTGCCATGGCCAGAGCGCCGGTGGCCTGGGGCGCTGCGGCGGGGGCGCCTGCGGTGAAGTCCAGCTCCATGCTGCTGCCGCCGATTTTGTCCTTCAGCTCCAGAATGATCCGCTGGGCGATCTTTTTGCCCACGCCCTGGGCGGCGGTGAGCATTTTCTCGTCCCCGGTCATCACGGCCAGGGTGAAATTCTGGGGACCACCGGCGGACAGAATGGCCATGGCGGCCTTGGGACCCACGCCGTTGACCCCGGTGAGCAGCTCATAGCACCGCTGCTCCTCCCGGGAGGAAAAGCCGTAGAGGTCAAAGGCATCCTCCCGGATGGATTCGGTGATGTACAGCCGGGCATTCTGATTCAGCTTCAGCTGGGCGGCGGTATAGGCGGTGATGCGGCAGCCGTAGCCCACCCCGCCGCAGTCAATCACCGCAAGACCAGGCTCCAGGATGGCCACATTGCCGGAAACATAGTAGATCATATGGTAATCTCCATTTTTCTTAGATATAAGATATGAGATATAAGATATAAGTTAGGGATGGCCGGATACACACTGGATTGTATCTTATATCTTTCCCTGCTGTGCAAGCAAAGAGGTGCAGGAGCGTGCGTGGCACAATGCGATGGCCACCGCGTCGGCGGCGTCGTCGGGCTTGGGGACGGCGTCCAGATTCAGAATCCGCTTGGTCATGTCCATGACCTGATGCTTGCTGGCATTGCCGTAGCCCACCACGGCCTGCTTGACCTGCATGGGCTTGTATTCAAAGACCGGAACCCCCGCCTGCTGGACGGCCAGGAGGATCACGCCTCTGGCCTGGGCCACATTGATGCCGGTGGTGACGTTGTGCCCGAAGAACAGCTCTTCCACAGCCACGGCATCGGGCTTGGCAATCTCCAGAAGCTGCACCATATCGTTGTAGATCACGCTGAGCCGCCAGGGGAAGTCCGTGTTGGGGGGTGTGGTGATGGCGCCGCAGCGCAGCAGGGTGAAGCGGCTGCGCTCCGCATCCAGAAGGCCGAAGCCGGTGATGCCGTAGCCGGGATCGATACCGAGAATTCTCATCACAGCCAACCCCGTGCCACGACGATGTACTGATAAATCACAAACAGAAGGAACAGCACCAGGCCCACCCGTGCTGCCCATACCTGCCAGGCAGGTCTGGGGGTATAGCCCTCCTCCTGTGGCTGCAGTTCTTCCTTATTTTCCATGGAATTCACCTCAAAGAATATCATAACACATTTGTTCTGGTTTGCCTACAACTTTTTTCTTTGTGCATATTGGTTTTTCAGCTGCTTGCTAAATTGTAAATTAACGCACTGGCGCGGCAGCGCCCTTGGCTCTCCCTTTGGGAGAGCTGTCAGCCGAACAGGCTGACTGAGAGGGTACTCCGTTTGAGGATTGGAAGCGTGTATTGGAGCGCGGGACCCTCTCAGTCTGCCCCAAAGGGGCAGCCAGCTCTCCCAAAGGGAGAGCCAAGGTCGCTTCGCTCCGAAGAAACGACACCGCCAAATTCCAATTTCGCGACAAGCTTCTGAAAACCGATAGCCTAAATTGCATTTTTTTTTCGGTGTTCCCCCCCGCTTTGCGGCGATGGGAAGAACAAGAGGTGACCAAAATGGCAGACAAACGCGATTACTATGAGGTGCTGGGCGTGGAGAAGGGCGCCAGTGCCGAGGAAATAAAGAAGGCCTACCGCAAGGCGGCCATGAAGTACCATCCCGACCGGAACCCCGGCGACAAGGAAGCCGAGGAGAAGTTCAAGGAGGCCGGCGAGGCCTACGAGGTGCTCTCCGATGACGACAAGCGCGCCCGCTATGACCAGTACGGCTTTGCGGGTGTGGACCCCAACTATGCCGGCGGCGCAGGCTACGGCGCGGGCTTTGATGGCTTCGGCGGCTTTGGCGGCTTCGGCGACCTGGGGGATATCTTCGGCGACCTGTTCGGCGGCGGCAGCACCCGCAGAAGCGGCGGCCAGAACGCAGCCCGCAGGGGTCAGGATGTGATGACCCGGCTGGAGCTGACCTTCGAGGAGGCTGCCTTCGGCTGCGATAAGGAGGTCGCTACTTACCGGGTGGAGAACTGCTCGGCCTGTAATGGCACCGGCAGCGCCGACGGCAATGTGGAAACCTGCTCCAAGTGCCACGGCACCGGACAGGAGCGGGTGGTTCAGAACTTCATGGGCATGCAGATGCAGTCCACCCAGCCCTGCTCCCGCTGCGGCGGCAAGGGCAAGATCATCAAGACCCCCTGCAACACCTGTAAGGGCAAGGGCAAGGTCCGCCGCACCAAGAAGATCAACGTCAAGGTTCCCGCCGGTGTGGACGAAGGACAGAGCGTCCGCGTCCGGGGCGAGGGCGATGTGGGCACCGGCGGCGCGCCCAACGGCGACCTGCTGGTGAAGATCCAGATCCGGCCCCATAAGGAATTCCAGCGGCAGGACTACGACGTCTACAGCCGGGTGCCCATCTCCTTTGCCCAGGCGGCCCTGGGCGCGGAGATCGAGGTTCCCACCCTGGACGGCAAGGTCAGCTACACCATCCCCGAGGGCACCCAGACCGGCCGGGAGTTCGTCCTCCGGGGCAAGGGCATCCCCCTGGTGAATAACCCCAAGACCCGGGGCGATCACCGCTTCCAGGTGGTGGTGGAGACCCCCACAAGACTGACCGCCGAGCAGAAGGAGCTGCTGCGCCAGCTGGAGGGCCTGAGCCCCAGACCCGAAGGCGGCAAAAAGAGCTTCCAGGACAAGATCAAAGACCTTTTCGAATAACAAAAACGGAGCGCCCGGCGCTCCGTTTTTCGTTGTTGAATGCACCCGAAAACGTAAAAAAATGTGCTTATCGGGTTAACTCAGCAAATTGTAATTTGGCGGGCTGGATAAACGGGA
>CALYTP010000189.1:0-3171 GCA_945486915.1 uncultured Clostridia bacterium | reverse complement strand
CTACGGATGCTCCATGTGCCGGATATTCTGACCACGCTCCTGCTGCTGACCTACCGGTATATCGGGGTGATGCTGGAGGAGGTTACCATCATGACGGAGGGCTATGCCCTGCGCGCGCCGGGTCAGAAGGGCATCCACATTTCCGCCTGGGGCTCCTTTCTGGGGCAGCTGCTGCTGCGGAGCATGGACCGGGCAGAAGCGCTGTACCAGAGCATGCTGCTGCGGGGGTTCCGGGGAGCTTACTACTATGCCGAAGTTCCCCCCTGCGGTGCATCCGGTATCGTCTATGTGATCGTCTGCGTGGGCGCTTTCCTGTGCGCCAGATGGGTCAATCTCCCGGTTTTGCTGGGAAGTCTGTTTGTGAGGTAAAAGCATGATCGAATTTCGGAACGTATCCTTTGCCTACGGGAAGACCCCGGTGGTGGAGGATCTGAGCTTTACCATAAAAAAGGGAGAAACGGTGGGTCTCATCGGCGCCAACGGTGCGGGCAAATCCACCATTATGAAGCTGATGCTGGGGCTGCTTTCCGGCAGCGGAGAGATTCTGGTGGATGGCCTGGCCGTGAACAAAGGGAATCTGGCCCAGATCCGCAGAAAAATCGGCTTTGTTTTGCAGGACTCCGACAATCAGATGTTCATGCCAACGGTTTACGAGGACATGATCTTTGGCCCACGGAACTATGGGCTGAGCAAGGAAGAGGCCGACAGGAAAGTGGATGCGGTACTGGAGCAGCTTGGACTGCAGGCGCTGAAGCACCGCCATAACCATAAGATTTCCGGCGGCGAAAAACGCATGGCGGCCATCGCCACCATCCTGGCCATGGAGCCGGAGATGCTCCTCATGGACGAACCCTCCACGGCATTGGACCCGGTGAATCGCCGCACCGTCATCAACACCATCAACCGTCTTCCCCAGACCAAGCTGATTGCGTCCCACGATCTGGACATGATCCTGGACACCTGCCAGCGGGTGATCCTTCTGTCCCACGGAAGCATCGTGGCAGACGGTGATGCGGAAGCGATCCTGCGGGACAAGCCACTGCTGGAAGCCAATCGCATGGAGCTTCCCTTCTGTCTGCAGGGCTATCATCGATAAAACGCCCCGGATGCGGGGAAATACAGGATATTCCGCAGACTGCGAATATAATCTCAGATCATGCAGGTGAGGATGGTATCCTCACCTGCATGGGTGGAGCAAAAGGGTTAACGATGGGATTCAACAGAGTTAAGAGGGCTGTTTCAAAATGATTTGCGAGAATCATGAGAGGCAGCCCTTTTTCATGAGGCTGCGGATGCATTTGGTATCCACCGACCTTTCAAAATCCCCCCCACGACATAGAATAGTCCCCTTAGTGCAGTCTCCAAAAAACTTTTCGAGACTGCACTAAGGGGACTATGTCAGCCAGCAAACAGAGAAATATTTCAAGCTCCCAAAAAAATTATTCGGGATTGCAGACGCCGATGGAGATGCTCCACGAGAAGCTGCCGTCGGCAACGGGAACCACCGCAATGGCATCCACATTTCTGACCTTGGGCATATGAATGGTCTCGCCCGCCGCACCGCTTCCGGAGGGCAGGTAAAGCTCCTCCACCTGGTAGAAGTTGCCGTTGCTGCGCACCCAGACATGCCAATTCTTGCAGCTGGTGTTTGCCTTCATGTCAATGTTCACATACAAATCAAAGTGCTGGCAGCGCATAACGTTCGCCAGAGCAAAGGCGTAGACATTGTAGGTTCTGCCGTTGTCGTAGATGCTGACCTGCTCCCAGTCGCCGTCCAGGTAGCCGCCGGAGCTGCTGGAGCCGGTATCGTAGCCGGGGTTGGACAACGTCATATACATGGTCCACGAGAAGCTGCCGGAGGCATCCGGGGTCAGCGCCACAGCATCGATGTTCATGGGGCTGGACAGGCGGATGGTCTTGGAGGCCTCGCCGGTGCCGCCTTCCACATAGATGTAGCCGATTTTCTTAAAGGAGCCGCCTCGGCTGCTGCGGGCCCAGACGTCCCAGTTTTCACAGCGGGCACCGGCCTTCATGGTGACTTCCATATCCAGCTGAAAGGAGGTCACGTCGGTCAGCTTGGTGTCCAGGACAAGGGCATGGACATTGTAGTCGTCGATTTTCACGGATTCCCAGTCGCCGGGCAGCGTCAGGCTGCTGGCGGAAGCCCAGGACTTGGAGCCGGAAGCGCCGGAGGATGAAGAGGCATAAGTGGGATTGTTAATACCCATGGACATGGTCCAGGAGAAGCTGCCGGAGGCATCGGGGGTGACGGCAATGGCATCGATGTTCTTTGCGCTGGACAGGCGGATGGTCTTGGAAGCCTCGCCGGTGCCGCCATCCACATAGATGTAACCGATTTTCTCGAAGGAGCCGCCCCGACTGCTGCGGATCCAGACATCCCAGTTTTCGCAGCGGGCACCCGCCTTCATCGTAACATCCATTTCCAGATAGAAGGAGGTAACGCCGGACAGCTTGGTGTCCAGCACATAGGCATAGACATTGTAGGTGTCAATTTTCACCTTTTCCCAGTCTCCGCCGAGCCAGTCGGCTTTTGCAGGCACGGCAAATGCGCCCGCCATGGAAATGCACAGCAGCAGCGCCAGCAGCATGGACGCGATGCGGTAACTCATTTTTTTCGGATATGTCATATTTTTCCCTCTTTTCTATAACCCCATATTCCTGCTGCCGGAAATGCCGTGGCGGTGCAGGATTATCTTTATTTTATCACACCTTCCCTCCTGCGTCCATCCGCAGAGAAAAAAACAGGAGCATTTTGTAGATTTCCACAAAACGCTCCTTGGATATTTATGCTGTTTGTAAATGGGCAAAGAAAAAAGACATCCAAACGGATGTCCTTTTCTTTTGGTGGGCGAGGCGGGACTTGAACCCGCACGTCCGCAGTGAACACTAGAACCTGAATCTAGCGAGTCTACCAATTCCACCACTCGCCCATATGCATCGGAGGTTTCCCTCAACGCTTGGATATCTTATCACAGAATATGGAATTTGTCAACAGTTTTTTGAAAAACTGTTTTCATCAAAAGGAAACCCCGCACCGGGTCGGGTGCGGGGTATGAAACGCAGGATTACGCCTTGCCGTCGGAGCCCAGAACGTTGACGATCTTGTGAGCGACCATGTCCTTGACAGCCTGACGGGCGGGCTTCAGGTAC
>CALYTP010000188.1:0-3203 GCA_945486915.1 uncultured Clostridia bacterium | reverse complement strand
TGACCATCGTCGGCGGCGGCGACTCCGCAGCTGCCTGCGAGCAGCTGGGCTTTGCTGATAAGATCACCCACATTTCCACCGGCGGCGGCGCTTCTCTGGAGTTCCTGGAAGGCCTGGAGCTGCCCGGCATTGCCTGCCTGCAGGACAAGTAAGCATACCCGTTTATGGATCAAACGCCCCGGGGAAGTTCTCCTTCCCCGGGAAACAGCAAAACCGTAACATTGTTAATTCTTATCATTTTGAATGATACGTATATAGAGGAGAATATCGAATGAACAGAAAGTACCGTAAGACCGTCATTGCCGGTAACTGGAAGATGAATAAAACCCCCTCCGAGACCAAGGAGTTCATGGCTCAGCTGAAGGCCATCATGCCCAGAGGCCGCTGGTGCGATGTGGCCCTGTGCGTCCCCGCCGTGTGCATCCCCGCTGCCGTCCGTGCCATGCGTGAGACCCGTGTGGGCATCGGCGCAGAGAACTGCAATGCCAACGCCTCCGGTGCTTACACCGGCGAAATCGCCACCAACATGCTGGTGGATGCCGGCTGCAAGTACGTCATCATCGGCCACTCCGAGCGCCGCGCCATGGGCGAGACCGACGCCGATGTCAATGCCAAGGTTCTGGCCGCTCTGGATGCCGGTCTGGTGCCCATCATGTGCTGCGGCGAGACCCTGGAGCAGCGTGAAGCCGGCATCACCGACGAGTGGATCGCCATGCAGATCAAGCTTGGCCTGAAGGGTGTGCCCGAGGAGAAGATCCGTAAGGTCATCATCGCCTACGAGCCCATCTGGGCCATCGGCACCGGCCGTACCGCCACCCCCGAGCAGGCTGAGGAGGTCTGTGAGAACATCCGCACCGTGGTTCGCAAGCTGTACTCCTCCAAGAACGCCCGGGCCATTTCCATCCTGTACGGCGGTTCCATGAACGAGAAGAACGCCTTCGAGCTGCTGGCCCAGCCCGACATCGACGGCGGCCTCATCGGCGGCGCTTCCCTGGTTCCCGAGAAGTTCGTCAAGATCATCGAAGCTGCCAACCAGCCCACCATGTAATCGAAAACCGGATCCCTTCAGCGCAGCTGTGCATTGCAGCTGCGCTGATTCCACATTACCATACGAGGTGTCAAATATGAACACACTCTGTTTATCCGCCGCTGACCCCAGCACCCCGGCCACGGCAGCAGCCATCATCCGCCGGGGCGGACTGGTGGCCATCCCCACGGAAACCGTCTACGGTCTGGGGGCCGACGGTCTCAACGAGGAGGCTGTGGCAAGCATTTTCGCCGCCAAAGGCAGGCCCCAGGACAACCCCCTGATCCTCCATGTGGCGGAGCCTGGGGAAATCGAGAAATTCTGCCATTCCATCCCGGAAGCAGCCTACGCACTGGCGGAAAAATTCTGGCCGGGCCCTCTGACCATGGTGCTGCCCGCCAGGGACATTGTGCCCAAGCGCACCACCGGCGGACTATCCACCGTAGCCGTACGCTGCCCGGACAATGAGATCACCCGGGCCATCATCCGGCTGTCCGGGGTGCCCATTGCCGCTCCCTCCGCCAACCTTTCCGGCAAGCCCTCCACCACCACCGCGGCGCACGTGCTCCACGACCATGACGGAAAAATCGATGCCATTGTGGACGGCGGCCCCTGCCGGGTGGGGGTGGAATCCACCATTGTGGACCTGACGGATGAGCACCCCCGGCTCCTTCGTCCCGGCGGGATCACCCCGGAGCAGCTGATGCAGGTACTGGGTGAGCTGGTCATCGACAAGGCCGTCACCGCCCAGATCGACAAGGACGCCGTGGTGAAGGCCCCGGGCATGAAATATCGCCACTACGCTCCCCAAGAACCGGTGGTCATCGTCTCCGGCAGCCGAGAGGCGGCCTCACGGTACATCCACCGGCATTTCGTACCCGGGGACCGGGTGCTCTGCTTTGCGGAGGAACTCCCGCTCTACGCCGACTGTGCTCCTCTGGCCTACGGAACGGAAGCCGATGTCAACACCCTCAGCGCCGGTCTTTTTGCCGCCCTGCGGGAGCTGGATGATCCCGGCATCCATCAGGTGTACGCCCGCTGCCCTGTGGGCGGCGGCGTGGCCTACGCCGTGCAGAACCGGCTGAAAAAGGCCGCGGCTTTCCACATCGTGGATGCGGAGGCGGAGGAATGATTCTGGGAATCACCGGCGGTACCGGCTGCGGAAAGACTACTCTGCTGAACATCATCCGGGACCACGGCGGCTTGGTGCTTGACTGCGACGATATCTACCATCGTCTTCTGCATACGGATACCGAAATGCTCCGCGCCATCAAAGCACGCTTTCCCGGATCATTTGAGGATGGCTGTTTGAACCGCAAAAAGCTGGGCGCCATCGTCTTTGCCGATCCTGCCGCACTGACGGCACTGAATGAAATTACCCACGGTGCGGTAAAAAAAGAGGTCATCCGCCAGCTCGCGGACTGGGACGGTCTTGCCGCCATCGACGCCATTGCCCTCTTTGAAGGAGGGCTGGCGGAGCTGTGCGATATCACCATCGCCGTCACCGCCCCTTTGGAGGATCGGGTCGTCCGGCTGATGGCAAGAGACGGCATTTCCGGGGAATACGCCAGAAGCCGCATCGCCGCCCAGAAGAGCGAGAGCTGGTTCCGGCAGAAATGCGACTTTGTTCTGGAAAACAACGCAGATGCCGAAAGCTTTTCCAGAAAATGCATTGCTTTTTTGTTTGAAAAAGGTATAATAGATGCGAGATGTCCAAACACCTGAAATACATACAGACAGGAGATAGAATATGACCACCGAAGAACTGCGTGAATCCCTGCTGGCCGCTCCCAAGAACGGCTATGCTACACTGACCGCCCAGCAGCGCGAGGAAATGGAAGCCTACGCCCTGCGCTACCGGGCATTTATGGACGCCTGCAAGACTGAGCGGGAAGCCACCGCCTGGGCCACCGAAATGGCAGAGAAGCTGGGCTTCGTGCCTGCCGTCCCCGGTATGGAAGTCAAGCCCGGCGACAAGATCTACCTGAATAACCGGGGCAAGAGCTTCATCATCGCCGTAATCGGCAAGGAGTCCCTGGCCAAAGGTGCCAACATCTGCGCTGCCCATGTGGATTCCCCCCGCATGGACGTGAAGCCCCAGCCCCTGTATGAGGACAGCGAGATTGCCTACTTCAAGACCCACTACTACGGCGGCATCAAGAAGTACCAGTGGACC
>CALYTP010000187.1:0-3204 GCA_945486915.1 uncultured Clostridia bacterium | reverse complement strand
CGGCCAGCTCCCTCGCAGAGGGAGCCTTTGGTGCTCCCCGCCAAATTACAATTTTCCCTATCCTGCGGAACCGGCTAAAATTTTCGGATGATGGTTTCCACGCCGGGCTGCAGGATTTTCCGGGTTTCCGGGCCGAAGATCTCTTCCAGCAATTGGTACTCCGTCAGGCTACCGTGGGGCACGGCCCAGGCTCCGGCATCGGTTCCCGGAGCCAATAAGCCGCCGAGACCCGCAAAAATGCGGACATTCTCCATGGCGGAGGCCAGAATCTGGCGGACGGCGGTTTCTTCAAACCGTCCCTTCCCCCGCAGATTGCCGATGGTGGACAGCGTGGGCACCCAGACGGTTCCGTTTTCCGCCATGGCATGCAGCGCTGCTTCATCCAGGTACGCCCCGTGCTCCACGGAATCCACCCCCGCAGCCGCCGCAGCCTCCACGGTTCTCGCCCCGTTGGCATGGGCCATGACGGCAAAGCCCTCCTCATGGGCAATGTGGATCAGCTCCCGGATTTCGGCGGCGGGCAAGCCCTCTTCCGTCAGAACGCCGAAGCGGTCAAAGTCCATCAGGCCGGAGATCATGATCTTCACAAAGTCCGCGCCCTTTTCCCGGAGGCCGGAGACCATGGCGGCATACTCCCGGAGGCTGTCATAGCGCGCTCCGATGAAGCCGCCGTAGTGGCCTGCTTTACACAGAGGTGCCAAGGGCGTTCGGTAGCGGATGCCGTACTCCGGCGCCAGCTCCCGGGCCCTTGCGCCCACACCCCAACGGTCGCCGCCGTCGCGCAGGTAGGTAAAGCCCAGCCTCTGGTAATTCTCCAGTCGCCTGCGGATCAGGGGAACATCGGGCGCTTCCCGGTGGCCGGATATGGCGGCTTTCCAATCCCGGCCGTCCAGAACCATATGCACATGACAGTCACAGAACATACAATCACCATTTACAGATTCTCCCCCGCCCGAAGGCAGGGGAGAAATTTTTTTGAGAGAAAATTACTTGATGAGCTCGTCGAAGCGGAAGTAGTGCAGGGTATTGTTGTAGCTGATGTTCTCCACCATCTTGCCCAGGGTCTTCATGTCGGCGGGATACTCGCCGTCCTCCACCAGCTGGCCAAAGAGGTTGCACAGAATGCGGCGGAAATACTCGTGGCGGGTGTAGCTCAGGAAGGAGCGGGAGTCGGTGAGCATGCCGTTGAAGGTGCCCATGGCGCCCAAGCTCATGAGGCTGGTCATTTGTGCCTCCATGCCGGGCTTGTGGTCATTGAACCACCAGGCAGAGCCCTGCTGGATCTTGCCGGGGATGCCGGAGTCGGTCTGGAAGGCGCCGATGATGGTGCCGATGACGCCGTTGTCGGAGGGGTTCAGGGAGTACAGGATGGTCTTTGCCAGAGCATCCTCGGCCTCCAGCCTGCCCAGCAGCTTTGCCAGACCGGCGGCGTTGGGCTGGTCGTTGATGCAGTCGTAGCCGGTGTCGGGGCCCAGCTTTGCGAACATCTTGGTGGAGTTGTCCCGCAGGCAGGCGAAGTGGAACTGGTTGACCCAGTTCAGGCGGGCATACTCCTTGCCCACGGCAATCAGCAGGGCGGTGTGGTAGGCCAGCTGCTCGTTCCAGGTGATGCCCTTGCCGGACTTGGCCCGGGCAAAGATATCATTCAGCTCCTCCTCGGAGGCCTCGACACAGAAGCCGTAGTCCAGAGCATGGTCGGAGACGCGGCAGTTGTGGTCATTGAAGTAGCCGATCCGGTTGATCAGCGCCTTGCGCATATCCTCCACGGTGTTGATGGGGAAGCCAACCACGGTTTCCAGCTGGGCAACGTAGGCGGGGAAGGTGGGCTTGTCGGCGCGCATGGCCTTGTCGGGACGGAAGGCGGGCAGAACCACGGCAGGAACGGTGGGGTCCTTTGCCAGCAGCTCATGCCAATGCAGGTCATCCACAGGATCATCGGTGGTGCAGATCAGCTTGACGCCGGACTTTTTAATGATGCCCCGGACGCCCATATCGGGCTGAGCCAGAATGGCATTGCACTTTTCGTAAATCTCCATGGCGTTGTCGCCGTTCAGCGGCTCGGTGATGCCGAAGTAGCGCTGAAGCTCCAGATGGGTCCAGTGGTACAGGGGGTTGCCGATGAGGTTGGGGATGGTCTCGGCCCACTTCTGGAACTTTTCGGCCAGGGTGGCTTCGCCGGTGATGTAATACTCGGGAACGCCGCAGGAGCGCATGGCGCGCCACTTGTAGTGGTCGCCGCCCAGCCACACCTCGGTGATGGAGCTGTAGTGCTTGTCCTCGTAGATTTCCTGGGGGTTGATATGGCAGTGGTAGTCGATGATGGGCATGATTTCGGCATGCTCATGGTAGAGTTTCCTGGCGGTTTCGGTCTTCAGCAGGAAGTCCGCATTCATAAAGCTGGTCATATTCATTTCTCCTTCGATGGTTCGAATTCGGTAAACGGATTGCAGGGCGAAGCCCCTCTTTCACACATCTATAATAAGAGATAATCCTGTTTTCGTCAATCCTTTTTTGCTCAGTCCAGTCCGCCGGAATTCAGGACGGCCTCCACCAGCTCTTTCAGTCTCGAGCCAAGGTTGGACAGATCCTCCTCCACGCCCGCCGCCTCCAGCAGATCGGCGGCGCCGTCCTTGATAATCTGGCCATGGGACTCGCTGACGCTGGCAATCTGCTCCTGAAAGGCTTTCTGAATTTCCGGGGTCTGCTCCTGGAGCCACTCCGCAACAATGGCAGCGGCCTCCTTCTTGTCCATGGTTGTGGTGGATGCCCAGACAATCAGCTCCGCAGCCAGCTTGGCAGAGGTCAGGGAGCTGCCCGCAGTACCCAGGTGGAGGTTTTCCGACAGCTCATCGAGAATCCGCATCAGCTCCTCCTTCTCCCCCGAATCCACGGTGCTGCCTCCGAAAAAGCTGCACCCGGCAAGCCCCAGCAGCATGGCCGCAAGGAGCAATATGGATGTTAGTTTTTGAATTTTCATAGTATGTCTTCCTTTCATGATTTTTCCGCGAGCCGCGCTGACAAAAGGGCTGATGGTTCTCGTTGTACCATTACATACAGCCCGGTATCGTTTCTGCGCAGTAAAATGAAATGCCCAGCCATCCTAGGGGAGGCTGCAGATGCCCGCCGGGTGGGTCACCTGAGTGTTTGGTTGAATGGTATTTTGTTGGACATGGTACGGAGCGAAGCGACCTTGGCTCTCCCTTT
>CALYTP010000186.1:0-3225 GCA_945486915.1 uncultured Clostridia bacterium | reverse complement strand
GGAGCCTTGGTGCACGCTGTTCGTTACTCGGTTCCATGCAACGCACAGATAAATTGCTATTTTCGCAGCCGATCATTATCGCAACAGAAAACGCCGGGAAATCAGGTTTTTACCTGCTTCCCGGCATTGTGCTGTTTTTCAATGGTTTTTTATTTCTCCCCCGCGTCCATTTTCCGGGCGGTGATGAGGGAATACATCAATTCCGCGATCTGGGCGGGTGATTTCGCAATTTTTCCCGTGAGCCATTGGCGTAGAATATAATAGATCCCCCCGCCGTAGTAGCAGGACACCAGCAGCATTTCCTCGTTGTCCATGTGGAGCTCCCTGCTGATGAAACGAAACTCCTGCAGATTTTCCTGATAGAATTCGTTGAGGAACTGGGCAAACCCGTCGTCGGTGTGGCACTCGAAGAGAATCTCCAGGGCTTCGCCATGATTATAGCAGTACTGGCAGATGGCCTCCAGTCCCTTTTTGGGGTTTCCGAGGGCCGAGGCTCTGCGTACACACCCCTGAAGCTCCTGCAGGACCGTCCTGCGCATCTCGTCCAGCACATCCCTGGGCAGCGAATAGTGGCGGTAAAAGGTGGCGCGGTTGATGCCCGATTCCTCGCAGAGCTCCGTAACCTTGATCTTGTCAATGGGCTGTGTCCGCAGCAGCCGCAGCAATCCCTCCTGAAGCATACGCTTTGTCACCGCGATCCGCTGGTTTTCTTTCATAGCCGTCCCTCCTGGAGCACCGGGGCATCCCTTAAGATTTTGTAACAATGCGGCAAATTTGCCAATTATGTCGCGTTCGTGACAAATTCCCAGAGAATTACCATTGCCCGTGCGACATCTGTTGAATATAATAAGGGTATGTCTGCAATTTGTCAAGTAACTGCCGGAAGGAGAGACGCATTGTGCAGCCCAACAAGAAACCCTTTCTCTACCGTCTGGTCTGGGGTGCTGTGGATATGGTCTACCCGGAAATAGAGCTGGTGGGACTGGAAAACCTCCCGGATTCCCCCTCTGTTCTGGTGGGCAATCACGCCCAGGCCCACGGTCCCATCATATCCGAGGAGCGTTTTCCGTTCCCCCACTACACCTGGTGCGCCGCCGAAATGCTGCACCGGGAGGATCTGGCGGACTATGCCTACCGGGATTTCTGGTCCAAAAAGCCCGGGTACATTCGCTGGCTCTTCTGGCTCATCAGCCGGGTGATCCCCCTTCCCGCCTCCTATATTCTGTCCCACGCCCAGGTGATCCCCGTCTACCACGACAACCGCTGCATCAACACCTTCAAGCAGACCATTGCGAAGCTGTGCGACGGCAGCCATATGGTGATCTTCCCGGAGAAGGACGAGCCTTACAACAACATTCTATGGGCATTTCAGGATCGGTTCATCGATCTTGCCAGACTTTACCACAAGAAAACCGGCCAGTGCCTTTCCTTCGTCCCCATGTATGTGGCGCCAACGCTGAAAAAGGTCTTCTTCGGCAAGCCCATCCGCTACGACCCGGAAATTCCCATGAGTCAGCAGCGGGAGATGATCTGCAGCTATCTGATGGACACCATCACCCAGCTGGCTGTCTCCCAGCCGAAGCACACCGTGGTGCCCTATCCCAACATTCCCAAGCGCGATTACCCCACAAATCATTCCTGAAAGGTGATAGTTTTTGAAACGTCCTGTTTATGACTACAGCGGCTTCCGGCTTTCCCGCATCAAAGAGCCCCGGTTTTCCCACATCGGGCTGATGATCGCCACATGGGGCACCTATTTCCTCCTGTACTTCCTGACGGAGAATCTGATCCCGGCGGAGCGGTGCATTTCTGTCCACTGCAGGCTGGATGACATCATGGTCTTCAACGAGTATTTCGTCGTTTTCTATGTGGGCTGGTATCTTCTGGTGGCAGGAAGCCTTGCCTATTACTTTTTCTTTGATGTGAAACGGTTCCGGGAGCTGGATCTTTACATCTTCGTCACCCAGATGGTGGCCATGGCCTGCTACATTCTGCTGCCCACCCGGCAGGATCTGCGGCCGGAGGTGTTCCCCAGGGAAAATGTCTTCAGCTGGATCATGGGACTGATCTATACCCTGGATACCAACACCGGCGTGTGCCCCTCGCTGCATGTGGCCTATTCCCTGGCAATTCTGGCAGTCTACTGGAGAGATGAGAATATTTCCAGGCTGTGGAAGGCACTCCTGCTGGTGCTGGTCGTCCTCATCTCCCTGTCCACGGCTTTCGTCAAGCAGCACTCCATGGTGGATGTGTTTGCCGCCATCCCCACGGCACTCATCGGCGAATGGCTGATCTACCACCGCAGAAAAAGCCCGAAAGGAAGCAGCGTATGAATGTTCTTCTGATTTTAGCGTTCCTGTTTTTTGTGGGCTCCACCGTCGGCTGGGTGATGGAGCTGGTTTTCCGGAAGTACTTCTCCGATGCCAACCCAGAGCACAAATGGATCAATCCCGGCTTCTGCACCGGCCCCTATCTTCCGATTTACGGCTTCGGCCTGTGCGCTCTGTACCTGCTGGCATCCATGGAGCAACGGTTCGGGCTGAGCAAGGCCGTTCTGTTTATCCTGATGGCGGTGTCCATGACGGCAATTGAGTACATTGCCGGTATCCTGTGTCTGAAGTTTTCCAAGCTGCGGCTGTGGGACTACAGCAACGAATGGGGCAATGTGCAGGGCATCATCTGTCCCAAATTCTCTCTGTTCTGGGCCATTCTTGGCGCCGTGTACTATTTCCTGATCCATCCCTTCATTCTGGATGCCCTGAACTGGCTGAGCCGGAACCTGGCCTTCAGCTTCTTCATCGGCATGTTCTTCGGTGTGTTCCTCGTGGACTACGTACATTCTGCTCAGCTGGTGAATAAGATCAAGGCCTACGCCGAGGACAACCACGTTGTCATCCGCTACGAGGCCCTGAAGGTGCAGATCCGCCGCACCCACGAGCTGAACCGCCAGAAATACCATTTCTTCCGCCCCCTCCATTCCGAAATCCCCCTCCGGGAGCATCTGAAGGAACTGATGAATCAGCGCAAATCCAACCATTGATACTTCCCGACCTGCCAATCCCCTCCTCCGACATTGACCCGGAGGGGGGATTTTTTGAAATGTGCATATCGGTTTGACTCAGCATTGCGACAAATTGTGATTTTGGCAGGGCAAATTACCGCCCAGCCAGTGTAGGGGAGGATATCATCCTCCCGCGCAGTGTAAGCCCTCAAAAGGCAATCACG
>CALYTP010000185.1:0-3225 GCA_945486915.1 uncultured Clostridia bacterium | reverse complement strand
CCTTATCCAGCTGCTTGGAGGTGGTGCCGGAGGAAACCAGAGAATGGAAGCCGGAAATGGCGCCGCAGGCGATGGTGGTGAACAGGACGGGGAACACGGGAGTGGTGCAGGTCTCGGCCTGCACGGCAGGCAGGTTCGCCATAGTGGGATGGCCGATGAACACAGAGACAACGGCCAGGGCCAGCATGGCGTACAGCAGGAAGGAGCTCAGGTAGTCACGGGGCTGCAGCAGGATCCACACAGGCGTGACAGAGGCGATGGCGATGTACAGGCCGCAGATCCACATCCAGGCAGTGGCGGACAGATAGATGGGATGGAAGACCATGCCGATGGCAATGATGGCCACGATAGCCAGAACGCCGATCACGGAAGCAACGCCCATAGGAGCATTGCGGCGATAGACGCAGAAACCGAAGATGATGGCGATCACGATGAACAGCAGAGAGACCATGGCCACGCGGGCATTGCTCTCGGAAGCCACCAGATCCACAGCGCCAGTCTCGGTGAAGGTGGCGCCGAAGGTGCCAGCCACGATGGAGGCGAAGGCAGCCACGACCAGGATCAGGGTCAGGTAAGCGAAGGTCAGGAACAGCATCTTGGCCCGCTTGCTCATGTTCTCGGAGATGATCTCACCGATGGAACGGCCGCCGTGACGGACGGAAGCGAACAGGGCGCCGAAGTCATGGACGCCGCCGAAGAAGATACCGCCGATGACGATCCATGCCAGGCAGGGCAGCCAGCCGAAGCCCAGCTTCAGAGCGGAGATGGGGCCGGTGATGGGGCCGGCGCCGGCGATGGAGGAGAAATGATGGCCCATCAGAACGGGGGCCGGAGCAGGAACATAGTCGATACCATCCTGCATGGTATGCGCGGGTGTTTCTTCCTTGTTTTCACCGACGCCCCACTGCTTGCACAACCAGCGGCCATAGAAAATATAACCGCAAGCCAGCAGAGCAACGCCAATGATGAGAACTACTACACCATTCATTGATATACTCTCCCTTCTTATGCTTTCCCGGCGGGGAAATTCCCCTCCAGGAGTTTGCGTGCTCCCTTCCCGGCTGGATTGGAAAGGAAGCTGTTTGTTGAAATTTCCATTGCTGCTATGTGATACTCCATCCAGCCATGGAGTGCCAGCCGAAAGTTTTGGCGGAAGCGGGTCTTTTTGATGAGCTTCTTCGCCTCCGGGTCAATGGTGTCCGCCAGAATCACCAGGGTCACAAAGGAGGACATGTGCTCTCTGTTGGGCTTGATGTTGCCCATACCGGCCTCTCTGGACAGGTCAATCTGCTTTTGCAGCGTTTCGACATCCAGATGCTCCGTCAGATAAAAGTAGACATACTCATGGTTCTCGACGGCATTGAGCACGTGCTTCTTAGTGATGAGGTAATTCTCATCCCGAAGATAATAAAACGCCGTCGCGGGAAAACTGCCGCCTTCCACCGTCACATCCCGGGCAATATCATAGTAATGCGAATAGGCGTTCAGCAGCTTATCCAGCCGTTCCTGCAGGGTCATTTCCATGGGCAGCATTCTCCTCTCCTTCCAAAAAAGGACATATCCTCACTCTTCAACTGGTATTATACACGCTCTGTTCGTTTTTGTTAAGAGGGTTCGTTTAAATTTGTGTACAATTTGTGAATAAGTCAATAAAAATTGTGGATTATAGCAACTATTTCCCCATATTTTGCCAATATTCATGTGCACTGTATCCAAAAATCGCAATCATTTTTTATGCAGTTTGTCTTTATGTTCGTCCATTTTTTATCAACCCTTCCATCAGGGCTCTTTGCGGAAAGCATCGTTTTTTTGCGGTATCTTAATTTATATATAAATGAGCGGGTGCCTTTGCCGCCCGCTCATTGCGCTTTCCCCTTTTCAGTCTTGCAGCGTGTTGATCAGGTGCTTCATATGAATGCTCATTGCGTGACGGGCGCCTGCTTCGTCCCGTTTCAGCAAAAAGTCCAGAATCAGCCGGTTGTCACTGACAGCAATATCCTGCATATGCTGCCGGTTCTTAGAAATTTGCAAGATTTCGTTGACGGCGCTGTTGATAATGGGGTACAGCCGCCGCATATATTCATTGTGGGACGCCTTGATGATGGCCCAGTGGAACTCCTGGTCCGCCAGGGGCCAGTCACCACCCTCCGCAGCAATGCGCTCCATCCGCCGGGCCTTCTTCTCAATCTGGGCCAGCTCATCGTCCGTCGCCCGCAGGCAGGCCAGGGCCACGGTGGCCGGCTCAAAAATCAGCCGCATCTCAAACAGGTCCTTCGCCCGCACCCGGGAGCGGAGTCCCGCCAGGCTGGTCAGGTCCAAACCGGCGGCGGGCAGGTCTTCGCTGACAAAGGTACCCTTGCCCCGGCGAATTTCAAGAACGCCCTGTGCCACTAAGAAGGAGATTGCTTCCCGTAAGGTGGTGCGGCTGACCTTCAAAGCTTCGCTGAGCTCATTCTCATTTGGTAGCTTGCTGCCCGGAGCGTAAAGCTGCTCATCCACGATCATTTCATAAAGGCGGTCGGCCGTCTGCTCCGACAGCTTTGTTTTTCTGATTTCAGCCATAATATGTGCCTCCGTGCTGTAAACTCTTCCTTAAATAATAATATAAAACGTCTTTTACAAAAAAACAAGTGGCTCTTGACATCATACCATCACAGGTATACAATGACATCATACAACATATATAAAAATAATACAACGTTTTTCTGGGAGGTGTTTCCTTGCTTGCTTCAGCGGTTTGTTCCCACCGTGTTTCCATTATTACCGGCCACTACGGCACCGGTAAAACAGAATTCGCGGTGAATCTGGCCCTGGCCATGGCTGGGGAGGGTACCTCCGTGATACTGGCCGACCTGGATATCGTGAATCCTTATTTTCGGTCCAGAGAGCGGAGGAGTCTGCTGGAGGAAGCCGGCGTCCGTCTGATCTCCTCCTCCCAGGCCTGTTCCGACGCCGATGTTCCCGCCCTGCCGGCGGAACTGCTGACCATTCTGGAGGACCGCAGTCTCCGGGGCGTGCTGGATATCGGCGGTGACCCCGTGGGCGCCCGGGTACTGGCCCGGTTCCAGCCTAAGATCGTCCAGGAGGACTATCAGCTGATCTATGTGCTCAACGCCAACCGGCCGGAGGTTCGGGACCGGGAGAAAGCCATCTCCTATCTCCGGGGCATCGAGGCCACCACCGGCCTGGCCTGCACCGGCATCGTGAACAACACCCATCTCTGCG
>CALYTP010000184.1:0-3294 GCA_945486915.1 uncultured Clostridia bacterium | reverse complement strand
GAACCCCCGCAAACGGAGTCAGAGTCCGGTGTGCTACCGTTACACAAATCCTCTAAATCTGTAACGGTGATATTATACCTGATTTTCGGAAAAAGTCAAGCACAAAAAACGCGATTATCACAAATTTTCGTCAGCGGAGGGTTTTTCGGATCTCCTCCAGACTGCAGCCCTGCTCCCGGGCGATTTTTGCCAGGTCTTCGTATTCCGGCTTGCGGCGCGCTACGCCGTAGCCCTCGGAGATTTTGCAGGAAACCGTGCCATAGGGCGTGGAAACCGATTCCATCCGGCGCGTCAGGCAATGGCGCCTGTGGGGCGTTTCCCGGATGCCCAGGGTGGTGGTATGGCGGAACAAAAGACGAACCATTTCCTCCCGCTGCTCCTGCCGGCACAGGACGGTGAGCATCACCCCGGGACGGTTCTTCTTCATGCCGATGGGGGTGGTGAACACCTCCGGAGCCCCGGCGGTCAGCAGCTGCTCCATGGCAAAGCCGATGTCCTCCGGGGTCATGTCATCCAGATTGCAGCTCAGCTCCAGAATGCTGTCCCCCGCTTCTCCGGTGGTGCCCAGAATGGAGCGGACGCAGTTTGCCATGGCGAAATCCTTTTTGCCCATGCCGTAGCCCGTGGCCTGGGGGACCATCACGGGCATATTGCCAAACTCCGAGACGAACTGCTTCACCAGCGCCGCGCCGGTGGGGGTGCACAGCTCACCCTGAATCTGTCCGCCGTAGATGGGCACGCCCTTGAGAATTTCCGCCGTGGCGGGGGCCGGAACCGGCAGAATGCCATGGGCGCACCAGACATGCCCGCTGCCCACATGGACAGGGGACGCCACAACTCTGGGATTGCCCAGCGCCTCCATGAGATAACATACGGCGCTCACATCCGCCAATGCATCCAGAGTGCCCACCTCGTGAAAGTGGATATCCTCCATCTGCACCCCATGGACATGGCTCTCCGCCTGGGCAATTGTCCGGTAAACCGCATGGATATTGGCCTTCACCGTATCGGATGCCTGGATATGGGAAATCCAGTGCCGGATTTCCTCCATGCCGCCGTGGTGGTGATGTTCCTGGTCGTGATGGTGATGCATATGCTCGTCCTCCTCAGCATCGCCCACCAGCACCCGCATATGGGTCCCGGTGATGCCGCATTTGACGGCCTTTTCCCGCTCAAAGCGCACCCCGGGGACACCCAGGGCGTTGAGCTTTGCCACCATGGCATCGGGGTCCGGGAACAGCTCCAGCAGCGCCGCCGTCAGCATATCCCCGGCAGCGCCCATGCCCAAATCAAGATACAGTGTTTTCATTTGTTTCTCTCCAGATGATTGATGGTGCTGGCCATGAAGCCCGCGCCGAAGCCGTTGTCAATGTTCACCACGGCAGTGCCGCTGGCGCAGGAATTCAGCATGGAAAGCAGCGCCGCAATGCCGCCGAAGGAAGCGCCGTAGCCCACGCTGGTGGGCACCGCGATCACCGGACAGTCCACCAGGCCGCCGATGACGCTGGCCAGCGCGCCCTCCATGCCCGCCACTGCAATGACCACGCTGGCGCCCATCAGCTCGGCGCTGTGGCTCAGCAGCCGGTGGATGCCCGCCACGCCCACATCATACAGCCGCAGTACGTCATTGCCCAGAAATTCGGCAGTCAGCGCGGCTTCCTCGGCAACGGGCATGTCGCTGGTGCCGCCGGTGGCCACCACGATGGTGCCAATGCCGTGGGGCGCTTCCATCTGCCCCGCGATGCCGATGGAGGCGGTTTCGTAATAGGTGATGGGGAAGCCTTCCTGCACGGCCTTCGCCTTTTCCGCATCCAGCCGGGTGATGAGCACATTGCTCTGCCCATTTTCCGCCATGGTTTTCAGAATGCCAATGATCTGTCCGGCGGTTTTTCCCGCGCCGTAGATGACCTCCCCCGCCCCCTGGCGGAGCTTGCGGTGCATATCCACCTTGGCGTAGCCGATGTCCGCAAAGGGCTGCTGCTTCAGCTGAAGCACGGCGTCGTCCACGCTGACGCTTCCGTCCCGGATGCCCTCCAGGAGCGCGCGAATCTCACTCATTTTCCCTGACCTCCAGATCCAGCAGCACGCCGGAATAGTATTGTTTCAGCTCTGCCGTCACAGCCTCCCGCTGCTGCATCAGCTTCGGAAGCTGCGCGGCGGGCATTTGCAGCTTGGCAGCATCCCCCAGCAGCCGGATGCGAAAGCCGGAGAAGCCCAGGTGCATCAGATACGCCTCGCACCGCTCTGTTCTTGCCAGCGCTTCGGCGGTGATGGGGGTATTCGTGGGAATCCGGGTGGCCAGGCAGGCATAGGCGGGCTTGTCGTGGGTAAACAGCCCGGCTTCCCTGGAAAGACGGCGGATCTCCTGCTTGGTCAGGCCGCATTCCCGCAGGGGCGAGCGGACGGACAGCTCCCGCAGCGCCCGCATCCCGGGGCGGTCATCGGCCTTGTCCGAGGCGTTGGTGCCGTCCACCACCAGGTCAAACCCGTCATCCTTCGCCGCCTTCAGAATCGCCCCAAATATCCGCTGCTTGCAGAAATAGCACCGGTTGGCGGGATTGGCGGCCACGGTTTCGTCGGCAAGGATATCCATGGGGATGGTCACCATGTCCGCCCCCAGAACATCTGCCAGCTTTTGGGCATCCTCATATTCAAACCGGGGCTGAAAGGCGGTTTTCACATAGTAGGCCCGGACCTGCGCCCCGCTGCGCACGGCGGCATAGAGCAGCCAGGCAGAATCCACGCCCCCGGAAAAGGCCAGCGCCACCCGGGGATTTTGGGTAAAAAAGTCCTGTAATGTCATGGTTTTACCGTTTTTTGAGTCCTTTCAGCGCATCCACCGCACCGGGCAGGGCGGTGAACAGCTCAAGCCGCAGTCCGTCGGGCAGCTGTACCCAGTGGTGCTTGGGAAGCTCCGTGCAGCCCCATGCCAGCGCCTTTTCCCGGGCAGCCTCCACATCGTCGGTGATGAGGCACAGATGGTGTGCCCGTCCGTCGTCGCCCCCGAAGCCCGGCTGCTCACACAGCTGCAGGCCGCCCACCAGCCAGACCTCCCGGCTGCCGTCGGGATTGGTGCGCTGCTTCTCCACGCCCATTTCAAACACTGCTTCAAAAAACGAGATGTACCAGTCCAGGTCCGCCACCCGGTAACCCACATGATCCAGATACGATGCCATAATCGGTTCCTCCTGTTTTTCGGATGATTTCCATCAGCCAATATTGTAGGCTGTAGCACATATAAATTGTAATTTAGGTTATCGGCTTTAGTAAGCACAACACAATATGTTGTGAAGT
>CALYTP010000183.1:0-3296 GCA_945486915.1 uncultured Clostridia bacterium | reverse complement strand
TGGTTTCTTGTGCAACTTTCCTAAAGTTTATTAGTTTTCAGATACGCTCTAGTATAAAAATTGCTGCCCCACATTCTGTGAGGCAGCTTGTTCTTTATTTTACTTCACAGCGGAGGATCTCACCGGTTTTTTCGTTGATGGTGAGACTCACGGTGCCGATCTGTTCCAGGACGCCGGCATCGGCGGCCTTGGTGGCGGGAGTCTTGGACACGCCGCGCAGGTATTCCAGCTTTTCCTCGGCGGTGGTGCAGTTATCCAGCTCGTAGCCCTCCATGGCATCCATATCGGCCTTGAAGATGATGGCGGTGTAGTTCATCTCATTGCTGAGGAACTTCTTGTTGGAGTTGGTGACGGTGGTCACCAGGGTCAGATCATCATAGTCATCGGTGGCATCCAGCAGCGCCTGGGTGACTCTGGTATTGGCATCGTAGCGCTGGGTGCCCTGGGACTTGGTGATCAGGTTGGTGGTGTTGTAGTAGTAGGTCAGGTAGCCGAACAGGGCGCCGATGCTGATCACGAACAGCACGCCCAGGGTCACCAGCTGCTTTTTGGAGAATTTCAGCGCTTCTTTAGCGTCGGCGCCGGTGTAGGTCAGACCCAGGCGGTTGGTGATGGGAATCATGACAGACAGGAACAGGGTCAGCACCACGGACTCAATGGGGAACATGCAGATGTTCTTGATGACGCCCGGCAGCGCCAGCGCAAAGGTGTATGCCTTGCCGCCCATGTAGATGGAGTAGTACCACATCATCAGGGGAATCTGCAGAACCATGTTGACGAACACGCAGATGCAGAAGCGGCTGAGCATGGTGCGCACGGGGGTCACCTTGGCCCGGTACAGGAACAGGGCGAAGACCACGGAGCCTGCAATCTCCTGGAACATGAAGGGGATGAAGTACACGCCGTCGGGGACCATCAGGTAACCCAGAACGTCGGAGACGGCGGCGCAGAGGGCGGCCATCACGGGGCCGAAGACCATGGCGCCCAGGGCGTTGGCCAGGAACGCGGTGTTGATTCTCAGACCGGGGGCCAGGGGGATGGACAGCGTCTTCATGGCCACACGGACGGCGATCATCAGCGCGGCGAACACCAGAACGCGGGTGTCCCTGAGCTCCATGGCGGCATCGCGCCAGTAGGCCTTGGAGAAGGGATGGGGGTAAAGGGTGCGGGATTTTTGTGTTTTGGGCATAAAAATATCCTCCTTTTTTGTAGGGGCGTCCGTGTTTGGCGGCGTGCGTGCCCAACGGCCCGGAAATGAAAAACCCCAGAGGGTACAATACCTCTGGGGAGAATGATTCATTCACGAGTTTCCCGTGGGGAAGGGCCGGTCCATCGACCGCCAGCCGTTCGCCCAAACGAGTTTCGTTGCTACATAAAGGAGGTCATCCTATATGGCGCAGCGGGTGCGGATACCCTATCGCGGACGAGTGTCCTTCGTCTGCCATACAACTCCCCATTCTGGCAGCACTTCACGCAGGGTTTCCTACTCTGTTCGCCATCACTATACAGGAAAAGGGAGAATTTGTAAAGTACTATTTTTCGAAAAAGGGAACTATTTCTGCAAAGCGGAGGATTTTGTTCCGGAAGCGGTCTGTTTCCGGCGCCGGAAGCCGCAGGAGAGGGCCTGGGTGGGGCAAGCATGGACACAGTCGCCGCAGCGGATGCATTCGGCGCTGTTGGGTTCCCGGCTGGGATCGATGCCCATCCGGCAGACGCGGGCGCATTTTCCGCAGGAGACGCACTTGTCCCTGTCCAGCTCGTTGCGGTAGAGGGCGACCTTGTTGAACAGACCGTAGATGGCCCCCAGCGGGCAAAGGTACTTGCAGAAGGGACGCCAGATGATGAGGCACACGGCGGCGATCCACAGCAGGACGAGCAGCTTCCACACGAAAATGCCACCCAGCTGGGAGCGGATCATGCCGTCCCTGGCGGCAAGCAGAATTCCCGCAATGGTGCCGGAGGGGCAAAGGTATTTGCAGAAGAAGGGCGTCAGCGCGTACACCGACGGCAGCACGATGACCAGCAGAATCAATACTGCATATTTCAGATACCGCAGCGCCCGGTCTCCAGGGAAATGCTTCCGCTTGGGAACGCCGGGGATTGTGTGGAGCAGCTCCTGCAAAAATCCGAAGGGACACAAGAATCCGCACACCGCCCGACCCAGCAGCGCGCCGAAAAAGATCAGCAGACCCACCACATAATAGGGAAACCGGAATTTCAGCCCCGAAAGGAAGCCCTGCAGGGAGCCAATGGGACAGGAGCCCACCGCCCCGGGGCAGGAATAGCAGTTGAGGCCGGGAACGCAGACATTTTTGATGGGACCCTGATAGATCTTCCCGGTGAAGAAGCCGCGAAAATTGGCGTTTTGCAGCAGAGTTGCTATGGTGAGAATGGTATATCGTTTTTTATCCAATGCCAACACACTCCATACAGACGCGAATGGCCTTCATAAGCACCTGGGCAGGCTGACCCTCCTGAATGCCGATGAGGATCAGGACAGCGGCTGCGGCAATCAGGAGCCAGGCAGTTATATTTCGTCTCATAGATATTTCTCGATCAGGCTGACCCAGCCGTCGCGGCTCAGCGCCCCGGCAAAGGGTCCGTATACAATGGCGCCCGTGCTGTCCACGATGACGGTTGTGGGCACATAGCCGGTCTGCAGGTGGTCAAAGTCCTGGGTGTAGCGGAGAATGGGGTAGGTGACCCCGGTTTTTTCCAGCACGGCGGCCACATCGTCCTCCGCGTCGGGGGTGGCGTAGATGCCGAGAATCAGAACGCCCCTGTCGGCGTAATCTACACTGATTTCCTGCAGGTCAGGCATTTCGCTTACGCAGGGGCCGCACCAGGGCTCCCAGAAATTCAGAATGGTCAGGCTGTGTTCGGCAAAGACCTGCTCGGTCCAGATGCTTCCCTCCGCATCTTCGGCGGAGAAGGTAAGGACGGAGGCCGGGGCGGCAGTTTCGGTGGGCGCTGCCTGGGTTTCGGTTTGGGTGGGTTCCGTTTCCGTGGGCTGGGGCTCGGTTTCTGCCGGGGCGGCAGCGCAGGCGCTCAGCACCAGCGCCAGCAGGATAAAAAGAGAAAACAGTCGTTTCATGGAAAATACCTCCGGGAAATGAATAAAGAATATGTTCCTGTAAGATGACACAGCAAGCGGATAAATTGCAATTTGCAGAGCAGATTCTTGGGACCACCACTGTAGGGGAGGCTATTAGCCTCCCGCCAGGTTGCGATTTCTGAGTGTTCGGTTGAATGGGAAAATGTTGGACATGGATACGAATTCGCCCAACGTGATTGCC
>CALYTP010000182.1:0-3335 GCA_945486915.1 uncultured Clostridia bacterium | reverse complement strand
CTGTATTTCTTTGGATATTGAGCCTGCCGTTTTGGTCAAGTGATACCGAAACGCCGATGTCCGTTATTCCTGTTTTGTCCTTCTCGTCTGATTTTATCTCCGTTGTTTGTGCAGCGGTTGTGGTTTCGGTGGGAGCATTGCCGCCTCCGCAGGCAGTCATTGTGACTGAAAGCATACAAAGTGCAAGAAGTGCTGCAAGTTTCTTTTTCATACATATCTCTCCTATATCGAATATTTCTGCATATCGCATTAGCCTAATTTTATCATACAGAACTGGGATCTGATTGAAAAAACACATCATCCTGGGGATGATTCGCGCAGAGCAAGGGGCTGGAAGGGGCGAAAAGTTCTGTTTCAAAGAACATCGTCAGATGATTTTCAGCGCTCGGGCCTTTCGCAGGGCATCCAGCTTTCCCTTTGCGCCCAGCTTGCGGTAGCTTTCCACGGTGTGGTATTTCACGGTGGACTCCGAAAGGAAGAGAGCCTCGGAGATCTGCTTCATGGTCATGCCCTCGTCCAGCAGCTTCAGGATCTGCACTGCATGCTCACTGAAATCGCTTTTGGAGATCAGCGATGCGGTCAGGTATTCGGGATAGAGCTTTTCCATCCGTTCCGCCTCGGTGTAGATCTGCCGGAACCACTCCTTTTTTGGCCGTTCCGCGTCGGACATGCGGGCCTTTACATCCTTCAGAAGGGGCATCACCGCCTTGCCCTCCAGAGAGATGATTCGCACAAAGCGGAATTCATAGGCCATATTCAGCGTTTTCAGGAACAGCTCCTCCCAGGGATGATCCATCAGTCTGTACAGCACCGCCTTCAACAGACTGGTTTCCATAATCAGATAGGGGCGGCGGTACTGCTCCGCATAAAACAGCAGCTGCTCAGCCAGGGACAGTGCGCTGGAATAGTCCCCCCTGCGCAGATAGCAGCGCAGCTTGGTCATGTACAGGTAGCGGTTTGCCGTATAAAACTCCTGGATTTCGTCCGGGGCCTGCTTCATCCATTTTTCAACGGCCGCCGCATCGTTTTCGTACAAGCTGATTCGACAGCCCAGGGCATCCATGTTTTCCAGCAGCGCCGGGGAATCCCCCTCGTCCACCTTTTTGCGGATGGATTCCAGCCGCTCCCTGGCAATGCCCGGTGCGCCGTTTAAAAGGCTCATGCGCGCCTGGATGCCCACCACGGCGAATTGCAATTCTATCTTCCCGTTGCTCTCTGCCTCCAGAAAAGCCTTGCTCAGGTATGCGTGGACAGCAAAATCATCGGTTCCCTTTTCAAAGTAGCTCTCTCCCAGAGCCTCGTTGACCAGACCCTTTCCGTATTTTCCCAGGAGCATGGAAACGGGCTTCCCAATCAGAAGTGCCAGCTCCTTGTCCCGCTTGCTCCATTCGCAGAAATCCTTGCCGCCGTTCATCACGCTGGGCTGGTAGCTGGTAAGAGAGAACTCTGGAAGCACAATTTCTCTGGAAAGCAGCAGCTTGGACAGCTCCAGGAACTTGGGGATCAGGGCCTTTACATCTCGGTGGGGAAGGCCAATGTCCAGATAGATCACCCTGGAGGCGGCTTCTCTGTGCAAAGGAGTGTCCCCCTGGGATGCGAATTCCTTGAGCTGGTCATACCAGTATTCGCTCTGCTCCTGCTGAAGGAGAATGGAATAGAGCATGCTCAGCGCGGACATCAGCACCGGGCTTTCGGCCACCTCCTCCGGGCTCAAAGCAAGATAATACTTTCGCAGTTCAAAATAACAGCCGCTGGTGGGATTCTGCCGGGCGCTGCGGATCAGAAGATTGTGGATCCGTTTCTGATTTCCGCAGGCCTCATACATCCGCAGCGCGGGAAGCAGCTGGTCGTGGGTCTCATAGTACAATCCGGCGTTGTAGCACAGCTCCCGCTGGGTTTCGGTGCCCAGCTGCTTGCGCGCACAGCTCCGAAGCACCGAAAGTGCTTTGGGTCGAAGGGAATAGGTGTCCCCGTCCTGTTGGAGCAGGGTGCCGGATTCCCGAACCCTATCAATGACGGCACAGGCCCTTGCATTGCCGGTGATGTGTTCTGCCAGAGCCAGGTCAAAGCAGTCCACCACGCTGACCTGCAGGAGGAATTCTAGCACATCCGGCTCCAGACTGCGGGTCAGATCGTGTTCCAGATAGGCATCGTATTGGCGCTCCACATGGTCATAGAGCTGCCCAGTCAGCGCGCTGCCCTCCAGAAGCTTCTGGAACAGATACCTGATGGCATAGCCGTTTCCCTGGGAGCGCCGGGCGATGTCCTCACAGTCGGATTGAAGCAGGGCAACGCCCAGCTTTTCAGCCAGGGCTCCCACTTCCTCCGTTTTCAGGGCCAGCTCCTCCTCGCCAATGACCAGCATCCCCCTGCTGACATAGGAGGACAGCATCCACGCCGGAACCGCTGCCCGGCTCAGAAGCAATATCCACAGATTGCTCTGCTCCATCAGGGTGAGGGCCTGCTGCCTTCTTTCACTGTTGCGGAATTGATGGATTCCGTCAAGCACGACGATTTGCTCCCGCTCCTTTGCGCCGTGTACCAGCTTCTCCAGCTCCTCGAAGTTTTCAGAATTGATATAAAGGTAACGCTGACTTTTCAGGAACTCTCTGACCACCAGGGTCTTTCCAAAACCGGCAGGGCCATAAAGATACACTGTCTGCCGATTTTTCTTGGCCATTGTCAGCTTTTTCTTTACCGCAGCGGGAATCACGCAGTATGACAGCGGCTGCTTCACAGAAACCCCTCCTCTCCTAATATGATTATTATAGGGGTTCCATGCAGAATTTCAACTGTACAAACAGCCAATTCGGAAGGAAAACTATCCTTTTGGACAGTGGATTTATACACAGCTCATGGTAAGATATATTCGTTCAAAAAAACAACGGGAGGTAAATCAAATGAAAAAATTGTTCGCACTGATTCTGGCTGCCCTGATGGTTCTGGGCTGTGCCGCCGTCGCTTCTGCAGAGCAGGCGCAAACCCTGCAGCTGAACTGGGAGGAATACGCGGCGGAGATCGAGGCCTCTGAGGAAGCCAAGGCCACCTTGGCTGGCGACTTCGTCACCATGGAGGAAATCGCTCTGAAGCTCTACATCCCCGCTGCCTTCGAGCAGGTGGAACTCACCGACGAGGATCGTGAGGCCGGCTATATCGCCTACTTTGCCATGGGCGAGGATGCGGGCATTGGAATCCAGTATGTGGATGCTGGCGGCATGTCCCTGGAGGAGTACGCCCAGGTGCTGACTGAGGAGTATGGCTATGAATGCACGAATGCCGTGGTGAACGGGCTGCCTGCGCTGGCCTATTCCTTCACCGAAAACGATCGGGAGACC
>CALYTP010000181.1:0-3337 GCA_945486915.1 uncultured Clostridia bacterium | reverse complement strand
GGAGTACCCTCTCAGTCAGCCTTTTCGGCTGACAGCTCTCCCATAGGGAGAGCCAAGGGCGCTACCGCGCCAGTGCAATTATTTACAATTTTCCGTTGACAACATTGATTATAGCGTGAAAAAACAGCAAATAAAATTGCACGATGTGCTTGAAACCTTGCAAAAAATGCGGTATGCTTTGGACAGAATGGGGAGGGGATTGATTTGAAAGCGGAAGGCTATCTGAAGGAAAGCTACCATTATTTTCATCTGAAGGATTCGGCGGGACAGGAGCGGGATTTTCACTACCACGAATTCGACAAAATCGTCATTCTTCTTGCCGGTGATGTGGTCTACGCGGTGGAGGATCAGACCTATTCCCTGCGGCCCTGGGATGTGCTGCTGGTGAAGCACCACTGCATCCACAAGGCGATCATCGACAAAAGCCGGGAGTACCGGCGGATCATTCTGTACCTGGACGGACAGTACTTTGACCGCCGGATGCCCGAGGCGGAGCTGATGGCGGGGTTTCAGCGGGCGGACCGCCATTGCAGCTACCGCTTTGCCCCGGATGACCGGGAGCGGCAGGAGCTGGAAGCGCTGATCCGGCAATATGAGACGGCCCGGGAGGATACCCGGCTGGGCAGCGACACGGTACGGGAGCTGATCGTCATGGGGCTGCTGGTGCTGGTGAACCGGATGGTTGCCCGGCAGGATTTTGCCGAGACAGAACAGGAGACGTTCTGTGATCCCAAAATCCGGCAGACGCTGTCCTACATCAACGAGAATCTCACGTTTCCTCTGGATGCCCAGATGCTGGCGGAGCGGGTGTATCTGAGCAAGTACCATTTCATGCGCCTCTTTAAGAGCCAGACAGGCTCCACCGTCCATGCCTACATCCGGCAGAAGCGGCTGCTCTTTGCCGCCAGACTGATCCGCGCCGGTACCCCCGCCAACCGGGCGGCGGAGGAGGCGGGGTTTTCCGACTATTCCGCCTTCCACCGGGCTTTCCGGGAGTGCTTCGGCATCGCCCCGGGGCAGCTGCGGAAGGGCTCCTGAGGCCGTTTACCATTCTTCGCAGGGGCGGATGCTGATTTCGGCGGAGGAGAGGGAAGCCACGCTTCCGTCGTCGTAGCGGACAATCAGGCGGCAGCTGTTGTCCACGTCCAGGGCAAAGGCGCTGCGGGCTCCTGCGGGGGAGAGCACCTGAATGGGTTTTCCGATGACCAGACTGCGGCGGCGGTATTCCTCTGCGTAGCCGGTGCCGCCGCTGCGGTAGATGGCGAGGAAGTGTTTCAGGAAGGCGGCGGCCAGGCGGTTTCTGGCGTCCTCCTGCGGCTGGGGGAGGATGGCTCCGGCGATCTGCGAAATCTCCTGGGGAAAGCCTCCCTCCGGCAGGAAGACATTGAAGCCCACCCCCACCACGGCATAGTCCAGGCTCCCGGATTCCAGACCGATGGAAGCTTCCGTCAGAATGCCGCAGACCTTTTTGCCGTCTAAGTAGATGTCGTTGACCCACTTGATTTTGGCCTGCCGGGAGGACACCTCCTCAATGGCCCGGCAGGCGGCCACGGCGGCCATGGTGGTGATGCCCACGGCCTCGGAAGGCAGCAGGTGCGTCGGGCGCAGCAGCAGGCTCAGGTAGAGCCCTGTGTCCGGGGGAGAATAGAAGCGTCTGCCCAGACGGCCCCGGCCTCCGGTCTGCTGGCCTGCCAGAATCGCATAGCCCTCGGGGATTCCGGCATTGGCTTTTTCCCGGAGCCGGGAATTGGTGGAGTCCACGCAGGAAAGAACCTCCAGCGTCAGGCCGCTGCCGTCGGAGCCCAGGAGCGCTTCGATGCGGGATTGACTGAGAATGTCCGTCCCGGTGTCCAGACGGTAGCCCCGGTTGCGGACGGCGTCGATCCGGTAGCCGGATGCGCGCAGGGCGTTGGCGGCCTTCCACACGGCGGTGCGGGAAAGGGTCAGGGCTTCGGCGATCTCCTCACCGGATATGAATTCCCCCTGGCGGGATTGCAGCAGGGCAAGCAGCTTGTCTTTGGTTTCCATGGGACGCCTCCTGTGGTTTGTTGGGGCTATTATCCCGGAAAAGAAACCAATTGTCAACCATGGATTTTGAACAAGATGGGAAAATCCTCTGAAATGTAAACCGATATTGCATAATCAGGTTGACAAATACGGAAGAAACGGGTATTCTGTTTTGCGAAAACAAAAACGGAGGAAACGGATATGAAAAAAACTGCTTTGTATACCATGACCAGCTGCGCGCTGATGGCGGCGCTGATGTGTGCGCTGTGCCCGCTGTCCATTCCCATCGGGCCGATTCCGGTGTCGCTGGGAACCTTTGTGATGATGCTGACGGTATACCTGCTGGGGACCCGGAACGCCCTCATCAGCTGCGCGGTGTATCTGCTGCTGGGCGCGGTGGGCATGCCGGTGTTCTCCGGGTTCCAGGGTGGCCTGGCCAAGCTGGCGGGGCCCACCGGAGGCTATCTCATGGGCTATCTGGGCCTGATTGCCGCGGCCGGCATTGTCATCCGGCTGGGCAAGGGAAATCTCATCGCTGCCTTTGCGGGCATGGTGCTGGGCGTGGCTGTGGACTATGCCTTTGGCACGGCATGGTTCGTGATCCAGACCGGCAGCACCTTGGCACATGCCATGACGGTGTGCGTGTACCCGTTTATCCCCGTGGACGCCGCCAAAGCCGTGGCCGCCGCGCTGTTGGGCAGACTGATCCGCCCCGCGCTGGAAAAGGCGAGACTGCTGTAATCGCATCAACGGAGAACGGCGGACGACGATGATTGGAATTTGGTGAAACCATTTGCCCGGCCAATGTAGGGGAGGATAGTATCCTCCCGCGCAGTAGAACTTCCCAAGCCGGTACTATGTTGGGCGAATTCGTACTATGCCGGGACAATTTACCATTCATCGGAACACCCAGTCGACCCACGTGGCGGGAGGATGATATCCTCCCCTACATTGGCTGGGTGGTTATTTTGGGGAGCATCATAAAAATGTGGACTGCCTTTTCTTTGAGGCAGTCCGAATTTGTTATATGGCATCATTCTCATGTAGACCAAAGCTCACCGCGATGGCGGTATCCACCTGGGACATCTGTTTCTCGTCCAGGCGGCCCATGTGCTCCCGGAGGCGGCGCTTGTCAATGGTTCGGATCTGCTCCAGAAGGATCACCGAATCCTTGCTCAGACCCACGCTGCCTCCGGCGATGTTGATGTGGGTCGGCAGCTTTGCCTTGCCGGTCTGGCTGGTGATGGCGGCGGCGATGACCGTGGGGGAATGGCGGTTGCCGGTATCGTTCTGGACGATGAGAACCGGCCGGGTGCCTCCCTGTTCGCTG
>CALYTP010000180.1:0-3341 GCA_945486915.1 uncultured Clostridia bacterium | reverse complement strand
ACAAGGGCACCTACAAGGGCAAGTACTGCAAGCCCTGCGAGTCCTTCTGGACGGAAAGCCAGCTGAAGGACGGCAAATGCCCCGACTGCGGCGGCGAGGTGCAGGATGCGGAGGAAGAGGCCTATTTCTTCCGGCTGTCCAAGTATGCAGGCCGGGTTCGGGATCTGCTGGTGAACACGGATTTCCTGGAGCCCCGGAGCCGCGTCAACGAGATGGTCAACAACTTCATCGACCCCGGTCTGGAGGATCTGTGCGTCTCCCGTACCAGCTTCACCTGGGGTGTGCCCGTGGACTTTGACCCCGGCCATGTGGTGTATGTGTGGATCGATGCCCTGTTCAACTATATGACCGCCCTGGGCTTTGAGAATGACAAGTACAACGATCTGGCCGATTTCTGGCCCGCCGATGTCCACTTCGTGGGCAAGGAGATCGTCCGCTTCCATTCCATCATCTGGCCCGCCATGCTGATGAGCCTGGATCTGCCTCTGCCCAAGAAGGTCTACGGCCATGGCTGGCTCCTGCTGGACGGCGGCAAGATGTCGAAGTCCAAGGGCAACGTGGTGGATCCCTATCTGCTGGCCCAGCGCTTCGGCGTGGATGCCCTGCGGTTCTTCCTGCTGCGCTCCTTCCCCTTCGGCTCCGACGGCAACTTCTCCAATGAGCTGCTGATCTCCACCATCAATACCGACCTGGCCAACGACCTGGGCAACCTGGTCTCCCGCACCGTGGCCATGGCCCAGAAGTATTTCGGGGAGCACCTGCCCGCCGGGCAGCAGGCAGATGAAGAAAAGGATGCCGAGCTGATCGCCATGGCTTCTTCCCTGCGGGGTAAGTACGAGGAGCAGATGGAGAAGTATGCCTTCCAGAATGCCCTGGCCGAGGTCTTCAAGGTCATCTCCCGGGCCAATAAGTATATCGACGAAAATGCACCCTGGGTGCTGGCCAAGAGCGAGGAGAACAAGCCCCGGCTGGCAAGAGTGCTGTATAACCTGCTGGAGTCCGTGCGCATCTGCGGCGGCCTGCTGTCTCCCTTCATGCCCGATACCGCCGCGGAAATCGGCAGGCGGCTGGGCGGCGCTCCCATGGACTGGGACAGCCTGGGAGTCTGGGGCCTGCTGAACGCCGAGACCGCCACTGTGGCCGGCCCCGCGCTGTTCCCCAGAATTGACATGGAGAAGGAGCTGGCTGCCCTGGAGGCCCTCCGCGCCCCCGCTCCCGCTCCCGTGGAGGATCCCCTGCCCGAGCCCAAAGAGGAGATCACCTTTGACGTGTTTGAAAAGGTGGAAATGACCGTTGTCAAGGTTCTCACCTGTGAGAAGGTGAAAAAGAGCGACAAGCTGCTGAAATTCACCCTGAACGACGGTACCGATACCCCCCGTCAGATTCTCTCCGGCATCGCCAAGTACTATCAGCCCGAGGAGCTGCTGGGCAAGACCCTGGTGGCGGTCACCAACCTGGCGCCCCGGAAAATGATGGGCCAGATGAGCTGCGGCATGCTGCTCTCTGCCGAGCGCGGTGATAAACTGAACCTCGTGATGCTGGACGACAGCATTCCCGCCGGTGCAAGACTCGTTTGATACGATTTTACCCCCGACCGTCAGGTCGGGGGTAAGTTTTTGGGATGTATTGTGTTATGCAGTTACTTCAGGCTCGGGGATTTCCTCGGGAGTGAGGGGCGCTTCCGGCTCTGAGGGAGTTGTCACAGGCTCCGTGGGAGTGGTTTCCGGTTCCGTGGGGGTCGTCTCAGGCTCCGTAGGAGTCTCGGGCTCCGTGGGGGTGGTTTCCGGCTCCGTGGGGGTCTCGGGCTCGGTGGGAGTGGTGGGAGTCTCCGGCTCGGTGGGAATCTCGGGCTCCTGAATGATCTGGATGCAGTCGGCCTTGATCCAGCCCTTCTGGGTCAGCGCCCAGGAGATACCCTGATTCTCGGCAAGCTTCAGAACGGGAACGATATCGCCCTTTTTCAGCGTGCCGATGACGGGATGGGGCTCCGTGGGGGAGAGGATGTCCGCCTCGTCCACGATGACCACGCCGTAGCCGACGAAGGTGGGTTCGGGAACCTCAGCAGTCACATAGGTCATGCAGATCCAGCCGTACTTGGTGCAGCCCCAGGTTTCTCCGTTAAAGCGGAACTGTTCCAGAACATGGACCTTGTCGCCCTTGTTCAGATGACCGACGATGTCGTAGCCGGTGCCGGGGCCCTTGCGGATGTTCAGGTTTTCCGCGGTGACGATGCCGTCCATGGTGTTGGTGCCCACATCGCCGTCCATGTACAGATAGCTCAGATACACCCAGCCCTTGGGGGTACGGCCCCAGCCTGCGTTGGTTTCCAGAATGGCGACCCGGTCACCATAGTTGTAAACGCCGACCTTCTCCGTGTTCACACCCACGCCCTGACGGATGTTCAGCTGGTTGGTGTTGACGATGCCCCACCTTGCCCAGCTGGGGATGGGCTCTTCCTTCGGCTCCTCCTTGGCGGGTGCCTCCAGCTGCGCGGCGGGGACCCAGCCGGTGACGTCGCCGCAGGTGACGCAGACCCACTCCACGCCCAGAACGGATGCGGTGCGGACGACGGTCACTTCACTGTCAGTCTCGGAGACGGCAAGGACCGTACCCAGTCTGCTGGGGATGCTCCGGATCACGGTGTCAGCGCTGACGGCCATGGTGGAGCTGGGCGCCGGAACCTCCACGGCGGTGGCGGTGGTCACCTCGGAATAGCTTGCGGCGGAGAACATCAGGATCAGAGAAAGAACCAAAGCAGTAATCTTTTCCATACAATTCACCTCAAATTAAGAAAATGCTGCCATGGAAGGCTCTTCAGGTGCTTCCATGTTTATACAGTATAAGCGAAACAGGGGGCAAATGCAAGTGGTTATAAAAAACTTAAAGAATGCCAGGGCAGATCGCCGTCCCGGCGAAAATAAGGCTTGACTTTCCTGAAAAATGTGGTATAATTTCATCTGTTCCCGCATGGAGGCTTAGCTCAGCTGGTTAGAGCGCATGCTTCACACGCATGAGGTCGAGGGTTCGAGTCCCCCAGTCTCCACCAACATTAAACAGGTCACGTCATTCGACGTGACCTGTTTTTTGACGTGACCTGTTTGATGTTCCTGAGGGATCAGGGACTCGAACCCATCAAAATGCAAGTGTCCGGCGGACACTTGCCAGCCACCGGCTGGACGGCGGCTGCACCATGGTCAAATCGAGTCCCCCAGTCTCCACTATATTGGAAACCACACCGTTTTTGGTGTGGTTTTTTTATCGGTTTCCTCAGCAAATTGTAATTTAACGCACTGGCGCGGTAGCGCCCTTGGCTCTCCCTTTGGGAGAGCTGTCAGCCGAAC
>CALYTP010000179.1:0-3352 GCA_945486915.1 uncultured Clostridia bacterium | reverse complement strand
CAGGCAGCTTGCCCCACATGGACTCGTCCTGGCCCCAGTAGTTGTCGTCGCGGATGAAGACGACCTTCTGGTCATCGTCGTAGTAACGGGTGTAGGGACCGCTCCAAACAACGTCCTCGCCCTTGTCGTTCAGGATGGCGGTGGGGTCGTTGTTGCAGCGCTCGCACAGGGTGGCAATCCAGGCAGCCTGAGCGATGGGGGTGCCGGTCAGGAAGTCCTCAACCTTCAGGGGGTTGACGGGCTGGCCAGCCTCGTTGAGCTTGCAGGTGATGACGAAGGTCTTGTCGCCGGTTGCTTCGATCTTCTCGATGTAGGCCTTGTTGCCGGCGCCGGTGCCGTTGTTGGTCAGAATGCCCACATCCCAGGTGGCGACCACGTCGGCAGCGGTGACGGCGGTGCCGTCGGACCAATGAGCAGCGTCCTTGATGGACACGGTCATGGCGGTCAGATCCTCGTTCCACTCGTAAGCGTCAGCCAGCAGGCCGATCTTCTCACCGGTCAGAGGGTTGAACATGAACAGGGTTTCGAACATCACGGTGCGGTAGCCACCGGCGTTGCCGGCGATGGCCATGGAGTTGTTCTGGTTGGTGCCAACAATGTTCCAGCTGTTGACAGCGCCCCACTGCTGGCCTGCAAAATACAGGGTCTCTTCCCGGGGCAGGGTGACATCGCCTTCGGCAGAAGCTGCGACTGCGAACATACCGCAGACCATAGCAACGACCATCAGCATCGCGAGAAGCTTGGACATTTTCTTCATGATGAATCCTCCTTTTATTATGTTAGAACCCCTTTTGGGGTAATAACTACGAAACCAGGCTCCCTCAGAGATCATCCTTTCATCCGTCAGGATGAAAGGAAAAAGGAGCGCTCCTTTTTGCGGGCTATGAAATTACCGGATCTTCCGGACGGTACCGCCGGGGATCAGGGATGTGGGGATCACTTCGGTTTTGGGCAGGTAGGCTCTGCCCTCCTTGATGGCCCGGATCAGCTCATCGGCTGCCGCGGCGCCGATGGCGGCGGTGTCCTGCTGGATGGTGGTCAGGGGGAAGCGGAGCACCTTGCCCAGGGAGATGCCGTCGTAGCCGGTGGCGCTGATGTCCTCCGGAATGGAAAGGCCCATGCTCTCCAGCTCCCGCTTGCCGCCGAAGAAGGAGAAGTCGTCGGGATAGAGGATGCAGGTGGGAGGCTCGGGCAGCGCCATCAGCTGCCGGGTGGCCCGGGCGGAGGAATTGCTCTCATGGAACACGCCGGAGATCACATATTCCTCGGGGATTTCCAGCCCCAGCCTGGCACAGGTGTGGAAAAAGGCGGACATACGGACCCGGGTGACGGGGGTATCGTCGCCGAAGATGGCGGCGATGCGGCGGTGACCCTGATCGTAAATGTACTGCACCAGCTGCTGCATACCGCCCACATTGTCGGATTCGATGCAGCTGCAGTTTTCAAAGTGGTAATCCACGGAAATCACAGGGACGCCGGAGCGGACAAATTCCTGCACCGCAGCGGCTGCGTTGTCCGCCACCAGCACCGCCACGCCATCGCAGTTGCGGTAGCGCACATGGGTGACGAAGTCACTGCCCCAGGGGCCGCGCTGGTCGCTGATGAAGGTGATATCATAGCCCAGCTCCTCGGAGCGGCGCTTGAAGCTGTCGAGAATGTGGGCGAAGTGCTCGTGGGTCAGGCCGCTGTTTGTGCCGTCGTCAAAGATCACGCCGATGTTGTTGGTCTGGCTGGTCTTCAGGTAGCGGGCGGCGGCACAGGGGATATAGCCCATCTCATCCGCCACCTTCTGAATCCGGGCGGTGGTCTCCGCGCTGATATCGGGGGCACCGTTCAGCGCCTTGCTGACGGTGGCCACGGAAACGCCGCAGGTCTTTGCCAGCATTTTTAATGTAACCATTCTTTATCCTCTGCTATCCGAAACTGTCATGTTTTACCGAAAACGTTTAATTGCAATATGATTATAGATTCCAAAATCGGGTATGTCAATAGTAAATATTATAAAAACATTTTGTGAAAAAAATTTGTATATTCTGCAGCAAACCATCCCGGCAGTTTCGTGCAATTCCCCAGGTACTCCAGAATATATGTTGACTTTTACCAATAACTGTCGTATATTCTTAGATGGCAATTGGTCTAAATTTCGCAATCGTATTCGGAGGTTTTAACCTATGCAGAAACTGTCTCTTTGCGGGGCATGGGTGCTGGATATCCCCGGAAGCGCCTTCCCCCGCGTCCCGGCTCAGGTCCCCGGCTCTGTTTACCACGATCTGCTCACCGCCGGTGAGATTCCCGATCCATTCTACCGCGACAACGAAAACGAAGCGCTGAAGCTGATGGATAACGACTTTATCTACAGCCGAAGCTTCACCGTCCCCGCCTCTCTGCTGGAAAATGACGCCGTGGTGCTGCACTGCGACGGTCTGGACACCCTGGCCACCGTTACGGTCAACGGATGCCTGGTGGGCACCGCCAAAAACATGCACCGCACCTATGAATTCGATGTGAAATCCGTTCTGAGGGCCGGAGAAAACGAAATTTCCGTGAAATTCGGCTCCCCCACCCGCTTCATAAAAGAAGCCTACGCCCTCAGCCGCGCCGACGGCTCCTCCGACGCCATGGTGGGCTTCCCCCTGATCCGAAAAGCCCACTGCATGTTCGGCTGGGACTGGGGCCCCCGTCTGCCCGACGCCGGCATCTGGAGAGACATCAGCATTCTGGGCGTAAAGACCGCCAGAATCCGGGACGTCCATATCCTGCAATTCCATGAGGAAGGCAAGGTTACGCTGGAAATCAATACCCACGTCACCGAGCTCACCGGCTCCGCTGATGTGAAGGTCAGCGTCACCGCCCCCGACGGCACCGTCTTCACCGCCGAAGGCGAGAAGGCCGTCATGGAAATCGAGAATCCCGCCCTCTGGTGGCCCAACGGCCTGGGCGACCAGCCCCTGTATACCGTCACCGTGGAGCTGGGCGATGGGCTTGACAGCTGGAGCCGCCGCATCGGCCTGCGCACCCTCACCGTCACCCGGAAGAAGGATCAGTGGGGTGAGAGCTTCAGCCACTGCGTCAACGGCGTGGATGTCTTCGCCATGGGCGCCGACTACATCCCCGAGGACAACCTGCTGCCCCGGGTGAATCCGGAGCGCACCCGGCGGCTGCTGGAGGACGCCAAAGCCGCCAACATGAACTGCGTCCGTGTATGGGGCGGCGGCTACTACCCCGATGACTTCTTCTATGATATCTGCGACGAGCTGGGTCTTCTGGTGTGGCAGGACTTCATGTTCGCCTGCGCCGTGTATAACCTCACCGAGGACTTTGAAGAGAACATCAAAGCCGAGTTTGTGGACAA
>CALYTP010000178.1:0-3376 GCA_945486915.1 uncultured Clostridia bacterium | reverse complement strand
ACCATATCCGTTTTCGTTTCAGAAGTCAAGTGGAATATTTTTGGGCTATTCCAAGGAACTTTGCCGAGCGTATACTAAACTGTACCCTGCAGAATGGACACTCATAGTTTAGGGGGAGCCCTGATCTTCGGACAGGAAGATTAGGGGGACGCCCTTAACGGTGGACACTTCTGCGGGAAAGATTTGTGTGGTAGCCGTTTTTCTTTATTATACTAACAATTCCATAAAAAGTGGTTGGGGATAAGCGCTCAATAACCACCCATCCACAAAAACCGGGGGCCTCATCAGAGGCCCCCGTTCGTGGTCGGAGTATTTTTGCAGCGCAGGTAGCCTGCATCGCTGCGCTCCATGGTAAGAAAGCATTCGGATTTTCCGTAACCGCTTTATAATCCACCGCCTACCGAGCAAGGAAGCATTGTCTCAGGTTCTACTGATTTGCCAAGGCAGTGGTTATTGAACGCTTACTCTCTACTGATGAACGATCATGGGAGTATTGAATGACCGACTGGGGAGACAATAAAGCACAGAAAAGATGGCTACAGAAGCCTTCATATATCTGGAACGATCAGCAGAGATCACCTTGGCATCTTAAAAGATCAGTGAAAAATCGCCGTTATAGGTGTAGTGCAGTTTTGAATTGCCGGCTTTACACAGGGCAGACATCCGTTCTTGCACGGTTTCATCGCAGTGGGTGGAGTCGGTGCTTACCACCAGCGTCGCTGGCTTCAGACGGGCTTGGGTCTCCACAGAGAAGTAGATGTCGCCGAGACCGTGATGGGAGAGTTTTTGCACCATGGGATGAAATGTTCCGACACGGCCCAAAGCGAGTTGCATATTCCGGTCCGTGCTGTCACCGCCCAACAGCGCGATGACCTCCTCGCCCCGCCGCAGAGCCCAGATGCTGCTGTCCGCGTTGCAGGCCTGCTTATGCCGTTCCAGCAGTTGCGCTATTTTGTCATCGCTCAGTCCGGAGTCGCAGAGCAGCTTTGCACAGAGGACAGATTCCATTTCCTTGGATTTTTTGGCATATAAACATTGCAGCACGCAATCTCCAAAGAAAAAAGCATTTCCGGCATAGTCTTCAGGAAAATACAATTCTGTCCTGCAGTCCGTTAGAAAAGAGAAGATTTGGTGGTACTCCCGGTAATACTCCTGGTCTCCGAAAAGCGGATAGACCCGCTGGTCGAACACCAGATCACCGCAGGGAGTCAGTAGCTTCTTGACGGGAATCTGGCCGATGAGCTGATGGAAACCTCCGAAATGGTCCTGATGCAGGTGTGTCAGGATCGCCAGATCAACTTCCCGGATATCTTTATTCCGCAGAAAGGTCAGCAGCGGCATTTTCCCCTGATAAGTGCAGCCTCCCGCATCCAGGACAACGCATTTCCGCTCCTGTGGCGTGTCCAGCAGCATCACGATGCAGTCGGCACGGCCTGCGTTTAAGATGTGCAGTTCATTCATCTTCCGGGACTACGTTTCTCAGCAGTAATACTGGCGGATAAACGCTTCCACATCCTCCCGCTTGCCCTTGAACGGACCCGGAGTTTCCATCTTCAGGGAGACCAGCGCGGAGGCATATTCCAGAGCCTGGGTAATCGGCGCCCGCTCCCGCTCAGTGATATAGGCGGAGAACGTGGTGTCGCCTCTGCCAGTGCGGCCGTCCAGACCTCTGGGCTTCAGTGGGCAGGTGTAATAGTCCTTGCCGTCATAGACCAGCACTTCGGTGTTGTGGGTAATGAGGGCCTCCTTCACGCCCCATTCCACCATCAGGCGGGCGGCCTCCCTGCGGTCAGAGGTACCAGTCAAGATCTCGGCCTCGGCGGCGTCGGTTTTCAGGTAGGTGATATACGGGAAGAACTCTTTCTTGTAAGGCCAGTCACTGTATACCATTTCACCGGTCACGGGGTCCGGCGTCCGCAGGTAGCACTGCATATCCAGAGCGACCTTGCCCCGCTTGGCCAGCATGGGAATGATGGCGTTTTCATAATCGCCATTCATCAGCCCTGCAAGGTGGAACACCTTTGCCTGCACGTCATCCGGAATTTCCGCGGCTTTAATTTGCGAGCCCTGGGCCAGGGCCGTGGTGGTCCGCCGCTCACGCTTTTCGTCCAGAAACACATTGCGGATGGAGGAAGTGCCGCTGGCAGACTCCCGCCAATAAATGTCGTTGTTGTGAACGGGCAGGATGTAGGGCATCATCTTGTCTTTGGCGCTGGACTTGATGAGAATACCAACGCGGTTTCCGCCGGCCAGTGCGGAATAGGAGGAATACACGACAGCACCGCCAATGGACCACTCACTGGTGCCGTCAAAGCCCACGACCTCGTCGATGCAGAGCTCACCGATGATAAAAGTATCATAAGTTTTCATGCTGTTTCTCCTTTCTTGTATTGCCGTGTTATGATTTCGGGGCCATTTTCGGATTTACGCTGTCCAGCCAGAGGACCAGCTCGTCCATGCGCTGAATGATGACGTCCGGCTGGATGGAAGAGGAAACGCCCACATCCTTTTGCGCGGAGAGGAACGACTGGATATAGACGGCCTTTCCAAAGCCAAATTCCTTGGAGCCGATGACGTCCCGGGACATTGTATCGCCCACATAGACGCAGTTCTCTGCCCGCTCCCGCATTTGCTTCATGGAGATGCGGAAGATCTCAGGGTGCGGCTTCCGGTAGCCGGTGATGCTGGAGACCTCCACATCCTCCATGTAATCCCGGATACCGTATTCCTCCAGAACATTAAAGACGTTGTAGAGAGACGCGTTGTTGGAGATCACGCCGATGTGGTAGCCCCGCGCCTTCAACCCGGCCAGCATTTCCCGTACCCCGGGCCGGAGTTCCCGGTGGAAATAGGTGCATTCCCACATGTTCGCCAGCTCTTCACAGATGCCGGTCAATGCCCTGCGGTCGAAGTTAAACGCTTTCAAATAATATTCCGGCCAGATCTCCTCCGGTTTTTTCTCCCGGAATTCCAGATCGCACCAAGTCTTGTATTCCCGGATACCCGCCAGGACCAGTTCCTGAAAACGGCTGAAGTCCACTCCCGGATCCAGACCGTGGGCCCGCAGGGTATCCCACACGCACTGTAACGCCTTCTGTTTGGTCTCCTCGTTGTGCCAGATGTCCTCCAGCGTTCCGCCCATATCGAATAAAACGGTTGTCAGCATAACAGATATTCTCCTATTCTGTGTTGTCAGACGCAGTATTTGATGAGGTTCTCGGTGGTGGAGTCAAAGACGTTGATCTTCTTGGGGTTGAAGCCCAGATAGACCTTCTCGTCACTGTTGTAGTGGGTGGAGCCCAACTCCTTGACGGTCAGCAGGTCGCTGCCCACCCGGACGGTGACCAGGGTCTCGGAGCCGGCGGGCATGCCGGAA
>CALYTP010000177.1:0-3436 GCA_945486915.1 uncultured Clostridia bacterium | reverse complement strand
TTATACAAGGGGAGGATATCATCCTCCCGCGCAGTGTAAGCCCTCAAAAGGCAATTACGTTGGGCGAATTCGTACCTATGTCCAACATTTTCCCATTCAACCAAACACTCGGAAACCGAAACCTGGCGGGAGGCTAATAGCCTCCCCTACAGTGGCCTGAGCAAAAATCTGCCCGCCAAATTACAATTTGCTGAATTAACCCGATAAGCACAAAACACAATCTGCGGCACGTCTTTTTGATGTGCCGTTTTTTTGCCGAAATATCGGGGGTATTAAGATTTCTTTACGAAATTGTACATTTTCTATGATTCTTTTCGTGCAGACGTTGACAACGCATATCGCGTCGTGTAAAATAGCGAAGAATCTGAAACGTTGTTTTATTAAAGCCCCTTGAAAGGAGGCATCGCCAATATGTCCGAAAGGACGAGAAAGAGAGCCGCCGTCGCCGTTCTCTGTCTTGTGGTGCTGGCAGCGGCATTGCTCTGGAAATATGTGGGCACTCCCCTGTCCCGGCTGATCTCCGATCCCGAAACCTTCCGGGAATGGGTGGATTCCCACGGAAATTACAGCCGCCTGGCATTCATTGGGATGATGGTCTTCCAGGTAATCATCGCGTTCATCCCCGGAGAGCCCTTTGAGATCGCCGCAGGATATGCCTTTGGCGCTGTGGAAGGAACTTTGCTTTCCATGGCCGCAGCCGTGCTGGGCAGCGTTCTGACCTTCTGGCTGGTACGGCTGTTTGGCATGAAGCTGGTCCGGATTTTCTTCAGCGAGGAGCAGATCGCCTCCGTCCGGTTTCTGAAATCCACCCCCAAACGGGATCTATTGTTTCTGGTGGTGTATATGCTTCCCGGCTCGCCCAAGGATCTGCTGGGGTATTTCGCCGGGCTGACGGACATCCGCTTCCCCACCTGGCTGATTATCTGCTCCCTGGGCCGGATCCCCTCGCTGCTGTCCTCCACCCTGGGCGGCGCTGCTCTGGGCAGCAAGGATTATGCCCAGGCGATTCTGGTATTCGCCATCACCCTGGCCATCAGCGCCATTGGCCTGCTGGTTTACAACCACATTTCGCAAAAACGGAGAAAAAAGTAAAATTCGATGGTGGCGATCCAATGAATTGCCAAACTGGAATTTGCGTGAGAGTGGAGATTGAAGAGTGTAGAGTGAAGATAATGAAATTGATCCGTTTCCTTTATCATCTATACCGTTGAATTCTGCATAAGAAACACGGAAGCCGTAAGTTTCAGTTATCTCCACTCTCCACTCTTCACTCTCCAATCTAACTGTAAAATTACAGTTTTCCAACATCCTGAAAAAGCAAACCGGGCTGTCTCGCAGGGAGTCAGCCCGGTTTGTTTTGTTTAGGCAACACCGCATAATGGGGCAAGGAGATTCGGCATGAGATTTTGCCCCAAGCGAAAGTATGAAAAATGCGGGAATACTTTGTGTATTTCCCATTTTTCATACTGCACGATTGGGGTAAAAGATCTGCCGAAGCCCGCAGCATCCATTGTGCGGTGTTGCCTTTACTCCAGCTCAAAGGCGCCGGTGTAGAGACGGTAGTAGGTGCCCTTCTGGGCAATCAGGTCGTCGTGGGTGCCGCGCTCGATGATGCGGCCGTGGTCAAGCACCATGATGCAGTCCGAATTGCGGACGGTGGACAGTCGGTGGGCGATGACGAACACCGTTCTGCCCTTCATCAGCGCATCCATGCCCGCCTGAACCAGAGCCTCCGTGTGGGTATCGATGGAGGAGGTGGCCTCGTCCAGAATCATCACGGGAGGATCGGCCACCGCGGCCCGGGCAATGGCGATCAGCTGCCGCTGGCCCTGGGAGAGGCTGGCGCCGTTGCCGGTGAGCATGGTGTTGTAGCCATCGGGCAGACGGGTGATGAAATCATGGGCGTTGGCCAGCTTGGCGGCGTGGATGCATTCTTCATCGGTGGCATCCAGCTTGCCGTAGCGGATGTTGTCCATGACGGTTCCGGTGAACAGGTTGGTCTCCTGCAGAACCACACCCAGAGAACGCCGCAGATCCGGCTTGCAGATCTTGTTGATGTTGATATTGTCGTAGCGGATCTTGCCGTCGTCGATGTCATAGAACCGGTTGATGAGGTTTGTGATGGTGGTCTTGCCTGCGCCGGTGGCGCCCACGAAAGCGATCTTCTGGCCGGGCTTGGCATACAGGCAGATGTCATGCAGCACCGTCTTCTCCGGCACATAGCCGAAGTCCACATGCTCCATGTAGATGTCGCCCTTCAGCTCGGTATAGGTGGTGGTGCCCTCGGCCTTGTGGTAGTGCTTCCAGGCCCAGTGTCCGGTGCGCTTGTCGCTTTCGGTGATGCTGCCGTCCTCATGGACAACGGCGTTGACCAGGTGGACATAGCCCTCGTCCTGCTCCGGCTCCTGATCCATCAGGTCGAAGATCCGCTCGGCGCCGGCCAGCGCCATGACGATGGAATTGATCTGGTTGGAGATCTGGGAGATGGGCATATTGAAGCTCCGGGACAGGATCATAAAGGCCATCAGGCTGCCCAGGGTGAGCATCTTCCCCTGGGTCATCACCACCATCATGCCGCCCACAATGGCGAGAATGGCATACTGGATGTAGCCCAAGTTGTTGTTGATGGGGCCCATGATGTTGGAGAATTTGCCGGCGGAATAGGCGTTGCGGCAGAGCGTCTCATTCAGAGCGTCGAATTCCCGCTGGCAGACGCCCTCATGGTTGAAAATCTTCACCACCCGCTGCCCTGTGATCATTTCCTCGATGTAGCCGTTCACCTCTCCCAGGGCGCGCTGCTGGCCGATGAAATACTTGCCGGATTTTCCCGCCAGGTACTTGGTGACCAGCACAATCAGGGTGATGGTAAACAGCATCACCACAAACAACAGCCAGCTGGTGTCGATGAGGTTCCAGGTCACCACCGCCAGGGTGATGATGGAGGAAACACACTGCGGAATGGCCTGGCTGACCATCTGACGCAGGGTGTCGGTATCGCTGGTATAGCGGGACATGATGTTGCCCGCGGTGTTGGAATCGAAATAGCGCAGGGGCAGACGCTGCATTTTCACGAACATCTCGTCCCGGATGGTCTTCTGGACGCCCTGGCTCACATCCACCATCAGATAGTTAAACAGGAACGAGCTGACAATGCCCAGGACGAAGACGGCCGCAATTTTCATTATGTATCCGGCCATGGGGCCAAAATCCTCCGAGCCGGAATCCACCATGGGCAGGATGTAGTTGTCCACCAGGGTGCCCAGGCTGCGGCTGCCCATGGTCTGGGCCAGGGAGGTCAGGAAGATGCACACCAGCACGATAACCAGCACCGGGGTGTATTTTTTCAGGTAGCTCAGCAGCCGGAACAGGGTTTTTTTCGGACTTTTTGCCATGCGGCCGTCGCCGCGCATTTTCACAGGAGGCATTATTCTTCCCT
>CALYTP010000176.1:0-3457 GCA_945486915.1 uncultured Clostridia bacterium | reverse complement strand
TTGCGCCGCAGCGCATATCGAGTGCTATGCACATATCGATTGCGAAGCAAATATCAATTGCGAAGCAAATATCGTTTTGATATATCGATATCTTTCCCACGGGAAAGTCGATATTGCCTTCGGCATCGATATTGATCGGTTGATCAAATGAGATACTTCGTATGTGCCCCGCCAAATTACAATTTTCCTTTTCCCGCTTTCAAAATACGCCCTTGGGGTACAGTGCCGGGAAGCGCTTTTTATCCTTCGGGTAGGCAAGGATGTACATCACCACAGCCACCAGGCCGCAGGAGAGGAAAATCGTCCACAGCAGGTTATAGTTTCCCTCGGCAATCAGAAGGACAAAGCTGATGGCATACTGGGTTAAGGAAAAAAACACGGAATACAGCACGCTGGTGATGCCGCCGATGCGGCCTCTGTGGGAGGCGGGAATCCGGCGGGAGGTGTAGGGGTTGTTGCCCAGGACGGAGACCACCTCCCCCAGGGTGTAGACGAACATGCCCACAAACAGCAGCCACTGCTGCCTGGCAGTCATGAAGAACACCATGCCCGCCAAAAACAGCGAAAGTCCCAGAATGGACTTGGGGATCTCCGTCAGACGCTTCAGCGCCATGGTCAGGATCGGTGTGAAGAGAATCACCACGAAGCCGTTCAGGGAGTTCAGGTAGCCATAGACGGCGGCGCCCGCCTGTCCCATTTCCTCCTTCAGCTGCAGCGGCAGCAGGATGCCCACGGTGTTGTTGGTCAGGGAGGCAAAGCAGCCGATGAGCAGCATGGCCAGCACCACCCTGCGGTCCTTCAGCACGGCAAAAACCGAGAGCCTGTCATCCACCGGACGTTCGTACTCGCTGAAGCTTTCTTCTTCCCCGCCGTCCTCGGAAACAGCGTTTTCCGGCTTGACAAAGAAGAAGATCAGCACCGTGGAAACGAAAATCGCCAGGCCGTTGAGCAGGAAGGCCAGATTGGTGTACTGCGCAAACAGGATGCCCCCCGCCGCCGCACCGAACACGAAGCCCAGGTTGAAGCCGAGATAGGACAGGGAAAAGGCCTTCTCCCGCTGCTTCGTGGTGGAATAGTCGGCGTTCAGCGCATCGTAGGCAGGACTCTCCAGGGTCTGGAACAGCGAAGCAAAAAAGATCATCACCGCCGTGGCATAGCTGATGGGCAGCAGAAACGCCAGCACATAAAACGCCACCGTCAGGCAGTCAAACAGAATGATGATGTTCTTTCTGGGGAACCGGTCCGCCAGCTTGCCGCCCAGCAGCGCCATGGGCAGGGAAACGGCCCCCGCCGTGGCAATCAGCATGGTGGCGACGCCGTCGCTGAAGCCCAGCTTGGTGGTCAGCAGGAAGGTCATCATGGGCCAGACGAAGGAGCCCATGGCCGTGACCAGCTTTCCAATGAACAGGATGTAAATTTCTTTTTTCAGACCCCGATATTGGGTCAGAAGGTTTTTCATAACGTTTTCCTCAATCGTATCACAGATAAAAAAGATTGTAGCACAGGCATGACGGAAAAGCAACCGGACAGAATATCCGGCTGCTTTCGTATCCTGTTTTCTTAGGCAACACCGCATAATGGGACAAGGAGATTCGGCGAGGGATTTTGGCCCAGCCGAAAGTTCTGAAAATGCGGGAATACTTTGTGTATTTCCCATTTTCAGAACTGTGCGGATGGGGCAAAAGACCCGCCGAAGCCCGCAGTTCCCATTGTGCGGTGTTGCCCTTACATCGTATGCATGTACATCCTGGACAGCTCCTCGTCGCCGTCGCCCTGAACCATGCAGATATGGCGCCAATTGTAGCGCTCGTAGAAGGAGGTGTGCATGGTGAGCAGGTAGAGGGTGTCGATGCCGAAGCTGTGCATGTCCCGGCAGACCGCCTCCAGCAGCTTTCCGGCGATGCCCCTGCAGCGGTACGCCTCCTCCACATGGACGGCGCAGACATTGGGGGTCAGGTCGGGGCGATCATGGAAATCATTCTCGATGACTCCCAGCCCGCCGACGATATTTCCATCCACCAGCGCCAGATACCACTGGGGGACGGCCCTCTCCCGGCTCAGGCAGTCGGCAATGCTGTCGGCATAAGCCTGCCGGGGGATGCCCCACTTGGAATGAAACCAGGCAGCCGCCGAATCGGCATATTCGGGATGCTCCCGGAGCTTGATGATTTCCATAAAAATCCTCTCCCTTTCATACTATTTCTCGATAAAATGGTTAATACCATTTTATCCTGCGCTTATCGCGCAGACCGCCAGTGGCGGTGAGAAATGTATGGACTACGTTTTTTAGCGGCGATGCCGCTGACCGCAAGACTGCGGTCTCATAAAACGGTATTTAACCGTTTTATGAAAAACTAGTATCAGTTCCGGCCGATGCCGGTGCAGGTAATGTCCCCGTCCGCCGTGGCGTTGCCGCCGATATCGGCGCAGGTGATGTCGCCCTCCGAGGAAACGTTGCCGCCGATGGAACCGGCGCAGTCCACATCTCCCCCGGCGTCCACACTGCCTGCAATGTCCCCGGAGCACTGCACGTCCCCCTCGGCACGGACATCCGACTGGATGGTGCCCCGGCAGGAGACGTCGCCCTCGGCCTGAACCCGGCCGCCGATGTCACCGCCGCACTCCACATCGCCTCCTGCATTCACGCTTCCGCCGATCATTCCCTCGCAGCGGATATCGTCCCCGGCCTGGGCATTCATGCCGATGAGGCCGGAGCAGGTCACCGAATCCCCGGCATACACATTTCCGCTGACGGTGCCGCAGGTCACGCTGTCCCCGGCGTTGACCTGGCCGCCCACATTGCCGCAGGTCACGCCATCGCCCGCCTGTACATTCCCCGCCACGTCCGCGTTGCAGTCCACGGAGAAGTCGGAATAGATGTTTTTCACCGCGCCGCTGAACTCCAGCTGCACAGGCTCACTGCCATGACCGTAAGCGCCGCCGCAGGAGAAGCTGAACACGCCCCGCTTGCCCCCCACGGAGGGGATATCCTGATAGCGTACCAGCCGGTGGCCCACATAGCACACGGCATGCAGATCGTCATTGTCCTCCCAGGGAAGCTCCGCGATCACGGTCCGGGCAGCTTCCTCTTGGGGTTTTTCCGGCGTTTGACGGCCAAAGAGGGCATCCATACTGATTTCAAAAATATCCGCCAGCACGGGCAGCTGCATGATATCCGGGCAGCACTGGTCGCTTTCCCATTTGCTCACCGCCTGATTGGTGATCCCCAGCCGCTGGGCCAGGGCCTCCTGAGTCATTCCCGCCTGTTTCCGCAGCGCTGCGATCCGCTGTCCAAAATAAATCTGTTCCATTTCCATATCCACCTTTTTCAAATTCCTTGCCGCAAGTCTGAGAAAATCATAGGCGAAAATCGCAGAAAATGCAAGTTTTTCGTGGTTGGAAGGGACTGTTGCAAAACGTGAGTTTTGCAGCAGTCCTCTTTTGTCTTCCGTGGCAG
>CALYTP010000175.1:0-3459 GCA_945486915.1 uncultured Clostridia bacterium | reverse complement strand
GGCACTCGATATGCGCTGCGGCGCAAGAAAGTTTTGCCCCGCCAAATTACAATTTCTCGGCTACTTTCGCATAAAAAAGTCATTGCAAACCAATCGGCTGCAATGACTTTTTTGTTAGGGCAACACCGCATAATGGGGCAAAAGATCCGCCGAAGCCCGCTGCTCCCATTGTGCAGTGTTGCCTTAGTGCTTTGCTTTGTTTTCCAGATGCCCGGACTGGATGACCGGGGGCTTGGGGTCGGCGATTTCCCAGCTGGGGGCTTTCTTTTCGTCTTCCTTCATTTCCTTCACCTCGGTCTAGTATAGGCAGGAGAAGAAAAATCATGCAGCGAAAACCGGTTAAAAGGAGGCGTTCTCTTTGCCGATCAGGCCGGGAACCGGGGGTATTTCCACTCCGGCTTCCGCAAACACCGATTCAAAGGTGGCCTTCACTTCCCGGAGCCGCCCGGGGGCGAAGGGGCTTTCCAGACCGGCCTGGTCCAGGAATGCCAGGAAATACGGCTCCTGAGTATCCAGATTCTCATTCAGGCAGGCAAGACCGCTGCCGGGATTTTCCAGTTCCATCTGGTAAAGCTGCAGAGCGACGTCGTTGCTGATGATGTAGCTGGACAAGTACATGGGGTTGGTGTAAAGATGGGTGATGGTGACGAATTCCATGGGATCAAAGCCCACTGCGTCAAAGCCGTATTCCTGGGCGATGGATTGGTACAGAGCGCACAAGGTGATAATGGATGGGGTTTCCAGCCGGTACATCTCCTGCTCAAACCGGGCGAAGCAGGCCTGCTCCACAAAGGTGCACAGACTGTCCGCCATCTTGGCGACGGTCAGCGCTTCGGTGTCCTCGCCGTAGCAGAGGACCATGTATTCCATGCCCTGGGAGAAAATTTCGCTGACATCGGTGCCCACGGAGCTGCCAAAGCTGGCGTAGTCATTGGCGAAGTGGCCGAATTCGTGGGCAAGGCTCAGATGGTCATACACCGTCAGACTGGGATTCAGGAAGAGGAAGGGCTCGTAGTAGTAGGACAGATAGACCTCGAAGGAGGAATTGTACTTGTTTTCTCCGTAGCCGATGTCGTAGAGGCCCGCGTCCTCCATGAGCCGGAAAGCATCCCGGATGGTTCCGCCCATTTTCTGCGCCGCATTGCGGACAAAGGCCAGGGTTTGCGCCTCGTCGGATTCCTCCAGATCGGCGGACAGCGACCAGTATTGCCGGTACAGGGGCACCAGCTCAGTCTGAATTTCTTCCAGATAAGCATCCAGCTGGGCAGGCGCAAAGTCCCGGTAATAGTAATAGTCGTTGGCGTAGTCTGCGTAGCTGTCGTAGCCACAGTAGGCGGCAATCTCGTTGCGGACGGTGATGAGGTCCACCAGCGTCTGGGCCAGCTGGTCATCCCGGTGGAAGAAAAGATTGGTCAGGGGGTTGGCGCTGTAATTGGACTGGCTGTAGTACCGGCTGATGAGGGCGCTTTCGTCTGCCATCAGGTCCAGCAGCTCGTCGGCCCAGACATAGTCGCCGTCGTAGCCCGTGAAGAAGTCTTCGCCGAAGTATTCTGCTTCCAGGGCGGCCCTTGCGGGGGATTCGGCCAGGGCGTAGTACAGATCGTCCAGCATCTGATCCACCTGGGGAGCGGAGGAGAGGCAGAATTCGTTTTCGGCGGCCCAGTATTTGTCCTTCAGGTTGGCGCTGTAGCGGATGTCTGACAGGGAATAGCAGGTGTAGAACCAGTCGTATTCATCGTAAAAGGCGTAGACGCCATCCAAAATTGCCTGGGTGTCGTTGCCCTCCGCCAGAGAGCAGGCTTCCTCCAGAACGGACTGCATCCAGGCCAGGTCCGGCCGGGAATACTCCATTTCGGAGTAGGGGATGATCTCGCTTTCCCCGTGGCAGGGGATGGGGAATAGGATCACCAGCAGAATCAGCAGCAGGGAACTTATTTTCTTCATGGCATTTCAGAACAGCGGCCGGATCATTTTCTGATACAGACGGCGATAGCAGATTCCGGTGACGGTGGCGCTGACCACCTCGGCAATGGGGAAGCTCCACCAGACCATGTTCACGTCCCCGGTGAGGCTCAGCAGATAGGCAACGGGAAGCAGCACAAACAGCTGGCGGCACAGGGAGACAATGGTGGAATACATGCCCTTGCCCAGAGCCTGGAAGCTGGCGCCCAGCATGATGCAGAAGGCGGCGATGGGGAAGTGGAGGCTGATGATCCGCAGGGCCTTGACGCCGATGGCCAGGAATTCCTGGGAGGGGTTGAACAGACCCAGCAGCATTTCCGGAACCAGCTGGAAGGCGGCCAGACCGCAGAGCATGAAGCAGAAGGCGGTGCCGCAGGCAATTTTCAGGGTTTTTGTCATCCGCTGGGGTCTGCGGGCGCCAAAGTTGTAGGCCAGGATGGAGATGGTGGCGTTGTTGATGCCGAACAGGGGCATGAAGAAGAAGCTCTGGAGCTTGTAGTAGATGCCGAAGACACCGGTGGCGGTCTCCTGGAAGCTCTGGAAGATCTGATTCATGCCGAAGTTCATGACGGAGCCGATGCTGTTCATAATAAACGCGGGAATGCCCACGGCGAAGATGGGGTTCAGAGTCTCCATCCGGGGCTTCAGATACTTCACAGCCAGCTGCACGTCGGGATTGTGGCGCAGGTTGAAGTAAATGCACACCGCAGCGCCGATCCACTGACCGATGACCGTGGCAATGGCGGCGCCGGCCACGCCCATGGCGGGGATGCCGAATTTGCCGTGGATGAAGATGGGGTCCAGGACGATGTTGATGATGGCACCGGTGGACTGGGAGATCATGCTGTAGACGGTTCTGCCGGAGGCCTGCAGCAGCCGCTCACCCAGGATCTGGATGAAGCAGCCCAGGGTAAAGATGCAGCAGATCTGGGTGTAGACGGTGCCGCTGGCCACGGTTTCCGTGACGCTGGACTGGATGGCAAAATACGGCCGGGCGCCGAAGATGCCAAAGAGCATGAAGGCGGCCACACCGATGAGCACCAGGAAGATGCCGTTGCCCGCGGCGTAGTTGGCCGCTTCCTGGTTGTTTTCGCCCAGACTTCTGGACAGCAGGGAGTTGACACCCACCGCAATGCCCAAAGCCAGACCGATCTGCATATTCTGAATGGGAAATGCCAGGGACAGGGCGGTGACCGCACTTTCGGACACCTGGGAGATATAGATGCTGTCCACCACATTGTACAGCGCCTGCACCATCATGGAGATGATCATGGGCAGCGCCATGTTGAACAGCAGCTTGCCAATGGGCATGACACCCATTTTGTTTTCGCTGAGAGGCTTATTTTCCATGTTCGTTCCTTTCTTTTTGAAAACATACATATTATATCCACTATATTATAGGGGAATAATCCTGGATTTGCAATAGGGGAATGTACATATCTGCCCAGCCACTGTAGACCAACTATGGAAAGTCAAGCAGCAAGTTGGTCAGAAAAA
>CALYTP010000174.1:0-3515 GCA_945486915.1 uncultured Clostridia bacterium | reverse complement strand
TATTGCCCGGAAATAGGCAGACACCTTTCCGAAGCGGCTTGATGCGCTATGCAGGTTCCGGCCTGCATAGCGCTTTTTGCTGCGGTTGAAAAAGAAAGGTGTGAGGTGCCATGCAGGACAGCGGGTAAGGAAAAGTTCCACAGACATTTCAATTAAAGGAAGGTGTTTTCTGTGGATAAGAAAAAGGCAGATCGCTTCGAGCAGGATATGACGGAGCCCAACTCCGCCGTGGACTACCTGCAGGTCGGTCAGCGTATCAAGCGGCTTCGCAATCAGCAGGGAATGACGCAGGAAGTTCTTGCTGAGACTGCTTCCCTGTCAGTCCCGTACATCAGTCATTTGGAACGTGCGGTGAAAAAGGGCAGCCTGGAGACACTGGCGCGGATTGCCGCAGCGCTTGGAGTCACCATGAATGAACTTCTTGGTATTCCGCGCTCCGAGGAAGAAGTTTTTCTTCCGGACATGACGTTTGTCCTGGAGGATTGTTCTCCGGAGGAACGGGAGTTCCTGCTGGAAGTAGCGGCTGCGATCAAGAAGATTATGCGGCAGAAGAAAAAATGAATCCGAGATAACGATTAACCGAAAGGATAGGTGTAAATATGATTTCTATGAATGAAGAACAGTTTGAACTGGACAATACTCCTGATGCGGAGAACCTCTGGAAGGCCATCGGCGGTAGCTTCTCCAATATTTCTCAGGCAATCAACGAGTTTGTTGATGACAGCATCTCCAACTTCCGCCGGAACTGCGGGAATGCGGCGATGATCCGCACTGTGCGGCTGACGCTGAATGCCTGCGGTGAGATGGTGAATATTACCGTGGAAGACGGCGGCACCGGAATCCGGAACCTGTCTAATGCCATGACCTTGGCGGGCCAGGCCGACAGGGAGACCCCGCTGAATGAGCACGGCTACGGCCTGAAGCACGCTCTGGCTTATGTGGATGCCAAGGGCAGCGGCTGGGAGATCGCCACTAGGACGGAGGAGGATCTGAAGCGGAACCGCTGCCAGGTGATCAAGAGCCCCTACGCCATCGGAAAGGGTAAGCTCAACAGCGTGTACCGCACCAACTGGTGGCCGGCTCACCTGGGCCCCACCGGCACGATGATCAGCGTTTCCTGTTCTATGGAACTGCTCCGCACGCTGTGCCCTGAGGACAACGAGAAGCAGAAGACCTTCTGGCAGATGGTGGACATCCTGGAGGAGGATCTGCGCTATACTTACGCGGATATCCTCTATAAGGGCGAGGCTGACATCGAGCTGGTGGTGAGCGATGGAAAGGCCAGCCGGCAGAAGAAGCTGAAGCCTCTGTTCCCCCAGTGGGAGGCGGGGACGCTCCAGGAGCTGCCCGTCCAGAAGTATGATCTGGGCGGCGGCAGCCTCCAGATCCACTGCCGTTACGGTTCCATCTGCTCCGATAAGAATAACCACAGCCACTATATCCGCAGCATGGATGCCAGCGGCGTCGAAATCCGCATCAACGGGCGGGCTATTGAACACGGCCTGATCAAGCAGGTGTGGGGCCGTTCCATCCACAACTCCCAGAACGCTTTCCTGGCGCAGATCGATCTGCAGACGGATTCCTGGGATGCTCTGCCTTCCACCAAGAATGCCAAGAACGGCTTCCGGGAGGAGGATCCCCGTCTGCGGAAGCTGTTCAGGTGGATCCGCGCCAATGTCCAGCTCCCCCCTTCCTCCCGGGAAACGAAGGAGCAGAAGCTGCTGGCCCAGCTGGCGGAGAAAATGCGTGCCAATCCCGGCATGACTCGGGTGGCGCAGGAAGAAGGTGTCTTCCGCACCATCGGCCTGAATGAGCGGGTGGATCTTCTGACTGCTAAGGATGGTGCGGTAACCATCTACGAGGGAAAGGCCAGCCAGACCAAGACCCGGGATGTGTACCAGATGATGATGTACTGGCATGGCTGCGTTCAGGACGGCATCCCCGTGGCTGAAGCGGTTCTGATCGGCGAGCGCCACACGAAGGCAGTCCGCCGTTTGATCCAGCACATCAACGGCATGCTGGGCCCCGACGGCCGGCCCTACTGCTTCCGGGCGGTTACCTGGGCTGAGGAAGGCATCACTGCCTGAGAGAAAGGACTGTGGAAGGGCGGAGCCGGTGATGCGGTCTCCGCCCCCTTTCAAAAGATACAAAGGAGAAGTATATGTACATTTCTTTTCATAAAATCCAACTTCCGGGAATGGTGTGCATTCTGATCCACCTGATGTCCCGCCTGAGTGAGGAATTCCCGCAGCTGCTCCAAAAGTATCTGCATGAGCGGATGGATCCGGTCAGCGAGCTGTATGACCCATCGTTTCCGTGGGACAGTGCCCGGCTGATTCTACTGTACCACGGCCTCCAGGAGCTGCCAGACAGCGGCCGGATTACGCTCCCTGACGGGCGGATGGTGCAGATGATCAACATCAATCCCGGACACGGCAGTCCTGCCGCTTCCCTGCTGGGAGACTATATTCCGGCCATGGAAGTCGGGCGGAAGGCACTGCTTACCGGACATACGCCTTTAGAGGCGGCGCTCAAGATCTGGGTCTACTGCCTGCGAAACGATACCATGCACACCATGACCGCTGCAGAGAAGAATTTCCAGCGGGTCGTGGAGGATATGGAGCGGCTGCAGGCAGCATTGGCAGAAGAACTGTCGGCCGGCATGCCGGCAAAAGGAGGTGCATCCCGGTGATGCTCCAGAAGAACCCAACATTAAATGAATGGGCGGAGTATTGGCTTGCCACCTATGTACGTCCGGTGGCAAAGCCCAGCGGTTACGAGCACTACCATGACAATCTCCATAAACACATTCTGCCCAAACTTGGCTCGGTCAGGATGAGCAGGCTGACGACACCGAAAGTACAGGCCTTTTTAAATGAGGAAGCTCTGCATGGGAATCTTCGTGATGGCGGCCCGCTCAGCGCCAAGAGCCTCAAGAATATGCGAGTGGTGCTGGACGTCTGCTGCAAGCGTGCCGTGGCCGATGGATATATGGCATCCAACCCTGTCCCCGCAACGGTATACCAGCACTGTACCGCTCCGAAAGTGGAGGTCATGAGTGACAGCGATCAGAAGATTCTGGAGGAATGGCTGTTTCAGGATATATCCCTGCTGAATGCAGGCATCATTATGGGGCTCTACAGCGGCATGCGGCTGGGAGAGGTCTGCGCCGCCCGGTGGCGCCACTACGATGCGCGGCGCGGATGTCTCCATGTGGAGGATACAGTCAGACGCGTCACCAGATTTGAGAAGAACGAGACCAGCAAAAGGCGCACAGAACTGGTATTTTCCTCTGTGAAATCTGATTCATCTGACCGGATGCTTTATCTGCCGGATGTTCTGAATGATCTTGCCGCTATGCAGTACGAGCGGTTTCACGAAATCACCGGGAGATTTCCCGGGCCGGACGATTTTATTATCTTCAATTCGCAGGGCGGCGTGATGGATCCGGATAATCTGAGCCATTACTTTGGGGACGTCCTGGACGGACTGGGACTTCCCCATGTGAAGTACCA
>CALYTP010000173.1:0-3546 GCA_945486915.1 uncultured Clostridia bacterium | reverse complement strand
CATTATCTTCACTCTACACTCTTCAATCTCCACTCTCACGCAAATTACAATTTGCTTCACCGATCGGCAAGGCCGTAAATGTGAAAAGCTCAAAAGAGAAAGCCTTTTCACTGCTTTCTCTTTTCAGCCATTCACCCCCCGGGGCGGATACCCCGGGGGTGGGAAGCGGTATGCTTAAATGGCCATCAGTTCCTTTTCCTTGGCGGCCAGGGCGGTATCGACCTTCTTGATATACTTGTCCAGCATATCCTGCAGATCCTTCTCGGCCTTCTTCTGGTCGTCCTCGGTGATCTCGGAATTCTTCTTCAGCTTCTTGACGTACTCCATGCCGTCCCGGCGGATGTTGCGCATGGCGACCTTGGCTTCCTCGGCGTATTTCTTGACCTGCTTGGTCAGATCCTTACGGCGCTCCTCGGTCAGCTGGGGGAAAACCAGGCGGATGACCCTGCCGTCGTTCTGGGGGTTGATGCCCAGATCGGAGGTCTGGATCGCCTTCTGGATGTCCTTCAGCAGCTTACCGTCCCAGGGCTGGATGATCAGCGTCCGGGCATCGGGAGAGGAGATGGAGGCCACACCGTTCAGAGGGGTCTCACTGCCATAGTATTCCACGGTGATCCGGTCCAGAACCTTGGGGTTGGCGCGGCCTGCGCGAACCGCGTCGAATTCCTCCGCCAGATGCTCCAGGGTCTTGTCCATTCTTCTGGAATAATCCTTAAAATCTACGCTCATGTATGCTTCCTCCTCAAAACTTGTTTTTCACAGTTGTACCAATTTCTTCACCGCGCACCACGCGGACAATGCTGTTTTCCTCGTCCAGGCCAAAGCAGACCATGGTCATATCGTTGTCCATGGCCAGCGCCATGGCGGTGATATCCGTCGCCCGCAGATTCTTTGCCAGGGCATCGGCATAGGTCAGATGGGTATAGCGAATGGCATTGGGGTCCTTGTTGGGATCGGCAGAATAGATGGCATCCACATTTTTCGCCATCAGGATGGCATCCGCCTCAATTTCCACGCCCCGCAGGACAACGCCCGTATCGGTGGAGAAGTAGGGATTTCCGGTACCGGCGGCAAAAATCACCACCTTGCCCTCGTTGAGATAGCGGTCGGCCAGATCCCGGGTGAAGTATTCGCAGAATTTGTGCATCTCCACGGCACTCAGCACCCGGGCCTCCACGCCATGCTTTTCCAGGGCGTCCGCCACGGCAATGGCGTTCATCACGGTACCCAGCATGCCCATGGCATCGGCATGGGAGCGCTGCATCTTATCCGCGCCATCCTTCACACCGCGCCAGAAGTTGCCCGCGCCAACCATCAGCCCCACCTGCACGCCCATTTCGGTGCACTCCCGAATGGCCTCGCAGACAGAATGGATCACATCAAAATCAAGCCCCCGGTGGGATTCGCCCGCCAGGGCTTCTCCGCTGACCTTCAGCATAATGCGCTTATATTTGACCTCAGCCAAAACAACCACTCCTTCGTTTCTTTTCGCTCTCCGCAAAATACATCGACTGTATTTTAGCATAAAAACAATGTTTGGACAACCACTAAATTGCACAATTCACAATTTGTTTTCGGAACCGAATCCCCGGCAGGAAAACACCGGAAGCATTCGGGCCGTAAACGGATGAAAAAGAGATTGCAAAGCGGAAAAAGATGGGGTATAATACTGAATTATTGAAAAACCAAGAGAGGAGTTTTTGATATGGCTGAGATCACCGAAAGCAAAAACTTTATCCATGCCTTTATCGAAGAGGACATTGCCGAGGGCGGGCAGTTTGCCGGCAAGACCGTGCACACCCGGTTCCCGCCGGAACCCAACGGCTATCTGCACATCGGTCACTGCAAGGCGCTGATCATCGACTTCGGTACCGCGGAAAAATTCGGAGGCCTGTGCAACCTGCGCATGGACGATACCAACCCCACCAAGGAAGATGTGGAGTTCGTCGAGGCCATTCAGGAGGATATCCACTGGCTGGGCTTTGACTGGGGCGACCGCTTCTACTTCGGCTCCGACTACTTCGAAAAGGACTACGAGTATGCCGTGGAGCTGATCCAGAAGGGCCTGGCCTACGTCTGCGAGCTGACCCCCGAGCAGTTCAAGGAGTACCGCGGCGACCTGAACACCCCCGCCATCTCCCCCTGGCGTGACCGCCCCATCGAAGAAAGTCTGGACCTCTTCGCCCGGATGCGCGCCGGTGAATTCGAGGACAACAAGTACACCCTGAGAGCCAAAATCGATCTGGCCTCCGGCAACTTCAACATGCGTGATCCCGTCATCTACCGCATCCGCCATATGCACCATCACCGCCAGGGCGACAAGTGGTGCATCTACCCCATGTACGACTTCGCCCACCCCATCCAGGACGCGCTGGAGGGCATCACCCACTCCCTGTGCTCCCTGGAGTTTGAAAACCACCGTCCCCTGTACAACTGGGTGGTGGAGAACGTCTCCGTCCCCTGCCATCCCCGGCAGATCGAGTTTGCCCGGTTGGGCATCGACCACACCGTGCTGAGTAAGCGCAAGCTCCGTGCCCTGATCGAAGGCGGCTATGTCTCCGGCTGGGACGATCCCCGGATGCCCACCCTCTGCGGCCTGCGCAGAAGAGGCTACACCCCCGCCGCCATCCGCAATTTCTGCGAAAGCGTGGGCGTTGCCAAGTCCCCCAACACCATCGAGTTTGCCTTCCTGGAAAGCTGCCTGCGCAAGGATCTGGACGCCACCGCGAAGCGGGTCATGGCTGTCCTGAAGCCCGTGAAGCTGACCATCACCAATTATCCCGAGGGGCAGTCCGAGGAATTCACCATCGAGAACAACCCCAACAATCCCGAAGACGGCACCCGGCAGATCACCTTCTCCCGGAACCTGTGGATCGAGGCCGACGACTTCCTGGCCCAGCCCATTCCCAAGTACAAGCGGCTGTACCCCGACGGACCCGAGTGCCGCCTGAAGGGCGCTTATGTCATCAAGTGCACCGGCTGCGTCATGGATGAGCACGGCAATGTGACGGAAGTGCTGGCCACCTACGATCCCGATTCCCGCGGCGGCGACCCCGCTGACGGCCGGAAGATCAAGGGCGCCACCATCCACTGGGTGGATGCGGGCAACTGTCACGACGCCGAGGTCCGGCAGTACAGCAACCTCTTCGACGATCCCGATCCCGATGCCGCCGGAAAGGATTTCCTGGCCTGCATGAATCCCAACTCCCTGGAGGTGCTCACCGGCTGCAAGGTGGAGGCCTCCCTGGGCGACGCCAAGGCTCCCACCAGCTACCAGTTCATGCGCCTGGGCTACTTCTGCCCCGACTCCAGAGACTGCGCCCCCGGCCATCTGGTCTTCAACCGCTCCGTCAGTTTGAAGGACAGCTTCAAGCCCGGAAAATAATCGAATGCATACGGCTGCCTCGCAAACGTGAGGCAGCTTTTTTCCGCCCCAGCCGTATGGAATGCATAATTCCATTCCCCACCATACAAATTGTAATTCGGCGGTATCGTTTCTTCGGAGCGAAGCGACCTTGGCTCTCCCTATGGGAGAGCTGGCTGCCC
>CALYTP010000172.1:0-3636 GCA_945486915.1 uncultured Clostridia bacterium | reverse complement strand
ACCAACGTGGCGGGAGGCTGATAGCCTCCCCTACAGTGGCCTTCCCAAAAATCTGCCCGCCAAATTACAATTTGCTGAGTGAACGCGATGAGCGCATTACAATATACCAAAAACTGTTGTGACGGACTGGAGCTGCATTTCGTCTATATGAGTGAGAGAAACAGAGAGGAGAATCCAGATGGAGGATCAGCAAATCATCGATCTGTACTGGGCGCGGTCGGAAGATGCCATTGTGCAGACCGCCGCCAAATACGGCCGGTACTGTCACACCATTGCTTTCAACATTCTCAAAAACGACAGCGACAGCGAAGAATGCGTCAATGATACATACCTCAGGGTTTGGAATAGCATCCCGCCCCAGCGGCCTTCCATTTTTTCCGCGCTCCTGGCCAAGATCACCCGCAACCTCGCCCTGGACCGCTTCAAATTCCTCAGCGCGGACAAGCGGGGCGGCGGCCAGGTGGCCATGGCGCTGGACGAGCTGGCGGACTGCATCCCCGACGGGAACACCGACGATCTGTTTGAGCGCAAAGAGCTGGTGGAGACGCTGAACCACTTCCTCAGCAGCCTGCCGCCGGAACGCAGAAAGGTCTTCATGCTCCGATACTGGTACCTTTGCAGCGTCAAGGACATCGCCGCAGAGCTGAAGCTGTCGGAGAGCAAGGTAAAAATGATACTCCTTCGGGAGCGGAACCATCTGCGGACACTTTTGGAGAAAGAGGGTGTTACCCTGTGAGCAAAGAAGAACAAATCCTGGAGGCCCTGGGCGGCGTTAAGAACAGCTTCATTCTGGAATCTTCCCAGTATGTGGGCAATCCCGAGGTGGGAACATTGCAAAAGCCCCAGGAAAAGAGCGGCTGGAAGCACATTGCCTCCGCTGCGGCCATGCTGGTGATTCTGTTCACCGGACTGTGGGTTGGATTCTTCCGGCTGAAAGGCCCGGAAACCACGCAAACTGACAATACGGTGGACACCTCCCTGTCCTGCCAGGTGAAGATCTCCGCCGAAAGGACCATGAAGCTGGTGCTGGAAACCCCGGTGACGGAGGATGACTACCGCAGGATCAACCGTCTTCTCATCTACGATGAGCAGGACAATCTGATCCAGACCATCTCCCCGGAGGAGACCGATAACGACGGCATCTTCCTCAACGAAGGCCTCTTCGTCAATCTGGGCAGCACCATCGGTGAGCCGGATATCCGGGACGTGAATTTTGACGGCTTTGCTGATTTTGGTCTTTTGGCCTGCAGCAGCTATCCGCAAAACGTTCCCTACAACTACTTCCTGTGGAATGAAGAGCGGGAGCAGTTCGAATTTGGCTTCACCATCTTCGGCGCCTCCGCCTTGGAAATCGACAGCGAGGAACAGTACCTCATCAACTACGACTACACCACAGACCCCGCGACCCAATACCGCTACCGGTATGAAAAAGGAAAGCTGGTGCAGTACACAGGTCAGGAGCAGAGCGGCTCCGCCGATCCCATGGACAACATCACCGTTTTCTATGACGACAGCGATTACACCATGACCTACGAAAACGACGCAGCCTACATCCGCAGCAGATATGCCGCCTCAGACAGTCTGCAGGTCTGTGAGCTGGAGATTCGCTTTGTGGAGGGGCTTCTCCCCTACGCCGCCTGCCAGCTGGCCAGGCAGGCCCTGGAGGCCTCCGGCAGTTACACCGAGATCACGGAGGTTCTGGATGATCGCGGCACCGTCGGCCTCAATGCCACCGGTGGGCAGAACTGGGACTCCCCCTGCGCCGATGTGCGGTTCTATGGCGTAGGCGCCGCCGGAACCTATCAGCTGACTGCCCGATACTTCCTGGAAGCCGCCGAGGGCCATGGCGCCGCCTTCCACAAAATGATGAACGGAGTCATCTGCGATGCCCAGTCCCCCAACGCCGACGCGGAGAAAGTCATCACGAACTTTGCCGACGCTTACTTTGCCGGTGACTGGGAAAGCATGCGTGGGTACCTGGCTGACACCCAGGCCCGGAGGGATGTCTATCCCGGAAACGGCGATCTGGTGCGCTGCGTCAGCCTGAAGGGGCTGGATGCCCTGGCAGAATTCGACAGCGCCAGCGTCAGCCTCACCTTCCTGGAATCCCCCGAAGAAGAGTCCTACACCTACCTTACCATGGATGTCTCCAAACAGGACGGAGAATACAAGATCCGCTTCTATGGATTGGAAAAGTAAAGATAAGCCCGGAATCCAAATGACGGATTCCGGGCTTTCTCTTTACAAAAATATTGTGCCATGTTAAAATAGGAACAAATGTTCCCATAGGGAGGAATCGCCATGACCTGCAGAACCTACGAAACCGGAACCCTGAAAACATACAAATACGTTGTCATTCTCTCGGAATACCGGGGAAAAATCCTGCTGAGCCGGCACAAAAAGCGCACCACCTGGGAGACCCAGGGCGGTCACATCGAGCCGGGGGAAACACCCATGGAGGCGGCAAAACGGGAGCTTTTTGAAGAATCCGGGGCACTGGAATTTGAATTGGAACCGCTGTGCGACTACTGGGCAGGCGAAGAAGGCACCGACGACTGGGCCAACGGCATGGTATTCCGTGCAGTCATCCGCAGCCTCGGCCCCATCCCGGACAGCGAAATGGCCCGGGTGGAGAGCTTCGACGTCCTGCCGGGGAACCTGACGTACCCTGCCATCACCCCGGTGCTCTTTGCCTATTCAGATACCCATCCCAGGGACGACAGCGCCGCCGGGATGGTGAAAGAATCTTCCCGCATGGTTCAAACAGCCGACATGACCTGATGGGCCAGCCGCGCTGCGGCAGGGTCTTTGGTGCATTCCATCTGCCACAATGCTGCCTGCCGGGAAAGCTGTTCGGCCAGAGTCCGCGCCAGATTCTGTCCTGGCGTATCCTCAGGAAGAAAGCACTGGTGCTGCAGCTCGCGGATACACTCTGCGCCCTGCGCTCTGCGAATAACGTTCTCAGGCCCGCGACGGAGAAAGCAAATCCCCTTTAATGGAAGGGCGATGTTGGAATCAAGGCCGTGTTTCCCGCTCCAGGGCGAGCCGTAGGCGATGACACCATCATCGGAAATGCGCAGAAAGGCCCTGTCGTCATTGACCATCACGGCGCGGTCTCCCAACGCCTCCCGCCAGAGACGGGTATGGGTGGACTTTCCCGTCCCGCAGGGTGCGGTGAACAGATAGGCCGCGCCATCCACGGCAACTGTACTGCCATGCAGCAGGACGGTATTGCGGCTGAGCAGTTCCCGGGCAATTTTTCTCTGGATGACGGCCCGCTCCAGGAATGGGTCTGAAAACTTACGGAGCCGAAGACCTTCTTCCACCGCTTCCAGCTCTGCCATTTCCTGTTCCCGCACCAGATCCTGTGCTGTGACGACAACATCAAATTCCGGTGCCAGTTCAGAAAGGTAGCTGCGGCAGTATTCCCGGGTGCTGGAAAACATGGGATGCACCCGGGTCACCAGACGGGCAATTTGAATGGTAAAGGGCTCCATCGGCAGCGCTCCTATCAGAAAATCGTGGGTACACAAAGAAAAGAGAATATGGAAAATCCCGAATGCTTTCACATTCGGGATTTCTGGCGCCCCCTGTTGGACTCGAACCAACGACCTGCGGATTAACAGTCCGTCGCTC
>CALYTP010000171.1:0-3690 GCA_945486915.1 uncultured Clostridia bacterium | reverse complement strand
GTGAAGTGAAGGGATAAGCATTGGCCCGTAGGAATGATCCTGCGGGCTAGTTTTTCCCCGGCACGCTTTTCGGGACAGCCAGTATCGGGATGGGACTGTGTCCAGCAAAATCTGCCACAGCAAAGATTCTACGACGTCTTTGGGGCACTCCGAAGTATTGAGCGTCCCAAGTGATCCAAGCCACACAGGATCGTACTCCCAGCACGGCCCCAGAATATTCCCAGCGTCCTGCCTCAGGTCTAATAACATGAAGGTGTGGTTCTTCAATTTGGATGAACGCTTCGAGGACTTTTTGAAAGTCTGCCCCAGGCCGTTTTTGACCCGTTGCAGGATCTCGCCCGCTGCTGAGCGCCCCGACGATGTTTTCCCAGATCCCGAATCGCGGGCGAACAAAGACTCCTGTCCTTCCAGTTCTTCTATCCTCATCTCGCATTTCCTTTATAATTCTGATTTGTTCCATAAAAAGGCCGGAACGCTCGCCAGCCAAACCAGCACGCGCTCCGGCCACAGACAGTCCTGGCACGGACTGCCCCCGCAGATGATATCCACAGGCGGCAGATCCGCCCCGTTGAGCTTTGTAATGTCTCCCATATGCGTCATCTGCGGAAAGCGAAGCTTTGTCACAAGAATGGGAAACGGCTCGATCTCGCTGGCCCATATCGGCTCAACGCCGCAGCGGACTGCCGCCAGAGGGAAACCTCCGATGCCGTCGAACAGGCTGGCCATGGTAATGCTTTTTTTCAATTCTTCCATTTGTGTGCTCCACCTCGTCTTTATCTGATTGCCGCGGCGATGGTCCTGGTGGTACTTACCGCCGCCTGTGCCGTGTAGACGGCGCTCATAACATTGGCTTTCGTTGTGGTATCTACTCCAAAGTTCCCAGCGATGCGGGGAACCTCACCGGCAGAGAGCATGAGTCCTACGCCCATCAGCGCATGGTCCTTGAAAATCATGAGTCCAGCGATGAGGATGGTGGACTGTAAAAAAGCTGTCAGGCACAGACCGATGACCTGCTTCATCCAGCCAACGAAGCCGTCCAGATAGCCCCTGGGGATGCTGAACATATACAGAGAGCCCACGGCGATCTGAATGAGCAAAATGCCGCCCCGTTTGAGGTTGGCAAAAAACACCTTCAGCACCGCGTAAGCCATCAGGATCACACAGAACAGGATCATGATGGGGCTGGTGATGACATCCAGACCGAAATGGGTGCTGTTCACCGCGTCCGAGAGCGTCTGGATCTCGCTGAGTTCTGTGACGATGTCCTGGCCCACCTCGCCGATGCTTCGGCCATAGCCGGTGAGTCCCTCGGAAAAAGTCCCCTGCAGCGACACGGACAGTGCGTACAGCCGGACGGGAACCACTGTGAAGAGGCTCACCGCCAGGAAGCCCTTGATGACGTTGAGAGCACATTGCTGCAAATTGCCTCTGCCGACAGAGTATTCAATGCCGCACTCAAAGGCGCAGACTACTACGCTTACGGCGAAGAGTGCCCAGCCCAGACGTGAGAAGAACAGCACGATGGCGTTGACCCAGTCCAGCTCAAACAGCTCCACGCCCATATTGCCCATGAGGGCGAAGAAGTTGCCGAGAAAGCCCACAATCTGTCCGTAGATCCAGTCCACCAGCTGATCCAGCACTGTCGCGGCAACAAAATCCCAGATAAATATGTTTGGTCACCTCCGGACGCAAAAAAGCCGCCGCCCATAGGGGCGACGGCCAAACTGCGCTATTCATTTCATGTAGCGTTTCAATTCCTGATAAAAGTTTTCACGCGTTCCCGCGAGGATCACGACCACAAGCTGTCCGTTTTCCTCATAGATCCGATAAGCGATCTCGTAATTCGTTCTATTATAGAACACGTCAAAACCATATACGCCCGCGAGATCGCCGACCTTGGCTTCTCCTGCGTAGGGATCGTTCTGAATGGTCTCCAAGGCTTTGCGGAAAGCAGCTTTCAGCCCCTTTTCCTTGACCTTCTTGAAGTACCGCTCCGCACCAGGCAGAAACTTCAGCTCATACATTTCTCACTGCTCCTCCGTTCCGAACAGGTCGTCCAGAGAAGCACCGCTTCCGCCAGTTGCGGCAAGTGCATCCGCCTCATTGATCATCGTCTCTACTGCGGGGCGCACTTTTTTCTGTGTTTCCTTAAACTTTGCCAGCAGTTCGTCCCCTTGGTAGCCCTGTGAGATCAGGTCTGCCAGGATCGCTTCGGCGAACTCGCCGCCGCTGCGCTCAGAGACCGGACGGATCACCAGCTCGTTGCCGCGCAGAATACACTCGGCTTCTGTATCAAAGCCCAGCAAATCAAAATATTTCTGAGGAATCGTGATCTGACGCTTTCCAGAAATGCGAATCATTTTCCGTTCCATACCGCGAGATCTCCTTGCTGTCATAACTGCCATTGCTATCCCTCCCATTCTATGCCACAAGCAGCACAGATATACATATTTCTTTGTTTCTTGGTTTTAGGATAGCGTATTTTCAGCAGAAAGTCAAGCGGTATAGGTTTTCAGAGCCCGATAATGGTCCAGATGTACTTGGGTGCGGTCAGAGTGAAAATCAGGCAGGCGAAAAGGATGGCGGGCCCTGTCCATTCAAACTGTCCTCTCTGCCGGTAGTCGAAGTATGCGCTGCCCAGTTTGACAAAGAACGCGATGGCGAGGATCATATCCAGTGCAGGGAATACCACATTGTCCACCACGGTCTTGATCTGGCTTGCGGCGTCTTTCCATGTACTTTCCACCGCTGAAGCCACATCGCCCGCGGCAAAGGCTGCCGTACTGAGCAGGCAGGCCATCAGGAGAACCATACCAAGGATGCAAATCAATTTCTTGCGCTTTCTCATAAAACGTCCTTTCCTCTGTGAAAAAGAAAAGGCTGTGGAGACAGCGGCACCCAGACAAGAAACCAGGCTTTCGGGAGCTGTATCCCTACAGCCTGGTTCCTTTCCGGATTTTATTGCATGGTTAAGGGTGGGCCGCTCTTTTGGGGCGGTCCACCCTGACAGATTTGGTAGAGAGCTTAATAGCCGGTGCGGGGCAGGGGCTTGCTGGGCTTGTAAACTCTGGTGACCCAGCGGGAAGTCGCCATGATCCATTGGCCGTTATATACGCCGCCCATATCGGCCTGGTTGACGATCTGGCTGCCGCCTGTCAGCCACTTACTGGCGGTGACATACACGCGAGGTGCCTCCACCTGCCGGAAGTTCGCGGGTACGATACCGAACACCACCATGAACTCCGTCACCCGCTCGTTGGAGGCAAGGCCCAGTGCGGCAGGAGATGCATCCAGCACATAATTCTGCTGGGTGGACAGGTTATCCGCTAAGGTGCGATATTCGCCGCCGCTGAGGTTGGTCTTGTAGACCACCTTATAGCTGCCACGGACATTCCAGGTGCCTGTGACGATCTTATCCAGCGTCGTGTACATGGGCAGGGTATCCCTCCAGAAGAAGGACTCCAGTGCGGTAGTAGAGTTGTTGGCGATGTTGGAAAAATCGTATCGAATGGACTGCCCGGGCATGACCTCCACATAGCCGGTTTTCTTGATGCTGACGTTGGTATACAGGCTCTTGTTGGTCATGGCCGCTTTGACGATCTGACCGGCGAACTCGATCTCTACCTCAATGGGCATCTTATCCAGGCCGTAGAAATCCGCGGCCTTGGATTCCACCACCTTGTACCGGCC
>CALYTP010000170.1:0-3723 GCA_945486915.1 uncultured Clostridia bacterium | reverse complement strand
ATCTATATCTTGTGGTATGCTTACTAAAGCCGATAACCTAAATTACAATTTGTCCGTCTGTTGAATATATACAATACCTATATTATGGAGCACTTTCGGGGAAAAAGCAAGAAAAAACGTTGCCATCTGATGACATTGGCGGTGGGATGTGATAGAATACCATCCGAAAGGGGCGGATGAACTTGAAAAACGCATACAACAAGACGGTGACGGCCTGCTTTGTGGGCTACATCGTCCAGGCAATTGTCAATAACTTCGTGCCGCTGCTGTTTCTGACCTTCCAGAAAACCTACGGCATTCCGCTTTCCCAGATCACGCTGCTGGTGACCTTCAATTTCGGCATTCAGCTGCTGGTGGATCTGCTGTCGGTGACGTTTGTGGATAAAATCGGCTACCGGGCCACCATGGTGATTGCCCATGTCACGGCGGCGCTGGGACTGATCCTGCTGACTATTCTGCCGGAGGTGATGCCCTCTGCCTTCCTGGGTATCGTGATTGCGGTGATGGTCTATGCCATCGGCGGAGGATTGCTGGAGGTGGTGGTGAGCCCCGTGGTGGAGGCCTGCCCCTCGGACAACAAGGAGAAGGCCATGAGCATGCTCCATTCCTTCTATTGCTGGGGTCATGTGGGCGTGGTGATCCTGTCCACCCTGTTTTTCCGGGTGGCGGGCATTGAAAACTGGAAGATCATGGCGCTGTTTTGGGCGCTGATCCCCATTGTCAACGCTGTTGTGTTCACCAAAGTACCCATTGCCTCCCTGATTGCGGAGGGGGAAACGGGCATGAAGCTCAGGGAGCTGTTCAAACAGAGGATATTCTGGGTGCTGCTCATCATGATGATCTGCGCCGGAGCCAGCGAACAGGGGGTCAGCCAGTGGGCTTCCGCCTTCGCAGAGCAGGGGCTGGGGATTTCCAAAACCGCAGGCGACCTGGCAGGGCCCATGATGTTCGCCATCCTGATGGGGCTTTCCCGGGCCTTCTACGGCAAGTACGGCGACCGGATCGACCTGGATCGCTTCATGATCGCCAGCTGCGGCCTGTGCATCGTGTCCTATCTGGGCGTGTCGCTGCTGCCGGTGCCTGGGCTGAGTCTGGTGTTCTGCGCCCTGTGCGGCCTGTCTGTGGGCATCATGTGGCCCGGCACCTTCAGTAAGGCGTCCTCTGCGCTGCCCAGGGGCGGCACCGCCATGTTTGCCCTGCTGGCGCTGGGCGGTGACGTTGGATGCGGCGGCGGCCCCACGGTGGTGGGCTTTGTCTCCGGCGCCCTGGGGGACAACCTGAAGCTGGGTATCCTGGCGGGGGTGGCTTTCCCGATTTTGCTGCTCATCGGTATTTTCCTGTGCGCAAAGAACCGGAAAAGAGCCTGACGAAACGGCCCGGCCAAGGGCGCTTCACTCCATACCATGTCCAACAAAATACCATCCATCGGAACACGCAGTTGCCCTACGTGGCGGGAGGCTACCAGTCTCCCGCCACGAAAGACGCCTGCGTGTTTGGCTGCATGGTGAATTGTCTGACTTTTTGCCAATTCGCCCAGCGAAGTACGGAATCGGGCAGTGGCAGGGTTGTAACTGTTCAGTCGTTCTATACAAAGCGAAAAAAGAGAAGCGCCCCGGCCGGGGCGCTTCTGGTATCTATGGGGGTCAGTTTTTCTCCTGTTCCTCCTGGTACTCAGGGAAGACGGAGTACATGGGCTTCACATCCTTGCCAAGGATCTTGCGGTCAACATAGTTGACGGTGATGCGGTAGACCAGGCTGCTCAGGCTGATGACGCCGATGAGGTTGGGGATCGCCATCAGGCCGTTGAAGGTGTCGGACAGATCCCATGCAAGATCCAGGCTCATGGTGGCGCCCACCACGATGAAGACGACAAATACCACCTTGTAGCCCATGACGGCCTTGGTGCCGAACAGGTACTCGAAAGCCTTTGCGCCGTAGTGGCTCCAGCCCAGGACGGTGGAGAAGGCGAACAGCAGGATGGCAATGGCGATGAACCAGGAACCGAAGTTGCCGAAGCAACCCTTGAAGGCCTCGGCCACCATGGCGGTCTTGACGGAGTCGGTGAGCATGGCGCCGGTGTTCAGGTCCACCAGACCGCTGGTGAGGATCACCAGGGCGGTGAGGGTGCAGACGACGATGGTATCGGCAAAGACTTCAAAGATGCCCCACATACCCTGCATCACAGGCTCCTTGACATTGGAGTTGGAATGCACCATAACGGAGGAGCCCAGGCCGGCCTCGTTGGAGAACACGCCGCGCTTCATGCCCCAGGTGACAGCCATCTTGACGCCGGAGCCGACGATGCCGCCGCCAACGGCCTTGACTGCGAACGCGCCCTTGAAGATAACCGCAAAGGCGGGGATGATGTTGGCTGCGTTTATGATGACGATGACCAGGGCGCCCAGCACATAGGCCACCGCCATGAAGGGAACCAGCTTCTCGGTGACGGAGGCGATGCGCTTCAAGCCGCCCACCACCACAAGAGCTGCCACGATCATCAGAGCCACGCCGGTGACCCAGGCGGGAATGCGGAAGGTCTCGGTCATGTTGACGGCGATGGAGTTGATCTGGCTCATGTTGCCGATACCGAAGCTGGCCAGCACGCAGAAGCAGCTGAACAGCACAGCCAGCACGGAGCCGATTTTCTGATAGCCGGGGTAGCTGCCCAGGCCGTCCTTCAGATAGTACATGGCGCCGCCGGACCATTCGCCGTTGGGATTCTTGCGGCGGTAGTAGATACCCAGGACGTTTTCGGAGTAGTTGGTCATCATGCCGAAGATGGCCACGATCCACATCCAGAAGATGGAGCCGGGGCCGCCGGTGGCGATGGCGGCTGCCACGCCGGAGATGTTGCCGGTGCCGATGGTGGCTGCCAGGGCCGTGCACAGGCTCTGGAACTGGCTGATGGACTTATCTTCCTTTGCGGTGTGGGCGGTGATCTTCTTATCGGTGAAGATGCCGCCGATGGTGTTCTTCATCCAGTGGCCCATTTTGGACACCTGGAAGGCCTTTGTCAGAATGGTCATCAGGATGCCGGTACCCACCAGCAGGATCAGCATGGGAAGACCCCACACAAAGCCGTTGACCGCGTTGTTCACATCGGTGATAATCTGAACCAAATTTTCCATAATTTTTCCTCCTTTTTTCTTTTCCGGAAACAAAAAAGAGCACCCAAACGGGTACTCTCAGGAAAACAGGTCACCACAATCCCGCGGAAATGAGAAACGATTCCCACGGAATATTGGAATAATGCTCTGTCCTTTTGCCTGAGAGATTCAGCGTCCTTGCCGCTCTTGCACCTTCGGCCCCCGGTTTGCCCGGATGTCTCCAGAGTGCGATCCACACACGGTCCCGCCACGCAAAATGGCACCTGAGAGTTTTACTCCTTCGGTCGGACGGTCTGCCCTGTTTTCCGCATGCTTCTTATCGCACATTATTCAGTTTTTACCCCTGCTGGGGCTATGGACGAAATATATCACATCCCGGCGCCCCTTTCAAGTCCTCCCAATGAGATTTGGAGACATGAACAGTTTGTGAACGTTTCGGTGCACGCCTTTTGTGAAAAAATGTCCGTTTATGACGATACGGTTGTCTTTGCCACAAGCACAAACACCGCCATTCTGCCCTACTAGGCTGTTAATGCAAAAACTTGCAATTTGTACTGGCGCTTACAGCGCCCTTGGCTCTCCCTTTGGGAGAGCTGTCAGCCGAACAGGCTGACTG
>CALYTP010000169.1:0-3757 GCA_945486915.1 uncultured Clostridia bacterium | reverse complement strand
CATTGTGGTCTGCTCCGTCTCCGGCACCACCGCCCGGATGGTCAGCCGGTTCCGCTGCCCGGTGGACATCATCGGCATGACCACCGACGAGCGGATCTATCGCCGCCTGAGCCTGAGCTGGGGTGTGACCCCGGTGCTGGCGGAGGAGTTCAGCTCCCAGGATGTGATGTTCTACCATGCCTTGGCCAGCGCCCGAAAGGTGCTGAATCTGGAAAAGGGCGACCGCGTCGTCCTCACCGGCGGCCCCATCAACGGCCAGACCGGCAACACCAACACCATCAAGGTGGAAACAGTATAATTTCCGAAACTACGCCCCGGTTTCCGCTGCAGGAAACCGGGGCGCAGTATTTGCCGGGCAATTGCAGTTGCGTGGAACACCTGGAAATTGTAATATTTCGCATCGTTCGTAGGGCGGGGTCATGACCCCGCCGACCCGGTTCCGGTTTTTGGTTTGTACGTTAAATGGTATTATTTCCCCAAAAAACACGGAAAATGCCAGGAAAATCGGCACCTAATCCCATTTTCCGAACCTGGCAGGTTTCGTTACTTGATCGGCGGGGTCGTGACCCCGCCCTACGAAAACATTCCTTCAAATAACAATTTATGATGTTACACACAACTACATGGTTTCAAAACCATAAAAACGAGCCATCCCGGGTGGGATGGCTCGTGCTTTTGAGATTACATATCGAAGGGTTCCATGCTGAGGACGGGGTGGCCGACCTCGGACAGGTAGTTGAGCAGCTGCTCGGGATCCTCGGTGCAGATGGTTTCATCGGCGATCATGTCGGTGAAGTTCTCAACGCCGTACATCTCCATAGCGGTGGCATCCAGGCGCTCACGCATCTGATCCTTCAGCATCTTGGGCATCCAGACGATACGGCCGGGGCCGCCTTCGGCAGCGATGAACTTCTTGGAAGCGATGAAGTGCTTGCCATGGCCCATGAAGCCGGGGGTCTGAACGCCGCCGCCGGTCATGGAGGCCATCTCGGAGAAGGTCATGCCCAGAGGGGTGATACCGGCGTGCTCACGGCAGGTGATGACAACGCCCATGGAGACAGGCTCCACGCCGCAGATACACTCGAAGCAGCCGCAGGAGGTCATGGGATCCTGGAACAGGGAGTACAGAGTGACCTTTTCCAGAGCACCGTGGGAGTACTTCTCAACAGCCTCATTGACGGACTCGTAAGCACCCAGACGCTCGTCGGTGCAGCCGGTCTTGGGAACGATCTGGCAGGGACCGTTGGGATCCAGCTCCTTGGTGGCCTTGGCATCCAGCCAGGACACGGCGCCGCACAGGCCCAGACGCTCGGGAGTGACGATACAGACGTGGCTGGGGGAGAAGGCCTGGCACATGATGCAGGTGTAGAACTGCTCCACGGACTCGTCGGTCATGGAAGCCAGACGGGCGTCGCGGCGGTCGAACACTTCGTTGGCGGCAGCACGCAGCTGCTTGTTCTTCTCGGGATCCACGACGATGGTGACCTGGCAGCGGTCCACAACGGCCTCAAACTCGCTCTTGACCTTTGCGTACAGCACTTCGCCGATGTGACGGAACTTGAAGCCGGCCTCGAAGTCGGCCTTGCTGATACGGACGCGGATCATGTCACGCTGACCGGTGTGCATCACGCCTTCGATGCAGTTCAGCCAGGAGTGGATCTTACGCTCCATGACGGACTCGAAGTCAGGCTGCATGGCCTTGCCGGCAACCTCGATGGTGTAGGACAGAGAAACCTTGGAGCCCACGGGGATCTCGTCGATTTCGGGACCGACCACGGTGATCTTGTGATCTTCGATCTCGGAGGCGTCCTTGGTCTGGACCAGCTCGAAGCAGTCCACGCGGGAGCCGTCCACTTCCACCTGCATGTCACCCTTACGGATGATCTCGCCTTCAAAGGCGGTGGCGAAGGCAACGGGGATGTCGATGTTGGTGATCTTCAGCTTGATGTCCCGGGCCTCCAGGGAGGTGGCGTTCCACTTGGAGGTATCCAGCTGCTGGATCAGGGACTTGGGAACACGGAACATGTTCTCGGTCTCGTTGGAGACAACGGGGAAGCCCAGGCAGATGGCGCCGGCGCCGTAGGAGACGATCTCATCGGACAGGGGCTTGTAGGCGTTGACGAAGGCACGGACGCGGTCCATGGTGTACTTGTACAGAGCCTTGTAGTCGCCGGGGGTGATGTTGCCAAAGATCAGAGCGGCACGCACTGCCACGGAGACAACATGAATGACGGACTGCATCTCGAAGCCCAGGGGCACCACGCGGACGTTCTCGCCCAGCTTCATGCCGGCGTCGTAGCAGTGCTTGATGGAATCGCCGGTCAGGGTGACCAGGATGCCCTGCGCCTGGTAGGACTTGGCCAGAGCCACGGTCTCGGCGGGGTCATCAGCGCCGCCGATGATAACGGCAACACCGGGGATATCGCCGGTGACCAGGGGAACACCCAGGTTACGGACGAAGGCGTCGGTCAGGAAGCCCATCTCGGGCTCGGCATAGGGCTCGGCGCCGTTGAGGTACTTCAGAGCCTCCAGGAACTCTGCGCACAGAGCGGAAGCGACACCGCTGTCGAAGGCATCCTGCAGACGGTTGTTGCGGGTCATCATGCCCTTGATGGTCTCCATGGCGGCCTTCATCTCACCCAGAGTGGTGATCTTAACGCCGGTGATACCATAGTAGCAGGGCAGGCTATAGGCAGTGGCGGGGAAGGACACTGCACAGCTTTCGCCATTGGCGGCGATAGCCTCATCAATGGCGGCTACGGTACGGGCGTAGTTGTAATCGTTACCGCCAAAAACTCTATCAAAAAGTGTCACGGATTTTCCTCCTATTTCATTATTCATCACGATCCAGAATATCCTTGATTTTCCGGATCTCTTCGATTGCCGCGGGGCAGAAGTCGTAGGGAGATTTTCCCTGCCTGTCCGCGTCCATGATCTCAGGATTGTAGTGGATGAAGCCCAGGAAATCCTCGGCGGGAATAGCCCCGCGGATGAATTCCTCGTCATGCTCGTCGCGGACCTTGTTGGCAACCACCCGCACCCGCTTTACGCCCAGGTCCTTGGCCAGGCGCTTGACGTTGCGGTAGGTCTGCACGGACCGGGCACCGGGCTCGATGACCACGATGAACTGATCCATGTTGGATGCCGTGCCGCGGCCCAGGTGCTCCAGACCGGCTTCCATATCCATGATGACCACATCGTTTTTGCGATAGGTCAGACTGGAGAGGATGGCCTTGAGCATCACATGCTCGGGGCAGACGCATCCGCTGCCGCCCACATCCACGGTGCCCATCACCAGCAGCTTTACGCCGTTGATCTCCCTGGCGTACTTCTCGGGGATGTCCGCCACATAGGGGTTGAGCTTGTAAAACTGGTTTCCGGCGGTGGCTCCGGTGCGCTCTTCCACCAGGGTGCGCATTTTGGAGATGGGGATGATCTCGTCCACTTCCTCCTGAGAAAGGCCCAGGGCCAGACCCAGGTTGGCATCCGGGTCCACATCGGCGGCCAGAACGGTGCGGCCTTCGTCGGCGTAGAGCCTTGCCAATGTGGAGGACAGGGTGGTTTTGCCCACGCCGCCCTTACCGGTAATTGCAACTTTCATTGGAAAAACCTCAATAAGTATAGATTTGAGAGTTGAGAGTGAAGATTTGAAAGACAGATGGATATCTCCACTGCGCAATCTTTATCAGATGCCGAGGGCGGCGCGCTTGGCTTCGATGCAGGCGATCATCTTGTCGCCCAGGGAGTCGATGTCGGT
>CALYTP010000168.1:0-3768 GCA_945486915.1 uncultured Clostridia bacterium | reverse complement strand
ACAGTATCTGAACTATTTTACCACACTTTTGCTACTGACTATATTATACAAGGGGGAGGATAGTATCCTCCCGCGCGGGACAGGCGATAAATTCGGCGTGCACCTGGGCGAATTCGCACAGACAAGGCCCCCTTGTGTAAGGGGGGAGGGGAAATTGGGCGGCTTATCACCAAAGCGGTGGTAAAATCCGATGCGAGAAGGTACCAACCCGATTGGAAGACGGTAGTTTCAGCGCAGGATTTCTCGAAAATTGTTCTGTGTACCGCCAATCCCTCAGCCACCAGTGTGCGCACTTGTGCCCACCTCCCTCTGATGAGGGAAGCTTTGGCGTGTCCCTACAAACGGAAACTTTTGAGCGATATAAGCTAGTACAGTGATGCAGCTAATCCTTTTGGTATGCAGAGCCGATACCGACTGGTTGCGTTTGAAAGGAAATGCAACACAAATCTTTACAAAATATACAAAAATATGATAAAATTAGATGCCCTTAAAAAGTGGGTAGAAAGAAAACGGAGGAAAGAAAAATGTTCGACAACATCGGAAGAAAAATCAAAACGGTTGCCAAGCTATTTTGCTGGATTGAGATTATTTGCTGTGTGGTGGCCGGCATCGCCATAATGGGGGCCGGCGAAAGCGCTGCGGTTGCCGTTGGTATCATCGTGGCTCTGGGAGGTTCTCTTATGAGCTGGGTTGGAAGCTTTGTGATGGTTGGGTTCGGCGAACTGGTGGAAAACTCCGCCAAAATTGCTGCCATCATCAGCGATATCAACGAATAAGGATCTTGCCCCACCGGACCGCTATACTGCACCGGTGGGGGATCCTTTTGGGTTGGTATTTTGCACGAATGGAGCACAGCAAAAATATGCAAATCTCCAAAAAGACTGAAAAAGCAAATTTGTCTAATAAAAAGTAGAGGTACGGACATTGAGAACACGGCACAAATGCATTAAAATTGTATCGAAGCGTGACGCAAATGCCACCGCGCCGCGCTTCCGCGATTTATACTGCGCATCGTTTGCGGCGCAGATGAAGGAGTGAATGATTTGAAGATTCTTTCCGTATTCGATCCTGAGTTCAAGCCCTACGGCAAGGTCGTCACCGGCATGGAGGAAATGTGTGCCGAGATCCTGGAGGGTCTGAAACAGACGCCCCTGCCCGAAGGCGTCGGCTACGTGCCCACGGATCCCATCCTGCAGGAGCTGCCCGCCGCCACCGAAGTCAGCGAAAACCTGTACGGCGGTATGCCTGTTCAGCTGGGCTGGTGCAACGGCCACAACACCAAGCTCAACTGCCTGGAGTACCACCGGGATTCCGAATTCAACCTGGGCACCGAGGACTTCATCCTGCTGCTGGCCAAGATGGAGGACATCGACGAAAACGGCAAGCTGGACACCGCCAAAGTCAAGGCCTTCCGCGCCCCGGCAGGCACTCTCGTGGAGTGCTACGCCACCACGCTGCACTACGCCCCCTGCCACTGTGATGCATCCAAGGGCTTCCGCGTCCTCATTGCGCTGCCCTGGCTCACCAATACCGACAAGCCCCATCTGACGGTTCTCTCTCCCGAGGACAAGCTCCTGTGGGCCCGGAACAAATGGCTGCTGGCCCATGCCGAGTCCTCCGAAGCCGCCCAGGGCGCCTATGTGGGCCTGGTGGGCGAGAACCTGGACATCGCCGATTCCATCTGAAGAAACCCATATATTCTGAATTCTATTGTAAAGGAGATCATTATCATGAACAACATTCCCGAAGTCAAGCTGGGCATCATTGCCGTCTCCCGTGACTGCTTCCCCATTGCCCTGTCCACCCAGCGCCGCAAGAACATCGTGGCCGCCTACGGCGAAGGCCTGTATGAGTGCCCCATCACCGTGGAGAACGAGAAGGACGCCTCCGCTGCCATCGCCGACGTGAAGGCCCACGGCGTCAACGCTCTGGTGGTCTTCCTGGGCAACTTCGGCCCCGAGACCCCCGAGACCCTGCTGGTCAAGAAGTTCCACGGCCCCGCCATGTGCATCGCTGCCGCTGAGGGCGACGGCGACATGATCAACGGCCGCGGCGACGCTTACTGCGGCATGCTGAACTGCTCCTACAACCTGGGTATGCGCCATCTGAAGGCATACATCCCCGAGTACCCCGTGGGCACCGCCGAGGACTGCGTGAAGATGATCCGGGAGTTCGTCCCCATCGCCCGGGGCATCATCGGCCTGAAGAATCTGAAGGTCATCACCTTCGGCCCCCGTCCCCAGGACTTCTTCGCCTGCAACGCCCCCATCAAGGGCCTGTACGAGCTGGGCATCGAGGTGGAGGAGAACTCCGAGCTGGATCTGCTGGTCTCCTACAATGCCCACAAGGGCGACGCCCGGGTGGCCGCCATCATGGAGGACATGCAGAAGGAAATGGGCACCAAGGTCTACTCCGATATGCTCGAGCGCATGGCTCAGTTTGAGCTGACCCTGCTGGATTGGGCCGAGAACCACAAGGGCGACCGTCAGTATGTCGTCTTCGCCGACAAGTGCTGGCCCGCATTCCCCGAGCAGTTCGGCTTCGAGCCCTGCTACGTCAACTCCCGTCTGGCTTCCCGGGGCATCCCCGTGGCCTGCGAGGTGGATATCTACGGCGCCGTCTCCGAGTACCTGGGCGCCTGCATCACCGGCGACGCCGTGACCCTGCTGGACATCAACAACTCCGTGCCCCAGTACATCTACGACGAGGACATCAAGGGCAAGTTCGACTACAAGCTCAACGACACCTTCATGGGCTTCCACTGCGGCAACACCCCCAGCTGCAAGATGTGCTCCGACTGCGCCGTGAAGTACCAGCTGATCCAGCACCGTCTGCTGGAGCCCGCAGGCAGCGAGCCCGACTTCACCCGCGGCACCCTGGAAGGCGACATCGCCGCCTCCGACATCACCTTCTACCGCCTGCAGTGCGACTCCGAGGGCAACCTGCGCTCCTATGTTGCCGAGGGTGAGATCCTGCCGGTGAAGACCCGCTCCTTCGGCGGCATCGCCGTGTTCGCCATCCCCGAGATGGGCCGCTTCTACCGCCATGTGCTGCTGCAGAAGCGCTATCCCCACCACGGCGCCGTGGCCTTCGCCCACTGCGGCAAGTACCTGTTCGAGGTGCTGAAGTACTTCGGCGTCCAGGACATCGCCTACAACCAGCCCAAGAGCCTGCCCTACGCCACCGAGAATCCCTGGGCATAAGGAGAAGCATCCATGACTGAACTGGAAATCAAGCAGCTGCAGGCCACCGCCTGCAAGGTGCGCATGGGTGTCATCGAGGGCACCCACGGCGCCAAGGCGGGTCATCCCGGCGGCAGCCTGTCCGCTGCGGATATGTTCACCTACCTGTATTTCAAGGAGCTGAACATCGACCCCGCAGACCCCAAGAACCCCGACCGGGACCGCTTCGTTCTGAGCAAGGGCCACACCGCCCCCGGCCTGTACAGTGCCCTGGCCAACCGGGGCTTCTTCCCCGTGGAGGATCTGCCCACCCTGCGTCACATCGACTCCTACCTGCAGGGCCATCCCAACATGAACACCGTCCCCGGCGTGGATATGTCCACCGGCTCCCTGGGCCAGGGCATCTCCTGCGCCGCCGGTATGGCGCTGGGCGCCAAGCACCAGGGCAAGACCTTCCGGGTCTACACCCTGCTGGGTGACGGCGAAATTCAGGAGGGCCAGGTCTGGGAGGCCTGCATGCTGGCAGCCCACTACAAGCTGGATAACTTCTGCGTCATCGTGGACAACAACGGCCTGCAGATCGACG
>CALYTP010000167.1:0-3908 GCA_945486915.1 uncultured Clostridia bacterium | reverse complement strand
ACCGGGCGGTACCCAGGAGTGTGGCGAATACAGACCGCCCCGGTGCGCCATTGTCTGCGGGCACTGCCCGCCAAATTACAATTTGATGCGTTAACCCGATAAGCACATAGGATATTTCTATTTTACTGTCTGGGCAGAGTACTGTCAAGCATAATCGGCAGCTCTGGCCCATAGGCTGTATCCAGGAAATGCGATTGTGCGAAAGGAGAGGCTGTTTATGGCGCAGGAGCAGATGCCCCACCGGCTGACGCTGTCGGAGCGGAGCCGGCTGACGGTGACGGGGGTGACGGAGGTCATCAGCTTTGAGGAGACGGCCATTGTGCTGCAGACCTGCATGGGGCTTCTGCAGGTGCAGGGCAGCGGCCTGCAGCTGAAAAACCTTTCTCTGGAAGGCGGGCAGGTGGAGGTGGACGGCACGGTATCATCGCTCGTCTATGAGGAAGCCCGGCACACCGGCAGCTGGGTGAGCAGGCTCTTCGGATGACGGCCCCGGCGCTGGCAGTCCGCCGGTTCGGCATCAGCACGCTTCTGGGACTGGGACTCGGGCTCCTGTATGGCTTTCTGCGTCCGCTGCGGCCAAGGCACACACTGCTGGGGGATGTATTGTTTCTCATCGGTGCATTTTTCGCCTGGCTCTGGCAGGGGTTTGCGGTCTGCGATGCGGACCTGCGGCTGGGGTATATGGCGGGACTGATCATCGGCGCTGTGGTATGGGAATGGACGGTTGGAAGGCTTTTGCGGCCTGTTTTTGCCGGATTCTGGAAAATCTTGGGCCGCATCACCGGCCTGATCCTGGCCCCTGCAAAAAAATTTTTGCATTTTGCAAAAAAACTATTTGCATCTGGGGAAAAATGGGTTACAATAAGGTGGAATGGGTGCCGAATGCGTCGGCGGCCATGTGGAGGTGTCAAACATGAGAGAACCCAAGTGGAAAATCGGAAAGGTACAGGTCTTTCTCGCCAAAAGCGGCGGTCAGCTGCGATTCCCGCTAACTGTGCTTACCGTATTCTCTATCGCAGCGCTGATAGCCCTGAGCTGGACGCAGTACGATATGCAGCGCCAGATCGAGCAGATGCGGGAAGAGGCGGCGGTGATCCAGTATGAAAACGACATTCTGGAAGAAAGAACCAGTGAGCTTGGATCTGTGAAAAGCATCGAACAGATCGCCCAGGAAGAACTGGGCATGGTTACTCCCGGCACCATCCTGATCGAAGCGCAAGTCAAATAATGGAGGATAGCAAAGCAAACTATGGAGTTAACCGTTGGAGCAGTATTAGAGGGGAAAGTCAAGTCCATCACCAATTTTGGCGCGTTCATCTCCCTTGGGGAGAATAAGACCGGTCTGGTACATATTTCCGAGGTCGCCAACGCCTTTGTCAGCGATATTCGGCAGTACCTGACGGAGGGCCAGGATGTGAAGGTCATGGTCATTGGCAACGAGAACGGAAAGATCAATCTGTCCATCAAGCGGCTGGAGCCCAAGCCCCAGCGCGAGAATTCCGGCAGACCTGACTTCCGCAGCAACAACAATGGCGGCGCCCGCTTCGAAGGCGGCTCCCGTCCCAATCCGTACCAGGGTCAGAATCGTTCGCCCCGGCCCGCACCCGTACAGAATGCCGCTCCCAAAACCGCAGATCAGCTGTTCGAGGAGAAGCTGAAAGCTTTCATGTCGGAATCCGACAGCAAGATTTCTTCCATTAAACAGTATTCTGAGCACCGCACAAAAAGCAGAAGAAGATAAGTTGGAAACCGGACTGCTTGGCGGCAGTCCGGTTTTTCGGGCAAGGAGAAAGCTATGACAACTGTGATTACCGGCGGATCCCGGGGCATCGGCGCCGCAGCGGTGGAGCGGTTTGCCGCCAGGGGAGACCGGGTGTTCTTCCTGTATGAGAAGGAGCATCAGGCGGCCAGAGCCGTGGCAGAAAAAACCGGAGCCACGCCCATCTGCTGTGATGTGGCGGATGCCGAGGCGGTCCGTCAGGCATTCCGGCGGATCGGGGATGTGGATATCCTCATCAACAATGCCGGTATCTGTTATTACGGCCTGATGAGCATGATGCCGGAGAAAGACTGGGATCGGATTTTTGCGGTGAATGTCAAGGGCATTTACCACTGCGTCAATGCGGCCATGCCCTCCTTTCTGCAAAAGCAGAAGGGGAGCGTCATCAATGTCACCAGCATGTGGGGACGGGTGGGCGCATCCTGCGAGGCGGCCTATTCGGCGACCAAGGGTGCGGTCATCGCGCTGACAAAGGCACTGGCAAAGGAATTGGGTCCCAGCGGCATCCGGGTCAATGCGGTGGCTCCCGGGGTGATCCTGACGGATATGTGCGCCGGAGTGGACCCGGAGATTCTGAAGGATATGGCCGGGGAGGCTCCTGTGGGAAGAAACGGCACACCCATGGATGTGGCCCAGGCCATGGAATACCTGGCAAACGCGGATTTTGTCACCGGACACATTCTGAACGTGGACGGTGGATATGTACTGTAAAGGAGACAGAAATATGAAAATTGCAATCGGCTGTGACCATGGCGCCCTGGCGCTGAAGAACAAGGTGGTGGAGCATCTGACAAAGCGTGGCTTTGAGGTGAAGGATTTCGGAACCGATACCTATGACAGCTGTGACTACCCCGACTTCGCGGGGGCTGCTGCCAAGGCAGTTGCCTCCGGCGAGTGTGAGCGGGGCATCGTTCTGTGTACCACCGGCATCGGTGTGTCCATCGCTGCCAATAAAGTCAAGGGCATCCGCTGCGCCCTGCTCAGCGATCTGATGTCCGCCCGGATGACCCGGGAACACAACGACACCAACATGATGGCCATCGGCGCCGCCGTGGTGGGGGAGGGACTGGCTCTGGAAATCGTGGACACCTGGCTGGACACCGAATTTTCCCACAATGAGCGCCACCAGCGCAGAATCGACAAGGTTATGGCCCTGGAAAACTGAGAGTCCCCGGCACAGCGAAAATACCAAAATCACGAAGGAGTAAGCAATGCTGAACAAACTGCAAGCCGTTGCCAACCGGTATGAGGAGCTCTGCGCCAAGGCGGAGCAGCCGGATTTCTATAACGACCCGAAGCTTGCCGCAAAGCTTATGCGGGAGAAAAACGACCTGGAGCCCATTGTGGAAGCCTACCGGGATTACCGGCAGGCGGAGCAGGATATGCTGGATGCCCAGGAGCTGATGTCCGACCCGGAGATGAAGGAGCTGTGCCAGGAAACCTATGCCCAGGCAAAGCAGAGGAAGGAGGAGCTTTATGAAAAGCTCCAGATCCTGCTGCTGCCCAAGGACCCCAATGACGAAAAAAGCGTCATCGTGGAGATTCGCGGCGGCGTGGGCGGCGAGGAAAGCGCCCTGTTTGCCCACAGTTTGTTTCGGATGTACTCCATGTATGCCGCCGCCAAGGGTTGGACCATCGAGCTGATGAACTACAACGAAACCGAGCTGGGCGGCGTAAAGGAGGCGGACTTCGTCATCAACGGACGGGGCGCGTATTCCCGGATGAAGTACGAGTCCGGCGTCCACCGGGTCCAGCGGGTCCCAGAGACCGAGTCCGGCGGACGGGTCCATACCTCCACCGCCACGGTGGCGGTGCTGCCGGAGATGGAGCCGGTGGATGTGGAGCTGAATCCCGCGGACATCGAAATGCAGGTCTACCGGGCCTCCGGCGCCGGCGGCCAGCATGTGAACAAGACCTCCTCCGCCGTGCGGCTGATCCACAGACCCTCGGGAATTGTGGTGGCCTGCCAGGAGGAGCGGAGCCAGCAGCAGAACCGGGAGAAATGCATGCGGATGCTGGCCAGCAAGCTCTACGAAATCGAGCAGGAGAAGCAGACCAGCGCGGTGACCGGTATGCGCCGCAGCCAGGTGGGCACCGGCATGCGCAACGAGCGCATCCGCACCTACAA
>CALYTP010000166.1:0-3937 GCA_945486915.1 uncultured Clostridia bacterium | reverse complement strand
TTTGGGAGAGCTGTCAGCCGAACAGGCTGACTGAGAGGGTACTACGTTTGAGGATAGGAAGCGTGTATTGGAACGCGGGACCCTCTCAGACTGCCCCATACGGGGCAGCCAGCTCTCCCAAAGGGAGAGCCAAGGTCGCTTCGCTCCATACGATTTGCGGATTTCTTTCGGAGAATGGTGCCTTTTTCGTTATCTCCACTCTCCAATCTTCAATCTTCACTCTCTTTTTTAAGCCGCAAATTTTAGATATATCCTCCCCTACACCGGCTGGGCAAGTTCATGATGCGGTACCATGCAACGGGGTGCGCAAAGCCCTGCATCCGCCGGGCGATGGTTTTGCTGCGAATTTTCCGAAACAGACAGTTGCGTTTCTCCGGGAAATTCGGTATAATGACAGGAATATGAAGGGTGAAGAAGCGCCTGTTTCATTCAGTATCCGATGAGGTGTACGTTTTATGACCGAACTTTCCCATATCCGCAATTTTTCCATCATCGCCCACATCGACCACGGCAAGTCCACGCTGGCCGACCGGCTGCTGGAGGAGTGCAACGCTATCGACCAGCGCCAGCGGGCCGAGCAGCTGCTGGACTCCATGGAGCTGGAGCGCGAGCGGGGCATCACCATCAAGGCCACCGCCGCTACGCTGAACTACACCGCCGACGACGGCGAGACCTATGCCCTGAACCTGATCGACACCCCGGGCCATGTGGACTTTAACTACGAAGTGAGCCGGAGTCTCGCCGCCTGCGAGGGCGCGGTGCTGGTGGTGGATGCCAGCCAGGGCGTGGAGGCGCAGACATTGGCCAACACCTATCTTGCCATCGACGCGGGGCTGGAGGTGCTGCCCGTTATCAATAAGATCGACCTGCCCTCCGCCCGGCCCGCCGAGGTCAAGGCTGAGGTGGAGGACATCATCGGCATCCCCGCCGAGGATGCCCCGGAGATCTCCGCCAAAAACGGCATCAACATCCATTCCGTTCTGGAGATGATCGTCCGGGATGTGCCCGCCCCCGCGGGAGACCGGGATGCCCCGCTGCAGGCGCTGATCTTCGACAGCCAGTACGACAGCTATCGGGGCGTCATCGTCTACACCCGCATCAAGCAGGGCACCGTGACCGCCGGAATGGACATCAAAATGATGGCCACCGGCGCGGTGTACAAGGTGGTGGAGGTGGGCACCATGAGCCCCACGGGCCTGAATCCCCGGGACAGTCTGGGCGCCGGCGAGGTGGGCTACATCACCGCCTCCATCAAGACCGTGGCCGATACCCGGGTGGGCGACACCATCACCGGGGTGGAGGATCCCGCCGCCGAACCCCTGCCCGGCTACCGGCAGGTGCAGCCCATGGTCTACTCCGGCATCTACCCCGCCGACGGGGCCAAATACCAGGACCTGCGGGAGGCGCTGGAAAAGCTGCAGCTCAACGACGCCTCCATGAGCTATGAGCTGGAAACCTCCATCGCCCTGGGCTTCGGCTTCCGCTGCGGCTTCTTAGGGCTGCTGCACATGGAGATCATCCAGGAGCGGCTGGAGCGGGAATACAACCTGGATCTCATCACCACCGCCCCCAACGTGGTCTACCGGGTCACCAAGAACGACGGCACCGTCATGCTGGTGGATAACCCCCTGGACTATCCCAGCCCGGATGAAATCCAGCTGGCGGAGGAACCCTATGTGAAGGCCAGCCTGATCGCCCCCCAGGACTATGTGGGCAACATCATGGACCTGTGCCAGCAGCGCCGGGGCGAATTCAAGGACATGGTCTATCTGGATGCCAGCCGGGTGGAGCTGCACTATGAGATGCCCCTCAACGAGATCATCTACGACTTCTTCGACGCCCTGAAGTCCCGCACCCGGGGCTACGGCAGCCTGGACTATGAATTCATCGGCTACCGTCCCAGCCGCCTGGTGAAGCTGGATATCCTGCTCAACGGCGACATTGTGGACGCTCTGAGCTTCATCCTCTTTGCTGACAACGCCTACCCCAGAGCCAGGAAAATCTGCGAAAAGCTGAAGGACAACATCCCCCGCGCCCAGTTCGAGATCCCCGTGCAGGCGGCCATCGGCGGCAAGATCATCGCCCGGGAGACCATCAAGGCCCTGCGCAAGGATGTGCTGGCCAAGTGCTACGGCGGCGACATCACCAGAAAGAAAAAGCTGCTGGAGAAGCAAAAGGAAGGCAAAAAGAGAATGCGCACCTTCGGCACCGTCTCCGTCCCCAGCGAGGCGTTCATGGCTGTGCTGAAGCTGGACGAGGACTGATTTGTTTCTTCGGATTTTCCACCACTGACGATATTTTGGAGGTTTCCATGTCTATCTTTTCAAGAAGACTGAATAAAACACCCCTGGGCATCTACATTCATGTGCCCTTCTGCAGGAGCAAGTGCAATTACTGCGACTTCTACTCCATGCCCTGCAAGGATGACGCCCTGATGGACAGCTATCTGGACGCCGTCTGCGCCCACATCAAGGAGGCCGGCGCTCTGGCCCCCGGCTACCGGGTGGATACCATCTACTTCGGCGGCGGCACCCCCAGCTACTTCGGCGGCGATGCCATCGCCATCATCATGACCGCCATCCGCAGAAACTTCGATGTGGCCACCGACGCGGAGATCACCTTCGAGTGCAACCCCGACTCCGTCACCGACAAGCTGCTGCACCGGATGCGGGCCGAGGGCTTCAACCGGGTGAGCATGGGCGTCCAGGACGACCACGACGATATGCTCAAAAAGCTGGGCCGCCCCCACACCTACGCCCAGTCCGTGGCGGCCTTCCAGCGCATCCGCAAGGCGGGCTTCCGCAATGTGTCCCTGGACCTGATGTACGGCCTGCCTGGTCAGACATTGCAGGACTGGCGGGACACCCTGGAAAACGTGCTGAAGATGAACCCCGAGCACTTCAGCTGCTACGGCCTGAAGCTGGAGGAGGGCACCAAGCTCTACGAAATCAAGGACGTCATCAACATCCCCGACGACGACACCCAGGCGGATATGTACCTGGCCGCCGTGGACATGCTCCGGGAGCGGGGCTTCCGGCAGTATGAGATCTCCAACTTCGCCCGCAAGGGCCTGTACTCCCGCCACAACTTCAAGTACTGGACCGGCGGGGAATACCTGGGCTTCGGCCCCAGCGCCAGCTCCGATTTTGCCGGCAAGCGGTTCACCATCGTCTCCGATCTGCAGGCCTACATCAACGGCATCCGTACCGGCGGCGACATCATGGCCGAGATGGAGGAGATCCCCCTGCGGGAGCGGGCGGGGGAATACATCATGCTCCGGCTGCGCACCAGCGCGGGCCTTTCCCCCGAGGAATACCAGCGCACCTTCATGCTGCCCTTCGAGCCGCTGGAGAGCAAGCTGGAAAAGCTCCGGGCCTACGGCCGGGCCGAGCAGAGCAGCGACGGCCGCTGGTCCCTGACGCCCAAGGGCTACCTTGTCTCCAACGACATCATCTCCGAGCTCCTCATCGCCCAGGACGAAGCCGGCAGCACCAGAAAATTCCAGTGATGATTGCAGCCCCGCATCCCGAATCCCCGGGATGCGGGTTTTTGCTGTCTGATACTAATTCTTGATTAAAATCTTTAATATCAGCTTGGTCTATTGGTGCAATACTGCGTTATCGTCACTTGCCATACATACAGTATGGCTGCGTTCCTCTGCCTTGTCTTGCACCAATATCCCTGCGCTGCTGATTAAATCTTTTTATCAAGAATTAGTATGAAAGATTTTGCCCAGCCAATGTAGGGGAGGATATCATCCTCCCGCGCAGTGGGGCTTCCCGAGCATGTACTTTGTTGGGCGAATTCGTACAAAATTGGACATTTAGCCATTCAACCGAACACTCAGGCAACCAACCTGGCGGGCATCTGTAGCCTCCCCTACAGTGGCTGGGTGGTAATTTGGCGCACTGGCGCGGTAGCGCCCTTGGCTCTCCCT
>CALYTP010000165.1:0-3969 GCA_945486915.1 uncultured Clostridia bacterium | reverse complement strand
GGGCAGCCAGCTCTCCCAAAGGGAGAGCCAAGGTCGCTTCGCTCCGCAAAAACGACACCGGGCGGCGTGCCCCAAGGCTCCCTCTGCGAGGGAGCTGTCAGCCAAAGGCTGACTGAGGGAGAGAGCCCCGGATTTTTTGATGCGGTATCGTATGAAGCGCTGGTGATCGACCAACGCTCTCTCCCTCAGTCCGCTTCGCGGCCAGCTCCCTCCCAGAGGGAGCCTTTGGTGCTCTCCTTGGTGCATTCCGGTTTTTTGTCAATTCGTCAGTTTTTCCGGGTCGTGGGGGCGGAAGGACTGCCAGATCAAAATCGCAATGGCGGATACGCAGGTGACGATTGCCAGCACCTGGCTGACCCGGAAGGTGCCCCAGTACAGGCTGTCCATCCGCAGGCCCTCGATCCAGCTGCGGCCCAGGCCGTACCAGGCGGCGTAGCCCAGGGCGATCTGGCCGTTATACTTGCGCTTCGGGTACAGCAAATGCAGCAGCACGAAGCCCGCCGCGTTCCACACCGATTCATAGAGGAAGGTGGGGTGGTAATACTCCCAGCTCTGGGTTGCCGAATTGAAAAGGCCCATGCGGAAGAAGGAATCCGTAGCCGCGCCGAAGGCCTCCCGGTTGAAGAAATTGCCCCAGCGCCCCACGGCCTGACCGATGAGAAAGCCCGTCAGCACCAGATCCAGCAGGGCAGGAAGGCTGCACTTTTTGATTCTGCAATAGATGACCACGCCGATCACCGCGCCGATCACCGCGCCGTAGATGGCGATGCCGCCGTTCCAGATGTACAGGACGGACAGCGGGTTATCCCGGTACTGGTCCCAGGAGAAGGCGCAGTAGTAAATTCTGGCGCAGACGATGGCCAGGGGGGTGATCCACAGGACGCCGTCCAGGATGTCGTCCCCGGTGAGCCCTGCCCGGCGGCTGTGCTTCATGCCGTAGAGGACGGCCAGCAGCAGCCCCAGGGCGATGGCGATGCCGTAATAATGGATGGTCAGCGGCCCGATTTCCAGAACCCGGCCGGGGTTCATTTCCAGCCCCAGAAAGGGGAAGGAGATAGCGGTATAATTTGCGGGATTCATGGGAATGCCTCCGGAGTTTGGTCAGAGTGGAGAGGGGAGAGCGGAGAGTGGAGAGTGAAGATATGAGATATAAGATATAAGATATAAGATATAAGATATGAGATATGGTATCTCCAATCTCTAATCTTCAATCTTCAATCTCCAATCTCCAATCTTCAATCTTCACTCTCTTGTGTGATTGGGTTGATGATGGAGATGGCGCAGCGGTCTGCCCTGACCACCCGGGAGAGGAATTCCAGGATCTCCTCTTCGGTGATGCTGCGGTAGATTTCCGGGAAGCGGAAATAGTCGAACCCGGAGAAATGGTAGGCGCAGATGCGAAAGGCAGTGCCGTCGAAGCTGTCCAGCCCCCGGATGCGGCGGCCCAGGGCACTGCGCTTGAGCCGGAGGAAATTGTCCGCGCCGATGCCGGTTTCCGCCAGAAGCGCCGCCTGCCGGATGACCGCGTCCCGGACGGCTCTGGGGTCCTCGCTGTCGCCGGAGCAGGTGAGCATGGCGCAGCCGTCCACGGTCTCGAAGCCGCCGCCGAAGGAGGAATCGATGAGCCCCTGCTCATAGAGCCTCAGGTACAGCTCCGAGGACTCGCCGAACAGCGCCTCCGCAGCCAGATCCGCCACCATTTCCTGACGGATGGCATTGTCGCCGCTGCCGATGTCCTCGCATTTGAAAGCCAGGTCGAAGGTGGGCATGGACACCTCCATGTCGCACTGGGTTTCGGGGATGCGGGCGGTGATGGGCTCGTCCCAATCCCGGAGCTTTTCGCCCACGCATTTGCTTTCGCTGCCCAGCCGGTCCATGGCGGCCTGCCGGACCTCCTCCGGGTCCACGTCGCCGATGACGCACAGCAGCATATTGCCGGGGGTATAGAACGCCCGGTGGCACAGCTCCAGAATTTCCGGGGTAATTTGCCGGATGGTCTCGGAGGTACCCAGGATGGGCACCCGGATGGGGTGCTTTTCATACAGCGCCGCCATCAGCTCGTCGAAGATCACGCTGTCCGGGGCATCCAGATTCATGCCGATCTCCTGATCGATGATGCCCTGCTCCTTTTCCACGCTCTCCTTCGTAAAGTACGGCGTGGTGACGAATTCCAGCAGCAGATCCAGATTCTCCCGAAAATGGTCGGTGCAGCTGAAATAGTAGGCGGTCATGTCGTAGCTGGTGAAGGCGTTCACCATGGCGCCCAGGGCGGCAAACTCGGCGGACACATCCCGCCCCCCGGGAAGCTCGAACATTTTATGCTCCAGATAGTGGGCAACGCCGGCAGGGACGGTATACTCTTTGCCGTCCAGCCGGAAATGGGTATGGATGGAGCCAAAGTCCGTGACGAGATAGGCAACGCTGCGGGCAAACCCCTTTCGCGGGACCACCGCCACGGTCAGGCCGCCGGGCAGCGTCTCGCGATAGAGGGTTTCGTCCAGTTCGGGGTAGGGAAATGACCTCATGGATGGTCTTCCTTTCTGAGGAAATAGGTGGTATGCAGTGTCAGCTTCCGGGCGGCGTCGGCCACCTGGCTGCAGGTGACAGCATTCAGCGCCTGCATATGCGCCTGGGGGGTCAGCTTCACCCCGCTGAGGGCGGAGGTGGAATAGTAGCCCTCGATGGCGCTGGGGCTGTCGTGGGTGGAGCGGAGGCTGGACAGCAGCGCCTGTCTGGCGGCGGTCAATTCTGCTTCTGTGATGTCGCCGCTCCGGCACAGCTCCAGCTGGTGCAGCACCTCCCGGATGACCTGCTCCCGCTTGTCGCAGTCGATGCCCGCCGAGACGGTGAGGATGCCCTTGGCTCCGTAGTAGCCGGAGCTGATGCTGTAGCACAGGGACTGCTTCTCCCGGATGTTCATAAAGAGCTTGGAGGTCATGCCGCCGCCCAGAACCACGTTCAGCAGCTGCGTGGCGGCAAAGTCATCGTTCCGGTTGGTGATGGGGGTGGTGAAGCCCATGCACAGCTTGCCCTGGGTGACCTCCATGGTCTCGGTGATGTCTCCGCCGGGGCTGCAGCGCAGGCCGGACTGGGGCGGCAGGGTCATGGGCGCCCTGTCCGGGAAATCGAAAATCGGCTTTACCAATTCGGCAATCTGCCCGGGGTCGGCGCTGCCCACATAGAAAATGCGGATGAAGCTCTCCCGGAGGATCTTCTGATAGTGGCGATACAGCGTGACGGGGTCAATGGCCGCCACCTGTTCCCGTTCGCCCAGCCGGGGCAGACCGAAGCTGTCGCCCTGGCACATGGAGCGGAGCATCCGGCTCATGGCGTAGACCTGCTTGTCGTTGCGCTCGGACTCGATGGTGGCGATCAGGTTCTTCTTCTCGCTCTCCACGAATTCCGGCAGGAAGCCGCCATCCGAGGTGGGGGATTCCAGCAGCAGCTCCCTCAGGAAGTCCATCACCGGCTCCAGCACCCGGTCGCCGGGGAGGGCGAACCGGGGGTCCATGAAGCCGCAGTAGAGGCCGGTGGTCTGGTAGTCGCCCACCCGGCGCACCAGCGGGCCGATGGCGGCGCCGTAGAGGTCGTCCATGACCATGGTGACGCTGCGCAGGTCGGGATGCTTTTTCGTGCCCCGGAGCAGCACCGAGGGGATCAGGGCGTTCATGGCCGCCTCGTTTTCGCACATGGGACGGATCAGCTGGATGCTCAGGCAGCCCTGCTTGAACCGCTTATCCGGGAAGGCCTGCAGCTCCACCCCGGGAAGAATGGAAAGGGTTTGGATCATAGTATCTCCTGCAATTCGTTTCAACAAAGATATCCCTATTATACACAATTCCTTTGGCGGTAACAAGCCCCGAAACCGGGGGAAATCATTAAATATTCCTTTTTTCCTGCGTGACCGGCCGGTGCGCACCGGCGCTTACAGCGCCCTTGGCTCTCCCTTTGGGAGAGCTGTCAGCCGAA
>CALYTP010000164.1:0-3979 GCA_945486915.1 uncultured Clostridia bacterium | reverse complement strand
TCTAATGCTTTTTCTGACCAACTTGCTGCTTGACTTTCCATAGTTGGTCTACAGTAGCTTGAGCAAAAACCTGCTCTACAAATTACAATTTTTATGTGTACGCACCGCCGCGATGCAAAAAGCCTGCCCGCATTTGCGGGCAGGCAGGTTTTTGGGGGGATCGTTTACAGTCCGGCTTTGGCCAGCAGCTCGGGGATCTTGGCTTCCCAGCCCAGGGTCATGATGTGGACGCCCTGGCAGTAGGGCTTGCACTCCCGGATGATCCGGGCGGCGATTTCCACACCGGTGATACCGGCCTTGGTGGCCTCCTTGTCGGCCTTCAGCTCGTCGATCAGGGACTCGGGGATGCTGATGCCAGCCACGTTGGCGTTCATGAAGCGGCACATGCCCACGGACTTGGGGATGATGATGCCCACCTGGACAGGCTTGCCAAACTGCTTTGCCTGTTCCATGAACTGAATGAACTTCTCAGGCTCAAAGACGGCCTGGGTCTGGAAGTACTCGGCGCCGGCCATGACCTTGCGCTCCATCTTCACCAGCTGAGCATCCACGGAGTCGGAGCAGGGGGAGACAACGGCGCCCTTGGCAAACTTGGGAGGCTCGCCCACCAGGGCATTGCCGCCCAGATCCACGCCCTTCTCCAGCAGGGAGGCGGTGTGCAGCAGGGACACGGAGTCCAGATCGAAGACGGGCTTTGCCTGGGGATGGTCGCCCAGCTTGGTGTGGTCGCCGGTGAGGCACAGCACATTGTCGATGCCCAGCATGGCGGCGCTCAGCAGGTCGGACTCCAGGGCAATGCGGTTGCGGTCCCGGCAGGTCAGCTGGAAGATGGGGTTCAGGCCCGCATCCTTCAGCACCTTGCAGGTGGCCAGGCTGCCCAGACGCATGACGGAGGACTGGTTATCGGTGACGTTGACGGCGTGGACGCCGCCCAGGTATTTCTTGGCCTCTTCCACCATGCCATCAATGTGAATTCCTTTGGGAGGGCCGACCTCGGCAGAAACAACAAACTCGCCGTTATCGAACAGTTCAGTGATTCTCATATTCTCTTCGCTCCTAATCTCATTAAGATTCTTTGGTGGCTTTGGTGGCTTCGTCGGTATTGAAGTCATGAAGCTGGGTGGGGCAGCGCAGGACATCCAGCCGGCCCTGGGCCTTCAGGCGCTGAATGATCCGCTCCCAGCCGCAGTCCATCTCGGGGCAGACCTCGCACTTGCCGTTCCTGCTGGTGCCGCCGCAGGGGCCGTTGACCAGGCTCTTGGAGCAGGCGGTGATGGGGCAGATGCCGCCGGTCAGGTTCAGGAAGCACTCGCCGCACTGGCCGCAGTCGTATTCCAGCGGGGTCACGCCCTGGAAGCCGGGCAGGGGCAGGGTGTCGCAGCCGGCGATCACCTTCTGGTCCTCCAGCATGGCGGCCACGGTCTGCACGCCCACGCCGCAGGAGAGCACCAGTACCGCATCCGCCTCCCCGATGATACCCAGGCAGCTTTTCAGCCGGAGGGTCAGCTCGGTGGGGTTGCACACATAATCGGTGGTGATGGTGCCGGCGAGCCTGTCGGCTTCCATCAGCGCCTTTTCCAGCGCCTTGGCATCCTCCGCGGGGAAGCCCACTTCCTTGCAGCCATGGCAGTTGATGACAAAGAAGCTGCCGGAGGTCAGGGAGAGGATCTCTTCCTTGGATTTCAGTTTGGTTATTAACATAGGTCTTTCTCCTCCCTCTTATTTCTTCTTCAGAAGGGGTGCCACCAGGCTCTTGCCGTAGGCGATGGTGGACACCAGCGGGATCTTGGAAGAACAGATGTACTCGCAGCACTTGCAGGAGAAGCAGTCCATAATGTTCTCCGCCAGCAGCTTTTCGGCATCGCCCAGCGCAGCGTATTTATAGAATTTCAGAGGCTTCAGTTCCATGGGGCACACATCCACGCAGCGGCCGCACTTGATGCACTCCTGGGGCTCGGTGTGGTCGGTGGCGATGGCGATGATGCCGTTGGAGCCCTTGATGATGGGCACATTGGTGTCCGTAATGGGAGCGCCCATCATGGGGCCGCCCATCTTCAGCGTGGCATCGTCGATGGTGACGCCGCCGCAGTGGTCGATGATCTCCTGGACGTTGGTGCCCAGCTTGACCATGAAGTTGCCGGGATTCTTAATGTAGTCGCCGGTGACGGAGACGACGCGCTCGATCAGGGGCATGCCCTTCTGGATGGCGTCGGAGATGGCCTTGGCGGTGGAGGTGTTGGACACCACGCAGCCCACGTCGGCGGGCAGCTTGCCGCTGGGCACCTGACGGCCCATGACCTTCTTGATGAGCATCTTCTCAGCGCCCTCGGGGTACTGGGTTTTGGCGGCGCAGATGCGGATGTTGTCGTAGGGAGCCACCTTTTCTTCCATCAGGGCGATGGCGTCGGGCTTGTTGTCCTCGATGAGGATCACGCCCTCGGGGGCGCCCACGGCCTTCATCATGGCCCGCAGGCCGTAGACGATGTCGTCGGCGTACTCCAGCATCACCCGGTGGTCGGCGGTGAGGTAGGGCTCACACTCGGAGCCGTTGATCAGCACGGCATCGATGGGCTTGCCGGGCTTCAGCTTGACATAGGTGGGGAAGGTGGCGCCGCCCATGCCGACGATGCCCTTCTCCTTGACGATCTCCACGATCTCGTCGGGGGTCAGCTCCTCCAGGGGCTTATTCGGTACGACGGACTCATGGAGCGTGTTCTTGCCGTCGTTTTTGATGACCACGGACATGACGCCGGGGCCTTTATTGGGGTGGGTGTGGGGCTCCACGGCGATCACGGTGCCGCTGACGCTGGAATGGACGGGCGCGCTGATGAAGCCCGCCTGCTCGCCGATGAGCTGGCCGACCTTGACGGTGTCACCGGCCTGAACCACGGGGTTGGCGGGGGCGCCGATGTGCATGGCCAGGGGGATGATGACGGTATCGGGCTCGGGGAATTTCTGAAGCGCCAGATGCTCGGTGAATTCCTTGTTTTCGGTGGGATGGACGCCGCCGTAGAAGCCTTCAAACCGGGCTTCCCGGGCTTTGGCAACGTACTGCCGGATGGCATCCACGTTGACCTTGGAGTAGTCCCGCAGCTGGATATCCTGGGACAGGAATTCCTTCGTGCGGCCCTGTTTGGAAAGGCGCTGGTAAATCTTCTCCCAGGCGCAGTCCTTCTTGGGGTCGATTTCGCACTTGCCGTCTTTGGCGCCGCCGCACTGGCCGTTGAGCAGGCTCTTGGTGCAGTCCACAACGGGGCAGATGCCGCCGGTGATGCCCAGGTAGCACTGGCCGCAGGCGCCGCAGGTCTTCTGGGTCAGGGCCATGCCGTGGTGACCGATATAGTTCAGGGAGTTGGTCGCCGTGAACACGGGCACGGATTCCATGTCCGCCACGGTCTGAATACCCAGGCCGCAGGAGATGACGACCACATTCTCGGTACCCTCGGGAATGACGCCGTTCAGCTTCTTTTCGGTCTGGACCTTGTTGCACAGGAAGTCCACCCTGGCGGTACCGGTGATGTGCTTGCCCAGCTGACCGGCGATGGCCAAGAATTCGTCGCATTCCGGCTCCTGGGTGGTGTCAAACTCCTTGAAGCACTTGTTGCAGGCGACAACGAAGAGGTTGTCCTTGCCCGCCAGCAGGCCTGTCAGTTCTTCATTGCTCTTTAACACATACTTGGTATAATCCACCAAATATCACCTTCTTATCGTATTGTTTCAGTTGGTATTTGCGTTTTTTTGTCAGGAAGATGGGTACTTACAGATTATAGCATACCCGGCAGGGCAATGTCCAGTAGGCTAACCCGATTTTTCTTGCTTATCTTGTATAAAATGTATGAAATCCGTGACCCGGTGGGATATTTCATAATGTGCTGATCGGGTTAACACAGCAAATTGTAATTTGGCGGGGCAAATTACCACCCAGCCACTGTAGGGGAGGCTATTAGCCTCCCGCCACGTTGGTCGACTGGGTGTTCCG
>CALYTP010000163.1:0-4016 GCA_945486915.1 uncultured Clostridia bacterium | reverse complement strand
CTCCTTCAGTCAGCCTTTGGCTGACAGCTCCCTCCCAGAGGGAGCCTTGGTGCACACCGTTCGTTATCCGGTTCCATACAACCGCCCTACTACAATCGCTTCTCAAAACAACGAAACGGAGGGACCCACCATGGATCTCAAAGCCCTCTACCAAAAATACGCATTTCTTTTCCGTCCCCTGCTGTATGCCAAAAACCGCCTTCTCTCCCTGCGCATCCGGGGCGGCTCCGGCAACCGGGTGCTGGGCATCGACAGGTGCCTGATGCGCCGCTGCCGGATCACCTTCGCGGGCACCGGCAACACCGTGGAAATCGGGGATATGTCCACCCTGCAATCTGTGCAGATCACCGTCTGCGGCTCGCATAACCATGTGTTGCTGGGGGACCGGGTGAGCCTGCTGGGCTGCACCTTCAGCATTGAGGACGACAGCAATGAAATCAACGTGGGCAGCCATACCTATATCTATAACGGTACGGAGCTTGCCGCCATCGAGGGAACAAAAATCACCCTGGGAGCCGACTGCCTGCTGTCCTCGGATATCATGATCCGCACCGGCGATTCCCACTCCATCCTGGATGAACAGGGAAACCGCATCAACCCCTCCGGCAGCATTTCCATCGGCGATCACGTCTGGATCGGCAAGGGCGCGGTGGTACTGAAAAACGCACAGATCGGGAATAACTGCGTCATCGGCACCGGCTCGCTGGTCACCCGCAGCACCGAAACCCTGGACAATGCCATTCTCGCAGGAAACCCCGCCAAACCCATCCGCCGGAACATCACCTGGAACCGGGAGCGCATTTGAGAGTGAAGATTGAAGAGTGGAGAGTGAAGATTCGCGCATTATCTTCACTCTCCACTCTTAACTCTTCACTCTATCAAAAGCCGTAATTTGTCGGAATGCCCAAAATCCGGTTGTCCAATTCCGATTCTTTTTAACCGATACGAAAACATCGAAAAAATGGAAAAATCGTGTTTACTTTGTGGGGGTCTTGTGATAAAATGTAGATGGTGGAAATTGGGGTTCGCCCAGGTTTCACCGCAATAGGTTGTAAACTGCGGCATTGCCGCGTAGCTTTCAATTTACAGGAGGAATCAGTAATTATGGAAACTTATGGCATCGAAAAGTACGGTATCACCGGCACCACCGAGATCGTCTACAATCCTTCCTACGAGCAGCTGTTCGCGGAAGAGACCAAGGCTGACCTCACCGGCTATGATGTCGGCACCGTCACCGAGCTGGACACCGTCAACGTCATGACCGGTATCTACACCGGCCGCTCCCCCAAAGACAAGTACATCGTCATGGACGAGAACTCCAAGGACACCGTGTGGTGGACCTCCGACGAGTACAAGAACGACAACCATCCCATGAGCGAGTCCGTCTGGGCCGCCGTCAAGGAGCTGGCTGTCAAGGAGCTGTGCAACAAGAAGCTGTACGTTGTGGATGCCTTCTGCGGCGCCAACCCCGACACCCGCATGGCCGTCCGCTTCATCATGGAGGTGGCATGGCAGGCTCACTTCGTCAAGAACATGTTCATCGTTCCCACCGAGGAGGAGCTGAAGAACTTCACCCCCGACTTCATCGTCTACAACGCCTCCAAGGCCAAGGTGGAGAACTTCAAGGAGCTGGGTCTGAACTCCGAGACCTGCGTCGCCTTCAACATCACCTCCCGTGAGCAGGTCATCCTGAACACCTGGTACGGCGGCGAGATGAAGAAGGGTATGTTCTCCATGATGAACTACTACCTGCCCCTGAAGGGCATCGCCTCCATGCACTGCTCCGCCAACACCGACATGAACGGCGAGAACACCGCCATCTTCTTCGGCCTGTCCGGCACCGGCAAGACCACCCTGTCCACCGACCCCAAGCGTCTGCTGATCGGCGACGACGAGCACGGCTGGGACGACAACGGCGTGTTCAACTTCGAGGGCGGCTGCTACGCCAAGGTCATCGGCCTGGACAAGGAGTCCGAGCCTGATATCTACAACGCCATCCGCCGCAACGCTCTGCTGGAGAACGTCACCGTGGCCGCCGACGGCAAGATCGACTTCGACGACAAGTCCGTCACCGAGAACACCCGCGTCTCCTACCCCATCGACCACATCGAGAAGATCGTCAAGAACGTCAAGGGCGTTTCCGCCGGCCCCGCTGCCAAGAACGTGATCTTCCTGTCCGCCGATGCCTTCGGCGTTCTGCCTCCCGTGTCCATCCTGACCCCCGAGCAGACCCAGTACTACTTCCTGTCCGGCTTCACCGCAAAGCTGGCCGGCACCGAGCGCGGCATCACCGAGCCCACCCCCACCTTCTCCGCCTGCTTCGGCCAGGCCTTCCTGGAGCTGCATCCCACCAAGTACGCTGAGGAGCTGGTCAAGAGAATGGAAATGTCCGGCGCCAAGGCTTACCTGGTCAACACCGGCTGGAACGGCACCGGCAAGCGTATCTCCATCAAGGATACCCGCGGCATCATCGACGCCATCCTGAACGGCGACATCCTGAACGCCCCCACCAAGACCATCCCCGTGTTCAACTTCGAGGTTCCCACCGCTCTGCCCGGCGTTGACCCCGCCATCCTGGATCCCCGGGACACCTACGCCAACGTGGCCGACTGGGAGACCAAGGCTGCCGACCTGGCCAACCGCTTTGCCAAGAACTTTGTCAAGTACACCGGCAACGAAGCCGGCAAGGCTCTGGTTTCCGCCGGTCCCGAGGTCAAGTAATCACCGCAATCAATTTCCGATGGCTGCGGGACACCCCTAAGCCATCCAGGGCAGCTTCCTCCGGAAAGCCGGAGGAAGCCCCCTGGGTTTTCTTTTATGGCAGGATCTGCCGGAAAGAGACAATCGACAGCGGCGAAACAACCCGCCCCCCTCTGTAGGGGAGGATATCATCCTCCCGCTTTTGTTGTGGTTTTTGCGTGTTCCGGTGAATGGTACCACGCCGGACGCGGTACGGATTCGCCCAACGTTTCGGGTCAAATCGGGTTTCCCCGCGCGGGAGGATACTATCCTCCCCTACAAAAGCACCTCGATCATCGTGCCGCGTCGGTTCACCGTTGTCGATTGTCTCTTTCCATCCAATCCCGCCAAATTTATCTCATATCTTAATAACGGAGGTTCATCCAATATGGCTCAGAAAGTCCAATTCACTGAAACCGTCCTTCGTGATGCCAACCAGTCCCTGATGGCCACCCGTATGGCCTTCTCCGATTTCGCCGACATCCTGTCCACCATGGACAAGGCCGGCTACTACTCCGTGGAGTGCTGGGGCGGCGCCACCTTCGACAGCTGCCTGCGCTACCTGAACGAAGATCCCTGGGAGCGTCTGCGCAAAATCCGCAAGCACATGCCCAACACCCGCCTGCAGATGCTGCTGCGGGGCCAGAACCTGCTGGGCTACAAGCACTACCATGACGACGTGGTGGAGAAGTTCGTGGAGCTGTCCATCAAGAACGGCATCGACGTGCTGCGTATCTTCGACGCCCTGAACGACTTCGGCAACATCGCCACCGCCCTGGAGGCCACCAAGAAGTACGCCACCGCCAGAACCGTGGCTTCCGGCTGCATTTCCTACACCCAGTCCCCCGTGCACACCCCCGCCAAGTACGCCGAGATGTGCAAGGAGCTGCAGAGCATGGGCTTTGACACCATCTGCCTGAAGGATATGGCCGGCACCATGAGCCCCGCCGAGGCCGAGGCCCTGTTCAAGGGCATCAAGGACGCGGGCGTCACCCTGCCCCTGATCCTGCACACCCACTGCACCACCGGCATGGCCTACATGACCGTGATGAAGGCTGTGGAAGCCGGCGTGGACATCATCGACACCGCCACCTCCTGCTTCTCCAACGGCACCTCCCAGCCCGCCACCGAGTCCATCTACTACGCTCTGGAGGAGCTGGGCATCGAGACCGGCCTGAACGAGAAGGTCATCAACCAGGTCAACGACTACTTCAAGCCCATCAAGCAGAAGTACATCGACAACAAGACCCTGAACCCCAAGTCCATGGGCACCGACG
>CALYTP010000162.1:0-4047 GCA_945486915.1 uncultured Clostridia bacterium | reverse complement strand
GACATCGGTCACTGGTTCGCAATGACATACTAATTCAGGGAAGTTCTTCTTTATCCAACGAATCCCTTCGGGAACGGGAACGAAACACCCTCCGACCATTTGCATCGGAGGGTGTAGATTTATCTATGTGTACCCAGGAAGAACAGGGCCAGGGTGCCGGGGCCGGAGTGGGAGCCGATCACCGCGCCCACATAGCTGATGACCACTTCCTTCACGCCGCACTTCTCCTTCAGCTGCTGGGCTAAGTACTCGGCATCCTCCCGGCAGTCGCCGTGGGAGATGAACATGGTGCTGTTGTCATAGCCCGCGCCCAGCTCAGATACCTTCTGCGCCAGTGCCTGGATGGAAGCCTTTCTGCCCCGGGACTTGGAGACGCTCACCAGATGACCCTCGTCATCCACGTGCAGAATGGGCTTGACATTCAGCATGGTGCCCACCAGGGCGGTGGCGGAGCTGATTCGGCCGCCGCGCTTCAGGTACATCAGATCGTCCACGGTGAACCAGTGGCACAGGTGCAGCTTGTTGTCCTCCACCCACTGATACACTTCGTCCATGGAAGCGCCGGAATCCCGCTTCCTGCAGGCATACCACACAAGAAGGCCCTGACCCAGAGAAGCGCAGAGAGTATCGGAAACCAGAATCCTCCGGTCGGGGAATTCCGCCTTCAGCTCTTCGGCAGCGATGACGGCGGACTGGTAAGTGGTGGAAAGGCCGGAGGAGAAGGCCAGCACCAGCGCATCCTCGCCGCGCTCCAGCACGGTGCGCATGCGACCCCCCCAGCTGTCGGGATTGACGGCGGAGGTGGAGGCGGACTGACCGGCCCGGAAGCCGTCGTACATTTCCTTCAGGCTGTCATCGTTGCGGTCGGGAAAGGTCTCGCCGTTGTAGGTGATGGTCAGAGGCTGCACGCTCAGGGAAAGCTGCTGATACATATCTGCGGTGAAGTCACAGCAGGAATCGGTGATGATTTGATAAGCCATGGGAATGCTCCTTTGCATAGATTGGATTTGCATATTATACCAGAAACCTGCGCAAATGTCACGCAGCCTTTTGACGATTGCGATAAAAACTGCGAAATTGTCGCGTCAGGGGCTATGAAAGCATACACTGCCGCTTGGGAAAACGGCAGTGTATGGGAAAAATCAGATTTTTCGGTATCCGCTTTTCAGATCCACCAGGCTGCGCATATGCCCGATGTCCCCCTTCAAAAAGGCCTCCAGATTGCCGCCGGCGATGCGGACGATGCGCTCGAAGGTCTCGGGGAGATTGAATTTGCCGGAAATGTGGGGCGCGATGATGCACCGGGGAGCGTCCCACAGGGGATGATCGGCGGGCAGCGGCTCGGGATCGGTGACATCCAGTGCGGCGCCGCCCAGGGATTCGCCGCTGCGGAGCACCCGGTCCAGGGCGTCGCAGTCCACGGCATCGCCCCGTCCGGCATTGATGAGGAAGGCGCCCTTCTTCATCTTCTTCAGCCGCTCCTCGTTCATGATTTTGCGGGTGGCGGGGGTGCTGGGCAGAACCATGGCCACGAAATCGGCCATGGGCAAAAGCTCGTCCAGCTCGTCCAGGCTTCGGACCTCATCCACGCAGTCGGGCTTGATGGCGGTGTTTTTCCGAACGCCGATGACATGGCTGCCCAATGCCTTCATTCTGGAGGCGTATTCCGAGCCGATGTCCCCCAGACCCAGCACCAGGGTGGTGGAATTCCAGATGGAGGTGACGATGCCTTCGTCGTTCCATTTTCTTTCCACTTGATTGCGCATGTACAGATCCATCTTGCGGCAGAGCATCATGGTCATGGCCAGCATTCCCTCGGACACCGACAGACCGTAAGCACCGGAGGCGCAGGTCAGCAGCGTGCCGGGCTTCAGAATGCCGGGGTTGCAGTAGGGATCGGCTCCGGCGGAATTGAGCTGAATCCATTGGAGCTTTTCGGATTTGGCCACCAGCTTGGCGTCTGCGTTGCCGAGGATGATGTCCGCGCTGCAGACCTGCTCCTCGGTGGCTTCCCCAATGCTGGAATAGGTGAAGGAGCAGCCTGCACCGATTTTTTCAATGTAATCCTTGTGGGATTGCCGGAAGGGCATGACGACAAGAACGTTTTTCATGAATGACCTCCTGTTTGTTGTTATCGTTCAATGTGATACAGGTTTTTTCCGTTTTCCATGGTGATGGCGTGGATTTCGGCCACGGTCAGTCCGCGAATCTGGGCAAGCTTTTCCGCCATGCGGTAGAGCTTACCGGGGTCATTGCGCTTGCCGCGGAAGGGCTCCGGGGCCATGTAGGGACAGTCGGTTTCCAGAACGATGCGGTTAAGGGGGATGTTTTCGGCCACTTCCAGCGCTTTGCGGGCGTTTTTGAAGGTGAGTACGCCGGTGAAGCCGATGTACCAGCCACGCTTTATCAGCCATTTTGCCATCTCCAGGGAACCGGAATAGCAGTGGAACACGCCGCAGACCCCGGGAAATTCCTCCACGATGCGCATACCGTCCTCATGGGCTTCCCGCTCGTGGACGATGACGGGCAGCTTCAACTCCTGAGCCAGAGCCATCTGCATTCGGAAGGCCTTCTGCTGAATGTCCCGGGGGATATCCTCATAGTGGTAGTCCAGGCCGATTTCGCCGATGGCTTTGACCTTCGGATTCTCACGGCACAGTGTCCGGTAGGCATCGATGGTTTCTTCGTTGACTTCATCCGCCGCGTCCGGGTGGGAACCCACGGCGGCATAGATGTAGTCGTATTCCCGGGCCAATGCCACGGCGTCCCGGGAGGAGGCCAGACTGCAGCCGGGATTCATCAGCAGCCCGATGCCGTTTTGCGGCAGCTGCCTCAGAAGCGTCTGCCTGTCCTCGGCAAAGGCACGGTCGTCCATATGGGCGTGGGTGTCAAAAAGCATGATAGGTTACTCCTTCGTTGGGATCTTCCTGCAGCAGAGCCACCAGGCAGCCCTCCCATTCCCGGACCCGGGGGTCCTCCGGGGAGAAGTCGGTGGCGTTGGGAATGCCGTGCAGCCCCTCTCCCGTGAGCTTGACTGCGGCCTCCTTCAGCACCCACATGGCAAGGAAGGCTCTGCGAGGGTCGGAGGCGGCCAGATACCGTTTCTTTTCCTCCGGGGAGAGGACACGCTCTGCCAGGGACGGGCGTATGGTACGATCCAGCTCCTCTGCGTCAATTCCCACAGGGCAGTGGGCCAGCACGCAGAAGGCATGGCGCGGGGTGTGACTGATGGAAAAGTGCAGAGGGGAGTCTGCAAAACGGGGCTTGCCCCCGGGGGCAATTTGAATCTCAGGCAGGGGATCACCGGTTTCCTCCAGGTAGAGAAGCCGCAGAAGCGCTCTGCCTGCTTCGTGACCGGTTCTGCCGTTAAGAGCGCAGGAAGCGACGATCATTGTGCGTCGATGATGTCGTCCTTGGGGCCGCCGTTTTTGTTTTCCCGGATGACCTCCGCCAGCATACCGATGCCCACCACCAGAACCACAACGCCGCAGCCGGAAATCAGCAGCCGGGAGGTGGTCATGGGAACCAGCATCAGAACAAGACCGGCAATTCCGGTGACGATGCTGAGCGCTTTGCTGCGCAGGGGAATTTCGCCGGTGAGCTCCCGAACGCTTTGCAGCACCAGGAGAATGCCGATGAACCGGCCCAGCTGGCTGGCAAGAGACAGCGGGCTTTTCACCACGGCGAAGCCCAGGATCATCAGAATGATGGCCGCTGCCAGCCGCAGGCCGTCCTTTGTATTGCCGAAGAAGAAGGAGATCAGCAGTCCGCAGCCCACCAGTGCCACGACAATACCCACCGCAACGCCGATCAGGGATGTCAGCGAGTCGGGATGGAGCAGCAGCACCAGTCCCAGAAAAATGGTCAGCGCCGGCTTCAGCCAGGGCTTCAGCGCATCCAGTCCGTTTTTTTGATTCATAATCGGAACCTCCTTATATTAGGATATTATGCATATCGGTTTGACTCAGTATTGCGGAAAATTGTAATTTGACGGGGCAAATTACCACCCAGCCACTGTAGGGGAGGATATTATCCTCCCGCGCAGTG
>CALYTP010000161.1:0-4061 GCA_945486915.1 uncultured Clostridia bacterium | reverse complement strand
GTGCACGCTGTTCGTTACCCGGTTCCATGCAACGCACAGACAAATTACAATTTTTTGATGTTTTGCACGACTACAGTGGTTCAGATCGTGATACCGGAGGAAAGGAGCGTGGGCAGAGCCATGGCAAAACCGAAAATATCCCTGCAGCTGGGGCTGATGACCACCATTGTGATTTGCTGGCTGGTGCCCATTCTCATCATTGTGACTTTGGGCGGTATGCTGTTCGGGGACAATTACCGCCGCAGCGTACGGCAGGAGATCGACGCCAGCGCCGACTATGCCCTCCGGCAGGTGCACCAGCAGCTGAAGGATGCCATCCGGGATTCCAAGACCATCTCCTATGACGGCATTGTCAGAAGCGCCTACCGCACCTATCAGCAAAACGGCGACAGCGCATCGCTGTACCGGAGCATCAGCGACTATCTGAGCCTGAGCTTTTCCCGGGCGGAGAGCTACAAGGCGGTGTTCATCAGCTTTTGGGACAAGACCGTGGATGTGGATGTATACCTGCTCAGCAGCGGCACCGCAGGCTATGAATTCCTGCAGGCCTGCCGGGACTGCGAGCCCTTTGTCCTGCAGCGGATGGCGGACGCAGACACGGATATCTGCTTTTTGCTGCTGGAGGGGAACCTGTACATGGCAAGAAACCTTCTGGACAGCCATTTTGAGCCCTATGCCTCGGTGGTGATGGTGCTGGAGCCGTCGGTTGTGTTTCAGCCGCTGCATTCCGTGCCCCGGATTCACGATCTCCGGCTGGAAATCGATGATACTGTATTTTGTATGGATGAGGGGAATTCCCTGGTCCCTGCCCAGAGCGGGCAGGAAGATATCCGCTATGAGGCGGAGGTAGACGGACACCGGTTCGCCTTCACGGCGGAGCTGGAGAAGTATGACCTTTGGGGGGAGAATCCCTGGCTGTCCCGGGCGGCCTGCGCGGTGGCGCTGATGGTGCTGCCGCTGCTGGTGGTGGTGATCGCGCTGTTTCGGCACCACGTTTCCCAGCCCATGCAGACGCTGGTCAGCGCCAACCTGCTGGTCCAGTCCGGGCAGCGGGGCTACCAGATCGACCGGCGCCCGCCCAACCGGGAATTTGAAAAGCTCTATTCCCATTTCAACGCTATGTCGGCGGAGCTGAAATGCCAGTTTGACCGTTCCTATCAGGAGCAGCAGGCGGCGCAAAGGGCCCAGATCAAGGCGCTGCAGTCCCAGATCAACCCTCATTTTCTGAACAACACCCTGGAAATTATCAATTGGGAGGCGCGGATCGCGGAAAATGACCGGGTCAGCGCCATGATTGAGGCCCTGTCCACCATGCTGGGAGCGGCCCTGGACCGGGACGGCCGGACCCAGATCACCCTGAAGGAGGAGCTGGGATATGTGGAGGCGTACCTGTACATCATCCGGGAACGGTTGGGAGAGGGATTCCGCGTCCACCAGCAGATCGACCAGTCCCTTCTGGAACGGCTGATCCCCCGGCTGATCCTGCAGCCCATTGTGGAAAACGCGGTGGAACACGATATCACCACCCGCCGGGGCGGTAGCCTTTGGGTCCGGGCCTACCGGCAGGAGGAACGGATGGTTCTGGAGGTGGAGCACGACGGGCAGATGACAGAAGAAGACCGGCAGAACATCCGCAGTCTCCTGTCTGGGGAAGCGGAAGACGGCGGACAGGTGGGCCTGCGCAATGTCCACCAGCGGCTGAAGCTGATCTACGGCCCGGAGGGAACGCTGACCGTGGAACAGACCCCGGAGGGAACGATCCTGGCCCGGATCAGCTTTCCTGTGGCGGTGAGAGGAGGCGGAAAACAGTGAAAAATGCAATGGCAGCGCTGCTCACCCTGGCAATCTGCCTGGGGCTTACGGCCTGCGGTACGGACGATGCCCCATCCGGCACGGAAGCGGTCCGGGAGAGCGTGACCCTGACGGTGGTCACCTCCTACGGCGGAGACGACGGTAACCGGGGAAGCTTTGTGACGGCGGTGGAGGAATACCAGGCGGCCACCGGTGTCACGGTGGAGGATCACTCCGCCGCCTCCAATGAGGAATGGAAAAACAAGGTGCTCACCGACTTCATGACCGGCTCCGAGCCGGATGTGCTGTTCTATTTCACCAACGCCGACGCCGACCCCTTCATCAACGCCGGCAAGGTGGTGTCCATCGAAGAGATCCGGGAGGAATACCCGGACTACGCCACCAACATGAAGGAATCCATGATGCCGGTGGCCTCCGACGGACTGCACTACGCGGTGCCCTCCAGCGGGTTCTGGGAGACACTGTTTGTAAACACGGCGGTGCTGGAGCAGTGCGGCGTGACGGTGCCGGGGGCGGACTACACCTGGGAGGCGTTCCTGCGCGACTGCGAGACCATCAAAGAGGCCGGGTTTACCCCCATTGCCTGCTCCCTGTACGAAATCCCCCACTACTGGTTTGAGTTTGCCGTGATGAACAACGGTTCCCTTGCCAGCCATCTGGAGGTGCCCACCCTGGACGAAACCGGCGCACTGCGGGATGATGCCGCGTCCCGGAAGTGGATCGCGGCGCTGGAGGATATCAGGCTCCTGTATGAAGCGGGGTATTTCCCCAGAAACACCCTGACCGCCACCGACGCGGAGACGGTGGCCCTGTTCGGCAGGGGCGAGGCGGCGTTCCTGATCGACGGTTCCTGGAAGGTGGGCTACTTCACGAAGAATTTCCCGGAGGCTCTGGACAGCATCCAGGTCCGCTTTGTTCCCGGCAAGGGGGAGCGGCTCGCCACGGATGCCATCGGCGGCATTTCCATGGGCTATTTCATCACCCGCAAGGCCTGGGAGGACCCGCAGACCCGGGAGGCGGCGGTGGAATTTGTTTTCCACATGACCTCGGAGGAGGTTCTGGGCAGCTTTGTCACCACGGAGGTCACGGCACTGGTCAACGGTGCCGCTCCCAAGGGACTGAATACCCTCCAGAACTCCGCAGCCGACGCCATTGTGGAGCTCACCGGCGTGGTGGGGGCAGTGCAGGACGCCATTTCCGGCGAGGCAAAGAGCGACCTGTTTGCCAACATTCAGAAGGTGGTCACGGGACAGATGACCCCGGCGGAGGCGGTGGAATCCGCCATCCGCCTGAACGGATAGATAAAGGAGGAAACGCCATGTATCGGGTCGTGCTGATCGATGATGAAAACATCATTGTGGAGGGCCTGCGCCGGGTGGTCCGGTGGGCGGATTACAACTGTCAGGTGGTGGGCACCGCCTGCGACGCGGAGGAGGGAACCCGGCTCATCCGGGAGCTTCAGCCGCACATTCTGTTTACCGACATCCGGATGCCCGGCCGGGATGGGCTGGCCATGGTGGCGGCCCTACGCAGCGAATACCCGGATATGCAGGTGGCGATTCTCACGGGCTACCGGGATTTTGCCTATGCCCAGGAGGCCATCCGCCTGGGGGTGACCCGGTTCCTGCTGAAGCCTTCCAAAATGGAGGAGATCAAAGAGGCGCTGACGGCCATGGTGGAGCGTCTGGACAAAAACCCCATCCACGAGGACGAGGAAGAGCAGAGCCGGAACGCCGGCAGCTTCATCGTTAACCAGGCGCTGGGCTTCATGGAGAAGCATTACGCCGAGAAGCTGACGCTGCAGGCGGTGGCGGACTGCTGCTATGTGTCCCAGTGGCACCTTTCGAAGCTGCTGAACAAGTACGCGGAAAAGAGCTTCTACGACATCCTCAATGCCATTCGGATCCAGAAGGCCAAGGAGTTGCTGGCCGACCCCAAACTGAAGATCGGGCAGATCGGAGAACTGGTTGGCTACGCGGACACCGCCCATTTCGCCCGGACCTTCCGCAAGCTGGAGGACATGAGCGCCAACGAATACCGCAATACCATACGATAATATGCGGCGCCGCAGACAATGGCGGCGTGACCCGCGCAGATAAAATACTAGCCCAGCTAATGTAGGGGAGGCTATCAGCCTCCCGCCACGTAGGTCCACTGCGTGTTCCGATGAATGGAATTTTGTTGGACATGGTAAGGAGCGAAGCGACCTTGGCTCTCCCTTTGGGAGAGCTGGCTGCCCCGTATGGGGC
>CALYTP010000160.1:0-4146 GCA_945486915.1 uncultured Clostridia bacterium | reverse complement strand
TGACGCCGTTGGCAACTGCCCGATCCATTGCCTGCTCCATGTTGTCGATGAACTCACCATCACGGGCCTGCACATGGTTGATGATGATCTGGGCGGTAAAGGCCCGGCGCACAGACCAGTCGGGGAACGCGGCAGCAATGGCGTCCTCAATGCTCCTGATGTCCTTCACCCGGCTGTCGTTGTAGGAGGTACCGAAGCTCACCACCAGGATCTCCTTTTCGCCGATTCCATCGCTATTGCGGGGATCGTCCAGACCGGCATCGCCGGTATCCAGGCCGAAGTAATCCGGGGAGGCTTCCTGGCCTTCCACCAGCGCCTTCTGGGCGTCGGTCAGGGCATCCCAGGCCGCCTTGGCCTCGGCGCACTGGGCATCCGTATCCGCGGTGCGCTGCTGGACGTAAATCGCGTCAATCAGCGCCGCCACGGAATCGGCGGCAGCCTGATCCGCCGCCGGATCGGCCATAGCCGCGCCGCAGGTGCCAAGCAGCATCGCCGCCGCCAGCACACCGGCAATCAGGGTTCGCTTTGTTTTCTTGTTCATGATTTTTTCCTCCTTGTGTCCTTCGCACAATAGATTTTTATGAACAGAATACGGTTCAAAGACAGGCTTCAGTCTGATGAGCGAGAATAGCCGCACTGACAGGGGGGATTCGAAAAGAAACCCGCTCCGGATCGGGTTTCCATCGTATCCCCAAAATCTGCCGCGTAAAGCAGCAGTGTTCGGTACGGCCAATTCCTCGTGGCCCGGGCACTGCCCTGTACCAATGACTGGCAGGTTTCCTGACTTTCGGGTCATCACAGCGCCGCGCCTTCTCACTTTCGCAATGGCATTTTGCGGCGTGCTCTCCGGTTCACAGTGACGAGATCGTACAGGTTTTGCACCTGTTTCCCTTTTACCCCCTGCTCCGCGAATCCGCGAAGCAGCGGCACCAGTCATCTTTGTATTCAGTTCGACAGAATAATAGGAAAATGAGCAGGTATTTTGTTATTTCCGGCAATCCGATTGCAGCTTGCCCATGCTTTTTGCTGCGTCCAGAATATCCTGCATCCGACGGTTGCATGGCCCGATTTCACAGCCGGCGTCGAGAACACAGCGGCAGGAACGCACCTTTTCCATGGCCCGGTCAAAGGCGGCATCGCTGATCTCATGGAACGGCTTTTCCGAAATGACCTCCGATGCCAGCAATCGGGCCAGGCGGTAATCCAGATCGTTGGTATAGAGGATTCCCGCACAGAAGGGAATATTCTCCTTCTGCAATCCGCGATATACCGGGATCCCGCTTCCACAGGAGGACAGCACCAGGATCTCCGGGTTTCCCCGGGGTTTTGGCAGCTCGATGCTTCCAAAGCAGGGGTCAAAAAAGCCCTCCGTAATGCCGTAGAGCTGCCGGATGTTCTCCTCGTCAAAGATCTCCTCCGGTGTGCCGTAGCTGCCGATTGTCTCTCCCTTGACGCAGAGGATCCTGTCCGATATTTTCTGGGCAAGATCAATCTCGTGCAGAGACATGATGACCGTGATTCCCTTCTCCTTTGCCATGGAGCGGAGAATGGATAATAGCTCCAGCTTGTGGCGGATGTCCAGATAGGAGGTGGGCTCGTCCAGAATGATGATTTCCGGCTCCTGACAGATGGCTCTGGCCAGCAGAATACGCTGCCGCTGGCCGTCGCTGACGGCGTTAAAATCCCGGTGGGATAGCTCCAGAGCGTGGACGATTTCCATGGCCTCGCTGACCTTTTCCTCATCGCGCTTCGTGAGCAGGCCCAGACGGCCGGTATAGGGGTAACGCCCGGTGGCGACAATGTCCCGGCAGGTCATCAGCTCCGGCTTCATCCGTTCTGTAAGCACCACCGCCATCCGGGTAGCCAGCTCCTTGTAGGAAAGGCCGCTGAGGCTCTGGCCGTCAAGCACCACCGTTCCCCCGATGGCTTTCAGCTGCCGGGTGATGGATTTGAGAATGGTACTCTTGCCCGCGCCGTTTGGGCCGATGAGGGTTACAATCTCACCTTTCGCGATGTCGATCGTAATATCCCGGATCAGCGGCTTTCCGTCGTAGCCCACGGTGAGCTGACTGGTTTGAAAGTAGAATTTCTCCATATTACCGCTCCTTGTTCCGCCGCAGCATCATGCCGATGACAACGGGCGCACCGAATACGGAGGTAACCGTGGAAATATTCAGCTCGGTGGGCGCGAAAGCGGTACGGGCGATGAGATCGCAGCCCATGCAGAACACCGCGCCGCCCAAAAACACCGCCGGAATCACCACAATGGGCTTGGAAGTGTTCAGCAGCCGTTTGATCAGATACGGAACCGCAATGCCCACAAAGGAAATCGGCCCGGCAAATGCGGTGACGCAGGCGGACAGAATGCTGGACAGCAAAATCAGTGCCACACGGAATACCCGGATGTTCACACCCATGCTCTGGGCATAGGCTTCGCCCAACTGATAGGCCCCGATGGGCTTGGACAGCAGAAACACCGCCAGTGTGGTAACACCCACAAGGATGGCCGCAGTGGTCACATTGTCCCAGCTCATACCGGAAAAGCTGCCCAGACTCCAGCCGTGGAGATTCACGATATCGCTGTCCTCCGCGAAGGTGACCACAAAATCCGTGACGGCCGAGCAGATATACCCGATCATGATGCCCGCCACCAGCAGCGTTGCCATGCCCTTGAGCCTGCGGGACAGGATCAGGATGAAGCCCACCGAAAGGAGAGAACCCACAAAAGCCGCGACGATCAGTGTCCAGCTGGAAACCGCGCCAAAGGAGCCCATGAAGAAAATCATGGTCAGCGCCACCACCATCTTCGCCCCGGAGGAAATGCCCAGAACAAAGGGGCCTGCAATGGGATTGGAAAAGAAGGTCTGCAGCAAAAAGCCGGACAGACTCAGGGCGCCGCCCAGCAGCGCGGCCATCAGGATCCGTGGCAGCCGGATCTTCCAGATAATGCTTACCTGGGTGGGATTTCCTTCCTTATGGAGCAAAATCCTGCCAATTTCCCCGACGGAAATCGGCACGCTTCCGATATGGATATTCAGCACCGTGATCACGCAGAGCGCAGCCAGCAGTGCCGCAAAAACCACGCAGTACTGTGCTTTTGTGTGAAATGTGTGAAGGTTCTCTTGCTCCATAACCGCTCCTATTTCAGCTTGTAGAGGAAGTGCATATCTTCCTGCCCCGTGAGCATATGATGAAAATCGACGATCAGTTCGCCGGTGATGTCCGTGGCCTGGAACAGGTATTTGCCTGTACACCACACATTCCCGTTTTTTACCGCTTTGAAATCGGCAAACAGACTGTCCTTGGCAATCAGCTCGTCAATGGTATAGATGGGATCGTCAATGGCAGCGTTGTAGATCAGATAGTCCGCGCCCACTGCGGTGTTGTAAAACTCCTCCATGGTCAAAGATACGGAGGAACGCCTGGAATCCGGGTCGGAAATATCGGAAAAAACATAGTTTCCGCCGGCAATTTCGATCATCTTCGGAACATAGTCCGTAGTTGCCCGGACATTGACGCTTCCATTGGATGCAAGGTAAAAGAACGCCACTGTTTTGCCGGTATTCTCCAAATTCCGAAACTGCTGGATGGCTTCCGTCTGGCTTTTGAAAAAGTCTTCCGCTTCTTTCTCCCTGTCCAGCATCACGCCGTAGACCTTCACCCATTCGGTACGGCCCAGAGGGTGCTTTTCATAGCTGGCGTGTTCCACAAACACCGGGATGCCCAGCTGCTCGATCATTTCGCGCACCTTGGGTGCGTGGAGAATCATGGTGGATTCAATGGCCAGATCGCACCCTTCCTCCACCATCAGCTCATAGTCCGGCTGGGAATAGCTGCCGGAGAAGAGCATTCTCCCTTCCTCCATGGCTTTCACCGCGTTTTCCACATACCAGCCGTCCTTCCTGGTTCCCACCAGACGGATGGACCCCAGTCCGTCGATCCGGTCGAACAGCGCCATGGCGGAGGTCGCCTGAAGGTAGATGGTATCCAGAGGCTGCTGAAGAACCTTGATGCTTTCATCCAGTCCTTCCGGCACTTCTTTCCCTTCCGGCACCACCAGATAGCGGCAGTCGCCGATTACTTCAATGAGTGCGTAGCCGCCCACATAGTAGTCAACAGTGAACTCGTTGGCGTATTCCAGATCCA
>CALYTP010000159.1:0-4174 GCA_945486915.1 uncultured Clostridia bacterium | reverse complement strand
TTCGGGGCAGCCAGCTCTCCCAAAGGGAGAGCCAAGGTCGCTTCGCTCCGTAACAGACCAGCCCCGTGTGTCATTGCCCGCCAAATTCCAATCGTACAGCCTGCTGCCATGGCCTGAATATAATCCTGAATAAGCAATTGCGTGTGCGCCTTTTCTCTCTCTTTTCTTTGTTATTCTTTTCTTTGTTCTTATGTTCTTTGTTTGTATGCGATTTCCCGCTGGCGGTTTTTCCGCTGGCGGTTTTTCCGCTGACGGATAATCGACTTACGGTGAAAATGAAAAAGCACCACCCGTTTTCGGGTGGTGCTTATTGGGTTCTGTTATTCCGCTGCGGGGGCGGGGGTGCCGGGATTCTCCAGGTACTTATCGATGCTCACCAGCTTGACGACGCAGGTGAAGACCTTCATGGCCAGCTGCAGGTCGGAGGCGGCGGGGAAGGAGGGGGCGATGCGGATGTTGCTGTCGTGGGGGTCCTTGCCGTAGGGATAGGTGGCGCCGGCGCCGGTCATCACAAGACCCACCTTCTTGCACCGGGAGACGATCTCCTTGGCGCAGCCGTCCAGAGAGTCGAAGGAGACGAAGTAGCCGCCCTTGGGGTTGGTCCAGGTGCCGATGCCCAGGCCGCCCAGCTCGGTTTCCAGGGTGTTGCGGACGATCTCAAACTTGGGCCGCAGGATATCCGCGTGGCGGCGCATGTGCTCCACAATGCCGTGGATGTCGCCGAAGTAACGGACGTGGCGCAGCTGGTTGACCTTGTCGTGGCCGATGGTCTGCACCTTCATCTGGGCGCGGATGTCGGTGAGGTTGTTTTCGGAGGCTGCCAGGGCGGAAATGCCGGAGCCGGGGAAGCTGATCTTGGAGGTGGAGGCGAACTTGTAGGCCAGGTCCGGGTTGCCTGCCCGCTTGCACTCGGCCAGAATCTCAATCAGATGATCCTGATCGTGGTCATACAGGTGGTGGACGGTGTAGGCGTTGTCCCAGTAGATGCGGAAGTCGATGGCCGCGGGCTTCAGGCGGGCGAAGCGGCGGACGGTCTCATCGGAGTAGGAAATGCCCTGGGGGTTAGAGTACTTGGGAACGCACCAGATGCCCTTGATGGCGGGATCGGAGGACACCAGCTGCTCCACCATGTCCATGTCGGGGCCGGTGGGGAGCATGGGAACGTTGATCATCTCGATGCCGAAGTATTCGGTGATGGCGAAATGGCGGTCATAGCCGGGGACGGGGCAGAGGAACTTCACCTTTTCCAGCTTGCACCAGGGAGTGCTGCCCATAACGCCGTGGGTCATGGAGCGGGCCACGGTGTCGAACATGACGTTCAGGCTGGAGTTGCCGTAGATGATGATCTGGCTGGGCCGGACCTCCATCATGTCGGCCATCAGCTCCTTGCATTCGTCGATGCCGTCCAGGACGCCGTAGTTCCGGCAGTCGGTGCCGTCGTCGCAGCTGAGGTCGCTGTCGCTGTTCAGAACATCCATCATGCCCATGGACAGGTTCAGCTGATCCTGACCGGGCTTGCCACGGGCCATGTTCAGCGTCAGCTTGCGCTTCTGATATTCTTTGTATTCCGCCTTCAGTGCGGTTTTGAGTTCCAGCAGCTCTTCGCGGGTCATTTCGGAATAGGGTTTCATAGATTCCTCCGGTATTTCTGGATGGATTTGCAAGTTATTATCTCTTCTCTTGCATATTGCCTATATATCATACTCGGAATGTTCTGAAAATGCAATCGGCGATATACACCATAATCTGCATCAAAACCACCCTGTTTATGCACATGATGCACGTTTGTCCGTCTGAGGGAGATTTTTCGGGGGCGCGAACGGGAGAAAAACCGGGATTGCCGGGCAGCAATTGTAAAATTTCTGTGAGGTCTTGAAAACAATTAGGTAGTATGCTACACTTTTACGTAGCTTGCTACCGATCAGGAGGTGATTGTGTGCCCCATTACGGATACCTGCTGCGGATTCTCAGCTGCGGCATATCCCAGAACATTACCAGCGCGCTGGGACAGATGGAACTGACCTCAGCCCAGGGACATATCATCGGGTATCTTGCCCAGCGTCAGGAGCCTGCCTGCCCCAGGGATGTGGAGGAGCAATTCCGGCTGAGCCATCCCACTGTCTCCGGGCTGCTTTCCCGGCTGGAAAAGAAGGGGTTTATCGAAATGCGCCCCGATCCCAACGACCGCCGCTGCAAGCGGATCTATCTGCTGCAAAAGGGGCGGGACTGCAACGGTGTTCTGTTCCGCACAATTCAAGCCAATGAGGAGCGCATTGTGCAGGGTTTCAGCGACGAGGAAAAGCGGATGTTTGCCGATTTCCTGACCCGGGCCACCCGGAATATGGGCGGCGAAGTGCAGAATATATTCAAGGAGGAATCCAAGCAATGATAAAACGGTTGGCCCGGTGCGTCCGGGAATACAAATGGGCGGCAATGCTCAGTCCCCTGTGCATGATCGGCGAGGTGACCATGGAGGTGCTCATCCCGCTGGTCATGGCGAAGCTCTATGACTACGGCATTGTCCTGCAGGACATGACGGTGGTGGTGCAGCAGTCCCTGATTCTGATGCTGTGCGCCGTGGCGTCCCTGGGCTTCGGCTCCGCATCCGCGGTGTTTGCCGCCAAGGCGGGAACCGGCTTTGCCAAGAACCTGCGCCACGACATGTACTATCATGTGCAGGAATTCAGCTTTTCCAATATCGACAAATTCTCCACGGCCTCCATTGTCACCCGGCTGACCTCGGATGTGGCCAACATTCAGATGGCCTTCCAGATGATGATCCGCATGGCCATCCGCTGCCCCATGATGCTGGTGCTGGCGCTGATTTCCGCCATGCGCATCAGCGTGAGGCTGAGCCTGGTGTACTGCGTTGCCCTGCCGCTTCTGGCGGTGGTGATCTTTGGCCTGGTGCCTGTGGTATTCCGGATTTTCGACCAGGTTTTCAAAACCTACGACAGTCTGAACAATGTGGTGCAGGAGAATGTCCACGGCATCCGGGTGGTGAAGAGCTTCGTCCGGGAGGAAAAGGAAGTGGAGAAATTCACCGGCACCTCCGGGGAAATCTACCGCCTGTTCTGCAAGGCGGAGCACATCCTGGCCCTGAACAATCCCATCATGCAGCTGTGCGTCTACACCTGCATCCTGTTCATCTCCTGGTTTGGCGCGAAGATGGTGGTCTCCTCCGGCAATGTGCCCGGAGCGGGGCTGACCACCGGCGAGCTCAGCTCCATGCTCACCTATACCACCCAGATTCTGTCCAGCCTGATGATGCTCAGCATGGTGTTCGTGATGGTCATCATGTCCCGGGCTCCCATGCGCCGCTGCGCCGAGCTGCTGGAGGAGAAGCCCAATCTGGTCTCTCCCGAAAACGCCGTGACGGATGTGAAGGACGGCTCCATTGACTTTGAAAATGTCAGCTTCCGCTATTCCGAGAAGGCCCAGCTGGATGCCCTGCAAAATGTGAATCTGCACATCCCCTCCGGCGCCACCGTGGGCATCCTGGGCGTGACCGGTTCCTCCAAGTCCACCCTGGTGCAGCTGATTCCCCGGCTGTATGATGTGACCGGAGGCAGCCTGAAGGTGGGCGGCGTGGACGTGCGCGACTATGACCTGGAGGTGCTCCGGGACAACGTGGCCATGGTGCTGCAGAAGAACACCCTGTTCTCCGGCACCATCAAGGAGAACCTGCGCTGGGGCAATCCCCAGGCCACCGACGAGGAGCTGCGCCATGTCTGCCGCCTGGCCTGCGCCGACGAATTCATCCAGGGCTTCCCCGATGGCTACGATACCCACATCGAGCAGGGCGGCACCAACGTCTCCGGCGGCCAGAAGCAGCGCCTGTGCATTGCCCGGGCCCTGCTGAAAAAGCCCAGAATCCTGATTCTGGACGACTCCACCTCCGCCGTGGATACCCGCACCGACGCCATGATCCGCAAGGCCTTCCGGGAGGAAATCCCCGGCACCACCAAGCTGATCATCGCCCAGCGGATCTCCTCCATTCAGGACGCGGATCTGATTATCATTATGGAGGGCGGAAAGATTCTGGAATCCGGCACCCATGAGCAGCTGCTGGAAAACTCCGAAATCTATCAGAACCTCTACAATACCCAGCAGAAAGGAAGGGAAGAATAATGCCTCCTGTGAAAATGCGCGGCGACGGCCGCATGGCAAAAAG
>CALYTP010000158.1:0-4253 GCA_945486915.1 uncultured Clostridia bacterium | reverse complement strand
GCCTCCAGCGTGTGGAGAATCGGATACAAGGTGCCCTCCTTTAGCTCAAAGGTGTGGTCGGACCGTCGTGCCAGCTCCGTGATCATCTGGTAGCCGTACATCTCCTCCCGGGCCAACAGGGACAGGACCAGCAGGGTCGTACTGCCGGTCATCAGGCTTTTGTCGATCTTCATACTCATCCCTCCTCAAATAAATCCTGCGGTTCATAGAACTTCTCTTCCAGAAGGTTTCCCCCTTTATCGTACAGCCGCAGCGATACAAGGGAAGCATTCACATTTAGCCCATCACGGCCATCCTCCACCACCGGAAAGCGCAGATTGTAATTTCCTTCCCGGACACCGATTATGGTTTTAATTTCCCGCGACTCTTCTTTCATTGTAATCGAATTATAAATTACCAACTGAATATCCATTTCCGCGGTTGCCGCATCTCCCAGAAAGCCTATCAGCATACCGTCAAAACGTAGCGTATATGTATCTGAGGCCTTATCATAATCGTGGGTGTTGTAATGTACAACATAACGTTTTTCCTCGGGATAGAGCCGGGAATGATTCAGTTGCATACCGAATAGTTCATCTTCGTATCTCGCTCGTAGCAACCTTTTGTCTACCGCACCATATACAAATTGTTCTTCCTCATACACATATAACAACTCTACCGGCGCCTCGATGAGATATGCCCCAGCCGCCCGCTGCAGTAGTACCTCGTAACTCCGCGTGGGAAAGCCCTGCTGCCATGCCATCCAGAAGAGGCAGAGAGCCACTACGAAGAAATTGCGAACGACCTTTGGGCACCTGCTCAATTTCGGCAATCTCATGGCTCCACCTCCTCCCATTCGATCCGGATACTCCACGGCTCGCCGTTGGGATAGGACAGCTCACACCATTCTCCCGGCGGTATTGCCGAGCTGCTCCGCATGTAATACAGGCTTCTGAACGAATCCGAGGCGCTTTGATTGCATGTAAATAAACCGTTTCCCGGCCCCCAGATACCCCTTCCGTTCTCATCTGTTCCGATTCTTTCGTAATCATTCGTGTAAAAGCGTCCATCGTCGCAAGTAAGTATCAGACTACTCACAAAATTACTGCGCCTTGTATCAAATGGGTTCTTATCGTCCGCCGCCAGAATAACTGTCAGCCAATACAGGTCGTAGGACTGGCTATTGACGCCATCAGCAGGATAATGGCACTTCCAGACTGCCGCATAGGGCACGGAAAAGGCGTCACCGTCCCGCTCTACCGTGGAAGCCCCTTTTCCTATCAGCACACGAACAGCGTTGTCTCGCTCCCAGCCCTCACTGAAATAAGAATATCCGTCCGGTTCATAGTCTCCTGAGCGCTGTGCCGGTTCGTGAGAAGGCAGTTGCCAGCCGGGGTTTCCAAAATACATCAGCGAAACGGTTACGATACAGAGAATTGCAGCCCACTTACTCACAAGCCATAGCCAGCCCAAGCCCGGCTTATGCGCTTTATCCATTGCTCTGCCGACTTCTTCCGCATCCCCCATTGCATTCAGTGCTCGCTCTTGGGCAAGTTCATATTCAAATCCGATTCGTTCCAAATCTTTTACATGGTCCTCGTAGTGGGCATCCAATTCACTGGCGATTGCCGCGCGATCTGGCCAGAAGCGCACTTGATCTACGACCTTGTCTCGCCAAGTATCCCATGCTTTCAAGATAAGTCACCCCCCAAAATACCTCGGCCATCTATGCTTAATATACATAGATGGCCGAGGTTTGTCAATAATCTTAATTCAAACGCCATGGATATACCTCCAACTGGCAAACGTATTCTAATGTCACCAGGTTTACGTTTGTATGGACGTATTTCCACTCTATCTGCAACACTACTTCTGGTATTTTTCAAACCTGACCCGCTCCAGGCCGTTGGCCTCCAGAACGGCGTAGTCGTCCTGACCCTCCACGGCGTAGTGGATGCGGAACACGTTCTTCGCCGGGTCGTACTCCTCCCAAACAGAGTTGACGCTCCAGTCAACGTGGCCGGGGAGATCCTCTGTATCCAGATATCCCCGTAAGATGCCGTCCGCCCGGCGCTGGTAAACATAGACCCGTTCCGCACCGTCGCCGCCGAACTGGACATTGCACACCAGCTCCGTTACGCCATCACTGTCCAGGTCCACGGCGTAGTCCCGTGGGCCAACGAAGCCGAAGCTCTCGGCAACGGGGAAGGTGCCAGTGTCCGCCACGGCGTAATAGGTACGCTCCTGCCAGAACCCGCTGTCAAAGGTGACGAGGGAAAAACCGGAGTAGCCCATGATATCCTCAAAGGGCTCGGCACCTTCAGGCAATGTTAGGGATTCCTCTGAGCTGCTTTGGATCCACAGGAAATACACCTGATCGCCCAAATCCGCATAGGCCAGCAGATGTTGCAGTTCCTCCTGGGAGGTGACGGGGTAAGTTGAGCTCGCTTCATAATTGGAAAACAAGCTGGTGATGATCGCCCGGTCCTCCCACCGGACCCGTCGCTCTGTGTTCTCTCCGCCACCACCGGGATAGGACCAGCACACCTCCGTGACCTCCGGCTTCACATACATCAGCACCAAGGCCGCTTTCGCAAGATATGCGTCAAAGCCGTTGGGGGACGAGGGGGTGTTTTCAAAATGCACGGTCAGCGCACCGTTTTCCACGGGCATCCCATAGGCGGTCACATCACCCGGCAAGGCACCCCAGGTCTCGGCCACCAGCAGATCCATGAAAGCACGGAGGGGTTGCTGTTGGCTTAGAGTGCTGAACAGGTTGCCGGGTATGGTATTGCGGTTCATATCTTCCAAAAGAGTCAGCAATTCCCGAAGACGCTCCGGAGACTCGCCGTAACGACGGATGTCCGTATTGGTGGTGCCCAGCTCCGCCAGGACTTCAGCGGCCACCTCCTCGTCCACACTGACGCGGTACATGGTACTCGCCGCCGTTCCGCCATTTGCGTTCTTTTCCTCCACGCTGGTATTCAGGTCGAAAATCACCGTGGAGACATCCTCCCGCAGAGCCAGCAGCACCAGGGCGCTGGCCTGGGCCAGATTTTCTTGAGAGGCTCCCGCCTGCTCTACTGTCAGGTAAAGACTCCCGGTGTTAGGGGACAGGTGGCAGTGGGTCAACCGCTCCGGGGTCAACCCCCATGGGACGTTTTCCAGCAGGCAGGACACCAGCGCATCCGGCGTATCCTCCCATTTCAGCGCAAAGAGCATACCAGCCAAATCCTGTTGGATGTCCAGCCCCAAGTAGTTCAGCAGCTCCTGGACGCCCTGGACGGACTGGCCCATGGCCTTAATCTCGTCATAGCCGATGTTCTGCACCCAACTATCTGGCTGTTCCAGTCCGCAGTAATAGGTGAATCTTTTGCTGCCGTCTGCCGTTGGGAAGGAGTAATTGATCTGGTCCGCGTCTTCAATCAGGGCCAGCAGAACGGTAGCGTTCTTCCACATCTCAGTTTCCTGCTGTTCGCTGAGGGGCGCCTCGAACGCGAACTCCACCACCTGCTCATAGTTCACAATGGAGTAAACGCCCAGTTCGTCCACGCCCAGAACCGACGCCAGCGCCCGAATACCCGTGTAGTCCTTCATGGAAGATACCCGCAGGTCATAGAGGGCCTGAGCCTGGCCGATAGTTCCTAGACTAACCGCCAGTTGGTCGGCGTCCCCGGTGGAGACCACAAGCCGAAGCACCACCGTCCATTCGTTGCCTTTCAGGGTTTCGGATATTCCTTGCTCCTCCAGGGCCTCGCAGTCCCAGGTATATGACTCTTGCCCGTCATCGTAATACACCGCACCGATGATGACACTGCCATCGTCAGGCAGTTCCGTCTTGCCCTCCCGCCAGCACCACGCCAGGGCGTCGCATTCCGGGAAATCAACCGCCAGCAGGCGGTTGAACGTCGCTGTTGTACCGTCGTGCTGGATTACCAGCGCCGAGCCTGCTAGGTCTTGCCCGGAGGTCTGCAATTCCAAGGCAAAAGTCCCCTGACGCCGGGTGACACCGCCAAGTTCCTCCATGTTGTCAAACATCATCAAACTGGTGGGGGAAACCAACTCTCCCCCATGATAAACCTCTTGGCAGATGGCATAGGAGTGGACATTTTCCGAAAACCGATAGGTGAAGCTGCCGCAGTTGGCTCCGGTGCCGCCCCAGACCCAGGTGCCGTCCGGCTCCCGGGCGTTGGTGCCACAGACGGCGGCTACCAGCACCACCAGCGCCAGGGCCAGGAACACCACAGCGGGTTTTGCTCGTTTCCAGTTCAGCA
>CALYTP010000157.1:0-4253 GCA_945486915.1 uncultured Clostridia bacterium | reverse complement strand
CTTTGCTATATTACCACCGGCTTCGGGATTTGTCAAGCATCTTTTTCCATTTTTTCGGAATTGTTTTTTTGAGGGGCATTTCGCTTTGCGGCTTGTACCGCGCAGGAGGACATGATACGCTCCCCTACACAGCCGCTACGCATGAAAAAGCGCCCCCTCTTTCGCGGGGGCGTATGGAAGCTCGCTTATTCGGCGTCGTCGATGAGGCCGTAGCCGCCGTCGTTGCGCTTATAGACAACGGCAAAGCTGCCGTCGTTGTCGGCATCCCGGAAGGCGAAGAAATTGTGATCCAGCAGGTTCATCTGCAGGACAGCTTCCTCTCTGGTCATGGCGCGCATGGGGAACTTCTTGATCTTGGTGATGGTCAGCTCGTCCTCGGCTGTCTCCGGTGCGAAGGAGGTCTCCTCCTGGGCAGATCTTACGAAGGCATCCTGGCGCAGGCGTCTTGCCAGGCGGGTCTTATTCTTGCGGATCTGGCCCTCGATGGTGGCCACCGCGGCATCGATGGAGGCGAACATATCCGAGGTGCTCTCCGTCGCGCGGAACCAGGTGCCCGCACCATGGACGGTGATCTCCGCCTTGTTGCGGTTCTTCTCCACAGAGAACGTAATGAGTGCTTCCGCATCCTCCTCAAAGTACCGGGCCAGCTTCATGACCTTCTTCTCTGCGTAGTCATGCACCTTCTGGGGCAGCTTGACTTTCTTCTCACTGTACTGGAATTTCATATGCGGCAGCTCCTTTCGTATTACCGGTGAATCCGGTGTACCTATATTATAGCACACATCCGCAGAATCGACAAGGCCTCAGGAGTCAATTTCCTCCTCGTCATCCAGAAGCTCCGCCATGACCATATTATAAATCAGCTCAGACTTTCCTTCGAACAGCTTACACAGCCGCACGGCCTGGCGCTGATTGGGGGCGGCCAGCTCCAGCGTCATAAGGCTGCCATTTTCATCGTCCAGACCCAGGATCACGGAGCACTCGCCGTTCTCCCGGGGCAGGATGCGGGTTTTGACAAAGCTGCTGCGGCGAAGCTGGCGGTTGAACCGGTTCACGGCATTCTCCGCCCGGATGCGGACGGTGAAGGCGATGGAGTCCTGGGTCAGGGCGCCGTCGGCTCTGCCCTTGTCGGTGATCTCATAGAGGTCGCTTTCCTTTTCCAGAAGATGGCCGGAGGTCACCATCTGCGGGATGGCGGTGCAGACGTCGAAATAGCTCAGGCAGTCGTCCTGATAGCACAGCTCATAGATCTGCTGGCTGGTGGCAGGATACTGCACCCGGGACATCACAAACAGGATCAGAACCTTCACATCCAGCATATCATGGATAAAGCCCAGTCTTTGCATCCATATCATCTCCTTTTTCTTCACCATATATTATACAGCACGGCAACGAAAAATCAAGTGTCAGGCACGTTTTGCAGGTGCGGTGCATAACTATAAGAGTGGAGATTGAGGAGTGGGGAGTGAAGATAAATGGAACGCCCAGTTTCTGCATTTTCACTCTCCACTCTTCACTCTCCACGCTAAAAGAAGGAGTGAAGCGTATTGGGTAACTGCTTATTCTATCCCATGGGAAAAACGCCCGGGTGTTTGCGGGCGGCGGAGGTGCTCCGGCGCCATGACATTGCCATAACGGACCATCCTTCCCAGGAGGTGACCCACCTGCTGCTGGATGTGCCGGGGTTCTCCCACGACGGCGCCCTTCGGGGCGGCGGGGAGCTTGCCGAGCTGCTGCGGCGGCTGCCGGAAACCGTCACCATCGTCAGCGGGAAAATCCCGGCATCTTACTCCCGATGGCGGTGTATGGATTTACTGCAGGACGAAGGGTATCTCTGGGAGAACGCCGCCATAACCGCCCAGTGCGCGGTGCAGCTGGCGGCACGGCGGATGGGCGGGATTTTCCGGGATGAGACAGCGCTGGTCATCGGCTGGGGGCGGATCGGCAAGCACCTGTGCCGGCTGCTCACCGGGCTGGGAGCGCAGGTTTCCCTTATGTCCCGCCTTGAAGCCCACAGGGCGGAGGCGGAATCCTTCGGCATCCGCACCGAGCCGAAATACGACTGCCGGGTGGTGTTCAACACGGCGCCGGGGATTACTCTGGATGAAGATGCCTTTACCGGGCTGAAAATCGAGCTGGCATCCACACCGGGCTTCCGTGGGGAGGATGTGCTGGAAGCCAGGGGGCTGCCGGGAATCTATGCGCCGGAGCAGTCCGGGACGCTCATCGCGAAAACCATATTGCGGAAATTGGAGTGAGGGTATGAGAATCGGATTTGCGGTATGCGGGTCATTCTGTACATACAGCGCGGTGTTCCCCGTGATGGAGAAGCTGGCAAAGGAGCACGATGTGTACCCGATTTTTTCCTGTCAGGCGGCCGGGACGGATACCCGGTTCGGGAAAGCGGAGGAATTTCTTTCAGAGGCGGAGCGGATCACCGGGCATCCCGTGCTGAAAACCATTCCCCAGGTGGAGCCCATCGGGCCGAAAAAGCTGCTGGATGTGCTGCTGATCGCCCCCTGCACCGGGAACACCATGGCAAAGCTGAGCCACGGGATTGCCGACACGCCGGTGACCATGGCGGCAAAGAGCCAGCTGCGAAACGGCAGGCCCGTGGTCATCGCCGTATCCACCAACGACGGCCTGACAGCGGCGGCGGAGAACATTGGCAGGCTGCTGGCAAGGAAGCACTATTATTTTGTGCCGCTGCGGCAGGACGACGCGAAGGCGAAGCCCACGTCCCTGGTGGCGGTGTTTGAGAAAATCCCCGAAACCGTCAGACTGGCGGCGGAAGGGGTGCAGATTCAGCCCATATTGGCATGAAAATCGCCGCCCCCGGTGGAAATTGGGGGCGGCAAAAGTTTTGACTGGTGATGCTAAAATATGCGGTTTACAAGAAAGAGTGAAGATTGAAGAGTGGAGAGTGGAGAGTTGAGATAACGAAAAAGGAACAATTCTCCGATAGAGATCCGCAAATAATACGGAGCGAAGCGACCTTGGCTCTCCCTTTGGGAGAACTGGCTGCCCCGTAAGGGGCAGTCTGAGAGGGTCCCACGTTCCAATAGGCGCTGCCCAACCATCCAACGGAGTACCCTCTCAGTCAGCCTGTTCGGCTGACAGCTCTCCCAAAGGGAGAGCCAAGAGCGCTGCCGCGCCAGTGCAAATTGCAATTTTGGGATGCAGCACCCCCTGTGGGAAAACGGCTTCTTAAAACAGATCGGTGCGTTCCCAGGGGAGATTTTCCATGCCGAAGTGGCCCTTTGCGGCGGTGGGGGCGTAGATGGGGCGGCGCAGGTCAAAGCGGCGGATGATGCCGGCGGGGGTCATATCCACCTTTTCTCTGAGCAGGCGGGTCATCTCATCGTCGGAGATTTTGCCGGTGCCGTAGCTGTCCACCCGGACGGAGACAGGCTCCGCAACGCCGATGGCATAGGCCAGCTGCACCTGCACCTTTTGGGCATACCCCGCGGCCACCAGATTCTTGGCCATGTACCGGGCCAGGTACGCGCCGCTGCGATCCACCTTGGTGGGGTCCTTGCCGGAGAAGGCGCCGCCGCCGTGGGAGAAGTAGCCGCCGTAGGTATCCACGATGATCTTGCGCCCCGTCAGGCCGGTGTCGCCGTTGGGGCCGCCGATGACGAAGTTGCCGGTGGGGTTGATATAGATGTTTTTCACCCCGGCGATGTCAAAGCCGTAGCGCTCCAGCACCGGGGCGATGACTGCGGCGCGGATGTACTTTCTCAGCTCTCCCATTTCAAAATCGGCGCTGTGCATCACGGAGACCACCACGGTATCGATGCCCACGACCTTTCCGCTGTTGTCGTACTCGGCGGTGACCTGGGTCTTGCCGTCGGGGCGCAGCAGGTCATTTGAATGGATGCACTCGGTGAGCCGGTTGCACAGGGCTCTTGCCATGGCGATGGGCAGGGGCATCAGCTCGGGGGTCTCGGTGCAGGCGCCGCCGAACATCATGCCCTGATCGCCTGCGCCGCCCACGGCATCGTTGGTGCCCATGGCGATGTCGGCGGACTGGGTGTGGATGCGGCACTGGATCTGGACGGAGTCGGCGTCGAAGCCGTCGCCGGGGTAGACATAACCGATTTTGCGAATCGCCTCCCGGGCCACGGCGGGGTAATCCACATTGGCGGTGGTGGTGATCTCGCCGCAGATCAGGCAGAAGTCGGTGGTGACCATGGTTTCACAGGCCACCCGGGAATTGGGGTCCTGGGCAAGACAGGCATCCAAAATGGCAT
>CALYTP010000156.1:0-4274 GCA_945486915.1 uncultured Clostridia bacterium | reverse complement strand
CCTCTCAGTCAGCCTGTTCGGCTGACAGCTCTCCCAAAGGGAGAGCCAAGGGCTCTGTAAGCGCAGGCGCAAATTGCAAGTTTTTGCAGGAACGTGCCAGAGGAGGCGGTGATCCAGCCTGTGAAATCAACAATGGGAGGCAGACCATGGACTATCAGCACGTTGTCCACCCCTTTGAACCGGTGTATGATGAGAACTCCGAAATTCTGATCCTGGGAACCTTCCCCTCGGTGAGATCCCGGCAGACGGACTTCTACTATGGCCACCCCCAGAACCGCTTCTGGAGGGTGCTGGCCCGGCTGACCGGGGAGGAAGTTCCTCAGAGCATCGCAGAAAAACGGAGTCTGCTGCTGCGCCATGGCATTGCCCTGTGGGATGTGCTGGGGAGCTGCGACATCCGGGGCTCCAGCGACAGCAGCATCCGCAATGCCGAGCCAACGGATATCCGCCGCATCCTGGAGGCCGCCGACATCAGAGCCATCTATGCCAACGGCGGTACAGCTGCCCGGCTCTACCGCAAATACCAGCAGCCCCAATTGGGCATTCCCATCATGACGATGCCCTCCACCAGCCCCGCCAACGCCGGCTGGTCACTGGATCGGCTATGCGCCCAGTGGATGGTCATCCGATAGCAGCGGCAGCAGCTCCCGGTCCGCCGGGAGCCAGTTTACGCTGTCCAGCTCCTCGGGGCGCAGCCAGCGGTCCGCCTGTGCTTCCTTCAGGCGAATCTGCCCGCTGACGATCCGGCAGCGGAAGCAGTCCATGGACAGGTGGAAGTCGGGGTAGTCGTATTCGATGGTGCATATCAGCCGGCCTGCCTCGATGGTGATGTCCAGCTCTTCCCGGATCTCCCGGACCAGAGCCTCCCGGGCGGTCTCCCCGGGCTCCAGCTTCCCGCCGGGAAATTCCCAGCCGCCCTTCTGGGGGCCGTAGCCTCTTTCGGCGGCATAGATTCGCCCCAGATCATCGGTGATCACCGCGGCGGCAACACGGATCGTCTTCATAACAATACCTGCCTTTCTTACGGAAAAGACTGCTTCCATGATACCACAGAAGCAGCCGCCCGAAAAGAGCAAAATAAACAGCCCCCGATGTTTTTTCATCCAACATCGAGGGCTGTTATTCACTCTTATTATCTAACATCAGCGATTTGACCTCTCTTTCTTCGGAATGGGGTCTTACATGATCATTGGACTCACTCCTTTTTTGTATCTTTATGATACCCGGAAAACGGAGAAAATGCAAGATGGGAAATTCACCATAATTGTTGCGGGAAATTCATGCAACGCGGAGAAATTACAACTTCTGTGCCGGTTTCCTGTTGACTATGGGCGTATTGTGTGATATGATAAACCTGTTGGGGCAGCTGATGGGCTGCTCTTTTCCTTGGCTTCAGACCAAAGGCAACACCACACAATGGGCGCTGCGGGCTTCGGCGGATCTTTTGCCCCAATCGTGCAGTATGAAAAATGGGAAATACACAAAGTATTCCCGCATTTTCCATACTTTCGCTTGGGGCAAAATCTCTCGCCGAATCTCCTTGCCCCATTATGCGGTGTTGCCCAAATTGAAATGAAAAAACAGACAGGAGTTATGATATGAAAATTGCAGTTACCTATGAAAACGGCCAGGTTTTCCAGCACTTCGGCAGAACCGAGCAGTTCAAGGTCTATGAGGTGGAGGACGGCAAGGTTGTCTCCTCCCGGGTGATGTCCACAAATGGCACCGGCCACGAGGCGCTGGCGGATTTCCTGGCGGGCAACGACATCACCACCGTCATCTGCGGCGGCGTGGGCGGCGGTATGATGCAGGCGCTGAACATCGTGGGCATTGAGGTCTGCGCAGGTGTCCAGGGCGATGCCGATGAAGCGGTGCAGGCTTACCTGAACGGCGAGCTGGAATCCTCCGGCGTCAATTGCAGCTGTGACCACCACGAGGAGGGCCACGAATGCCATTGCGGCGGCTCCTGCCATGGCAGCCTCCAGGGCCGCAACGTGAACAAGACCTGCCGGGTGCACTACAGAGGCACCCTCAACGACGGCACCCAGTTCGATTCCTCCTATGACCGGGGCGAGCCGCTGGAATTTGTCTGCGGCGCGGGCATGATGATCCGGGGCTTTGACGCCGCCGTGGCGGATATGGAGGTGGGCCAGATCGTGGATGTCCACCTGACCCCCGACGAAGCCTACGGCGAGGCCGATCCCGCCATGATCTTCCCCGTGGAGATCGCCCAGCTGCCCGGCTCCGAGGATCTGACCGTGGGCCAGAAGGTCTACCTGTACAACACCATGGGCCAGCCCTTCCTGGTGACGGTGGTGGCCAAAGACGACCAGAACATCACCTTCGACGCCAACCACGAAATGGCCGGCAAGGAGCTGAACTTCCGCATCGAGCTGGTGGAAGTGAAGTAAACAGGAAAACACATCGCCCGATGGAATCCATCGGGCGGTTTTTTGCAGAAAAAAACGTTGAACAATCGGGGAAAAAGCAGTATACTTGGCTGAGAGAAAACCAGAGAGGGGAACACCTGCCATGAATATGGAATTCAAGCGGAAACTCACCATTCCCGCCGAACTGAAAAAAGAATATCCCGTCACACCGGAGATGGAGGCCAATTTTGAGGAGCGGGACCGCCAGCTCAAGGCCATTTTGTCCGGTTTGGACAACCGCATTGCCCTGATCATCGGCCCGTGCTCGGCTGACCGGGAGGACAGCGTTCTGGACTACATCACCCGGCTGCGGCAGGTGCAGGAAAAGGTCAGTGACCGCATCCTCATCATCCCCCGGGTGTACACCAATAAGCCCCGCACCACCGGCGCCGGCTACAAGGGGATGCTCCACCAGCCCAACCCCGATGCCGCCCCGGATATGCTCAAGGGCCTCATTGCCATCCGGGAGCTGCACATGCGGGTGCTGCGGGAGACCGGCTTCTCCGCCGCCGACGAAATGCTCTATCCCGAGAACTACAAATATCTGGATGACGTGCTGGCCTATGTGGCGGTGGGCGCCCGCAGCGTGGAGAATCAGCAGCACCGGCTGACCAGCAGCGGCATCTCCGTTCCCGTGGGCATGAAGAATCCCACCGGCGGCGATATTTCCGTCATGATGAACTCCATCAATGCCGCCCAGCATTCCCATACCTTCATCTACCGGGGCTGGGAGGCCACCTCGGCGGGCAACCCCTATGCCCACGCCATCCTCCGGGGCTACACCAACAAGCACGGCGATTCCAGACCCAACTATCACTATGAGGATCTGATTTTCCTCCATGAGTGCTACGAAAAGAGCGGCCTGCAGAACCCCGCCGCCATCATCGACGCCAACCACGCCAATTCCGGAAAGAATCCCTTCCAGCAGGGCCGCATCATCAAGGAGGTTCTCCAGAGCCGGAACTACAGCCCCGATGTTTGCAGTCTGGTCAAGGGCTTCATGGTGGAAAGCTACATCGAAGACGGCAGCCAGAAGATCGGCTGCGGTGTCTACGGCAAGTCCATCACCGACCCCTGCCTGGGCTGGGAGAAGACCGAGCGCCTGATCTATGACATCGCGGAGATGGTCTGAGGAAGCCGGTATGACGGACCGTTTCATCGTCTTTGATACGGAGACGCCCAATTTTCGGAACAACCGTATGAGCGCCATCGGCATCAGCGTGGTGGAAAACGGGGTCATCACCCAGGAATATTATTCACTGGTGAACCCCGAGGCCGAGTTCGATGCCTTCAACATCCGCCTCACCGGCATCACCCCGGAATCGGTGGAGACCGCCCCCACCTTCCCGCAGTTGTGGCAGGAAATTCAGCCGCTGTTCGACAGCGGGATGCTGGTGGCCCACAATGCGCCCTTTGACATGGGGGTGCTGGCCAAGTGCCTGGATGCCTACGCCATCCACTGGCGGCCCTGGGCAAGATACGTCTGCACCGTGCGGTTTGCCCGCAGCGCCCTGCCGGGGATGCCGAATTACAAGCTCAATACCCTGTGTGAGCAGCTGTGCATTCCGCTGGATCACCACAATGCCGGCAGCGATGCCCACGCGGCGGCAGAGCTGCTGATCCGCTGCCTCCGGGAAGGCGACGTGACCCAATGCATCCGCACCGCAAAGCTCACCATCATTCCCCAGGCAATCCGATAATTCATAATGGGCATATTGGTTTGACTCAGCATTGCGGCAAATAGTAATTTGTCTATACGTTGCATGGAACCGAGTAACGAACAGCGTGCCCCAAGGCTCCCTCTGGGAGGGAGCTGTCAGCCAAAGGCTGACTGAGGGAGAGAGC
>CALYTP010000155.1:0-4282 GCA_945486915.1 uncultured Clostridia bacterium | reverse complement strand
CAACGCTCTCTCCCTCAGTCCGCTTCGCGGCCAGCTCCCTCGCAGAGGGAGCCTTCGGTGCACACCGCCAAATTACAATTTGGTTGTTTGCTGAGTGAAACCGATCGGCACAATAATGCGTGTTACTGCGCAATGGCGGCGATGAAGGCATCGGGGTTGGCCTTGAGCCAATCGTGCATTTCGGAAACAGCCACAGGAGCGGTGATCACCGCGCCGTTCCACTGCTCGGCCACTTCGCCGGGCCAATTGCCCCGGACGTACCAGCTGAGCTTCTCGCTGTTGTCTGCCGCCTGGGGCTGGCCGTAGGGAGCGTAGAAGCCCTTGCCGGAGAGCACATCCACCAGATCCTGCACCACATTGTATGCGGTGGGATAGCGGCCTGCGCCCTGGCCGAAGAAGCTCATCCGCTCAGAGGTCTCGCCCACGAAGGTGATGAGATTGTAGTTCAGGGGCACCGCAGCCTCCGGCTCGCCGTCATTTACCAGCGTGGGCTGGACATAGGCGCTGAAGCCGGTGCCGGTGCGCTTACCGGTGGAAATCAGCTTGCAGACCTTGCCGTGGGCCTTGAAGTTCTCCACATCGGCGGCGGTGATGTTGCGGATGCCCGCCACGGGGACGGAATTTTTCTCCAGGGAGATGCCGAAGGCGATGTTGGAGGACAGGATCACCTTGTGCCAGGTGTCGATGCCGTCCACGTCGGTGGAGGGGTTGGCCTCGGCGTAGCCCAGCTTCTGCGCTTCCTTCAGGGTCTCGGCGTAGTCGGAGCCACGGCGGGTCATGTTGTCCAGGATATAGTTGCAGGTGCCGTTCATGATGCCGCCCACCCGGTCGATCTTCTGGACTCTGCGGGAGCGCTCCAGCTCGGAGAGCCAGCCGATGCCGCCGCCCACGGCAGCGGTGCAGCGCAGCTTGACGCCCATTTTGTCCGCCAGGGGGATCAGGTCGTCATAGAAGGTGCACACCAGCGCCTTGTTGGATGTGACCACATTCTTGCCGGCCTTCAGCGCGGCACTGACAAATTCATAGCTGGGGTGCAGGCCGCCCATGGCCTCCACCACGGTGTCGATCTCGGGATCGTTCAGGATCAGGTTAAAATCCTTCACCGCCTCCGCGTCGGGCAGCCGGATATCCTCCAGGCAGAGCACCTTGGTGACCTGCATATCCTCCCGGGTTTCCGTGATCTCATAAACGCCCCTGCCCACAACGCCGAAGCCGCACAAACCGATTTTCATAAATTGCCCCTCCGTTTTTTGTATTTTTTCAGCGAGAGGTCTCACTGTACATGCACCAAAAACAACCATCCGCCGTAAAAGGTACTTGCAATTTCTCAAGGTTCAGTATATCATATACTTTATCTGATTTCAATTGCAACAAAAAGCAAAGGATTTCGGCGCTTTCCCCCGGTTTTTTGTGCAACTGGTTTAATAAATAGACAAAGGAGTTTACCATGCTGTATCATTCCACCAGAAACCCCGGGCACTTCGTGGACAGTGCCCAGGCCGTCCTGGAGGGTCTGGCACCCGACGGCGGTCTGTATATGCCCGAAGCACTCCCCGAATTTGACTGGCAGGCCTGCCTGAACGGCACCAGCCAGGAAATGTCCGCAAACATTCTCTCTGCCCTGCTGCCGGAAATCCCCGATATGCCCGCTTTGGTTTCCAGAGCCTACACCGGCAAATTCGAGACCGAGGATCTGACCCCCACCGTGAAGGTCGGAAATCTCAATGTGCTGGAGCTGTTCCGGGGCCCCACCTCCGCTTTTAAGGATGTGGCGCTGAGTATGCTGCCCCAGCTGCTCACCGCCGCCAAGGAGGCAAAGGGCATGGACCAGGACATCCTGATCCTCACCGCCACCTCCGGCGACACCGGCAAGGCCGCCCTGGTGGGCTTCCGGGACGTTCCCGGCATCCGCATCTGCGTGTTCTACCCCGACGGCGGCGTCAGCCAGGTGCAGCGTGCCCAGATGGTGACCCAGGAGGGCGGAAACGTGGCCGTGTGCGCGGTGAAGGGCAATTTTGACGATGCCCAGACCGGCGTGAAGAACATCTTCACCCAGTGCCGGGGCCGGGAGCTGCCCTTCCGACTCTCCAGCGCCAACTCCATCAACATCGGCCGTCTGGCGCCCCAGATCATGTACTATTTCCGCGCCTACCGGGATCTGATGGACCGGGGGGAGATCCAAATGGGCGACCGGGTGAATTTCTCCGTCCCCACCGGCAACTTCGGCGACATTCTGGCAGGCTACCTGGCGAAAAAGCTGGGTCTGCCTGTGGGCACGCTGATCTGCGCCTCCAACGCCAACAACGTCCTCACCGATTTCATCACCACCGGCACCTATGATAAGCGCCGCCCCCTGCTGAAGACCACCTCCCCCTCCATGGACATTCTGGTCTCCTCCAATCTGGAGCGGCTGCTGTACCTGCTCTCCGGCGACACCGCCCTGGTGGCGGAGCTGATGGGCAAACTCAATACCGAGGGCTGCTACACCGTCCCCGATACCCTGAAGGCCGCCATTCAGGCTGAATTCCGGGCCTACTGCTGCGACGATGCCCGGGCAGCGGAGATCATCGGCCGGGTCCACCGGCAGCTGGGCTACCTCTGCGATCCCCACACCGCCTCCGGCTGGGCCGCCGCCGAGGACTACATGGCCGAAACCGGGGATCAGACCCCCATGGTGGTTCTGTCCACCGCTTCGCCCTATAAGTTCCCCGCCGCCGTCCTCACCGCCATCGGCGGCGACACCAGCGGCTCCGAATTTACCCAGATGGAACGCCTGAGCGCCATCACCGGCATCCCCATCCCCCAGCCCCTGGCCACCCTCCAGGGCAAGCCCGAGCGCCACACCGGCGTCATCGAAAAGGATCAGATGCTCTCCTATGTGCTGAACCTCTGAAATCCTCCGCACCATCGTAGGGGAGGATATTATCCTCCCGCGCGGTACGAACTGCCACAACAGCATGCACCAATGCAAATCCGCACCATTCAGGGCTCCCTCTGTGATGGAGAGAGTCCCGGATTTTATGACGCAGTAACGTGGTAAGCGCTGGGGTTCGACCAACGTTCTCTCCCTCAGTCCGCTTCGCGTCCAGCTCCCTCCCAGAGGGAGCCTTGGTGCATGCCGCGCGACAGGCAGTACCATTCATCCGAACACGCAAAAACCGTTACCTGGCGGGAGGATACTATCCTCCCCTACAATAGCCGGGCTGTTGTTTTGCGCAATACCATACAACTTATCATGGAGTCACTATGAAACGAGTAACCATCCGCGTTCCCGCCACCACGGCGAATCTGGGCCCCGGCTTCGACGCCTTCGGCTGCGCCCTGAGCCTGTACACCGACGTGACCTTCCAGGAGACCGACGAGCCCGGCCTGGAGATCACCGGCTGCGACGAGGCCTTCACCGGGCCGGACAACATGGCCTACACCTCCTACTGCGCCGTCCTGGCCTCCCTCAACGAGGAGGTCCGGGGCGTAAAGATCCACATCGACGCCCACATCCCCGTCTGCCGGGGCCTGGGCTCCTCCGCCGCTCTGCTGGTGGCCGGTGCCATGGGTGCCAATGTGCTCCGGGGCAGCCGTCTGTCCACCCAGGGTCTGCTGAACATCACCAACGCCATGGAGGGTCACCCCGACAACCTGGCCCCCGCCTTCTACGGCGGCCTGACGGCATCCATGGTGGACAACGGCCTGCCCGTCACCGTGAATTTCCCCCTGCATCCCGGCTGGGAATTTCTGGCGCTGATCCCGGACTTCGATCTGCCCACCACCCTGGCCCGTTCCGTGCTGCCGGAGCAGATCTCCCGGGCCGATGCCATTTATAATGTGTCCCACGGCGCCATGGTGCTGAAGGCCCTGGAGTTGGGGGATGAAAAGCTGCTGCGCAACGGCATGCAGGACCGGCTGCACCAGCAGTACCGCCGCAAGCTGATCCCGGACTACGACAAAATCGAAGCCCTGGTGCGCACCACGGGAGCCGCCTTCTGCCTCAGCGGCGCAGGCCCCACCCTGCTGTGCATCACCCGCAACCCCGGCCTGCAGGAAAAGCTCTCCAGGAAGCTGGACAGCATCACCCAGCACAACTGGCAGATGCTCCCCCTGCACATCGAATTTGAGGGCGCCCATGTGCTGAGCATGGAAGAATAACAAATAACAGGGACTGCTGTTTCGGCAGTCCCTGTGTTTTTTTATTGTGTTTGCCCCGCCAATGTAGCAGGGTGTCACACTAAAAAATTGTAATTTGTAGAGCAGATTTTTGCTCAAGCCACTGTAGGGGAGGCTATTA
>CALYTP010000154.1:0-4289 GCA_945486915.1 uncultured Clostridia bacterium | reverse complement strand
CAGGACGTTAAGAAACTGCGTGAAATGACCAACGTCGGCATGATGGACTGCAAGAAGGCACTCCAGGCCACCGACGGCGATATGGATAAGGCTGTTGACTGGCTGCGCGAGAAGGGCCTGGCAAAGGCTGCCAAGAAGGCCGGCCGTATTGCCGCTGAGGGCGTTGCCCTGGCCACCGTCATCGACGGTGTGGGCGTCGTCATCGAGGTCAACTCCGAGACCGACTTTGCCGCCAAGACCGATGCTTTCCTGGATCTGGTCAAGGGTCTGGCCCAGGTGGTTGCCAAGGAGAATCCCGCCGATGTGGATGCTCTGAAGGCCTGCACCTTCCCCGGCACCAACCTGACCGTCACCGAGATCATGCAGGAGAAGGTCATGTCCATCGGCGAGAACATGCAGATCCGCCGTTTCGCCCGCTTTGCTGACAACACCTCCGTCGCCTACGTTCACGCCGGCGGCACCCACGGTGTTCTGGTCAACCTGGCTGTGGAGGGCGATGCCGACGTCACCGAGATCGGCAAGAACGTGGCCATGCAGATCGCTGCCATGAACCCCAAGTACTGGGACAAGGCCTGCGTTCCCCAGGAGGATGTTGACCACGAGATGGCTGTCCAGGTCGCTCTGATGGAGAATGACCCCAAGATGGCTTCCAAGCCCGCCGCCGTCAAGGAGAAGATCGCCGCCGGCAAGCTGGCCAACTTCTACAAGGAGAACTGCCTGCTGCAGATGGATTTCGTCCGCAGCGACCTGTTCACCGGCTCCGTGGAGGGCTACATCGCCGACGCCGCCAAGAAGCTGGGCGCGAAGGTCAAGTTTGTTGACGCCATCCACTACGTCAAGGGCGAGGGCATCGAGAAGAAGGTGGACGACTTCGCCGCTGAGGTCGCCGCTCAGATCGCCAACGCCGGCAAGTAATTCAGATTTCCAACAATAAGGATGCTGTGAAAATGGCATCCTTTTTGTTTTTCGGGATGGTTTGTTCCGGGCAGGAATCCTTGACAATTGTCCCTTTCTCAGGTAAACTTGTACTATTCCATTTGTGCTTATTGGCTTGAATCGGAAGAAAGGAAAATTGTAATTTAGCGGGCAGTGCCCGCGGACAATGCCGCACCGGGGCTGGTCTGTAATCGCCACACTCCTGGGTACCGCCCGGTATCGTTCCTGCGCAGTAAAAATGAATGCCCAGCCACTGTAGGGGAGGCTATTAGCCTCCCGCCAGGTTTTGGTTTCCGAGTGTTCGGTTGAATGGGAAAATGTTGGACATAGATACGAATTCGCCCAACGTGATTGCTTTTTGAGGGCTTACACTGCGCGGGAGGATGATATCCTCCCCTACAATGGCTGGGCAGTAATTTGCACGCCCAAATTACAATTTACCGGGATGCTGAGCAAACCCAATATGCACATTCCATTTTATAAGGAGGATTCCCCCATGGCACCCAAGGTTTATTTCACCGATTTCTGCACCGGCACTTCCGAGACGCTGCCCCAGAAACTGGCCCGGCTGATTATGACCGCCGGAATGGATCAGATCGATTTCAAGGACAAGTACGTTGCCATCAAGATTCACTTTGGTGAGCTGGGCAACATGGCCCATCTGCGCCCCGGCTATGCCCGGGTGGTGGTGGATCTTGTGAAGGAGCTGGGCGGCAAGCCCTTCCTGACGGACTGCAACACCATGTATGTCGGCTCCCGGAAGAATGCCCTGGATCACATCGAGACCGCTTACCTCAACGGCTTCACCCCCTATACCACCGGCTGCCATGTGATCATCGGCGACGGTCTGAAGGGCACCGACGAGGTGGCCGTCCCCGTCAAGGGCGGCGAGTATGTGGAGAACGCCATGATCGGCCGTGCCATCATGGATGCCGACATCATCATCTCCCTGAACCACTTCAAGGGCCACGAGGAAGCGGGCTTCGGCGGCGCGCTGAAGAATCTGGGCATGGGCTGCGGCTCCAACCAGGGCAAGCGGGATATGCACAGCGCCGGACGGCCCCTCATCGACCCGGAGAAGTGCGTTGCCTGCGGCGCCTGCGCCAAAATCTGCGCCCACAACGGCCCCCAGCTGCAGGAAAACGGCAAGATGAAGATCAACTGGGTCAACTGCATGGGCTGCGGCCGCTGCGTGGACACCTGTCCCATGGAGGCCATCTACCACAGCTCGGAGAATGCCATCCGGATGCTCAATTACAAGATCGCGGAGTACGCCAAGGCCGTGGTGGACGGCAGACCCAATTTCCATATCACGCTGGTGCGGGATGTCAGCCCCTACTGCGACTGCCATGCGGAAAATGATCTGCCCATCGTCCCCGATGTGGGTATGTTCGCGTCCTTTGACCCGGTGGCTCTGGATCTGGCCTGCGCCGAAGCGGTGCTGAAGCAGCCCGTGAATCCCGGCTCCAAGCTGGATAAGGCCAACCGCCCCGACCTGGACCACTTCACCGCTGACTTCCCGGTGAGCAATTGGAGAACCCAGATCGATCACGGCAAGAAGATCGGCCTGGGCGAGGATAGCTACGAGCTGATTACCATTTAATTCCACAGAAAATGCCGGGATCCGATCCGTCCCGGCATTTTCCTTTCTTCGCAGATCAGAAAGGACTGGCTGATAAACGTGTTAACCATCAGAAACGAGACCCCGGCGGATTACCGGGCGGTGGAGGAAATGACCAGAAGGGCATTCTGGAATCAGCATGTACCCGGCTGCAGTGAGCATTATCTTGCCCATATTCTGCGCGGCTCCGGCGATTTTCTCCCGGAGCTGGATTTCGTGGCGGAGCTGGACGGCGTCATTGTCGGAAATATTATGTATACCCGTTCAAAGCTCATTGCCGAAGACGGGGAGGAGAAGAACATCCTGACCTTCGGCCCGCTGAGCGTGAACCCGGAGTACCAGCGTCGGGGCATCGGCAAGGCGCTGCTGCGGCACTCCCTGGAAAAGGCGGCGCAGATGGGCTATGAAGCGGTGGTCATCTTCGGAAACCCGGAGAATTATGTCACCAGCGGCTTTCGTAGCTGCAAGCATTACGGCGTGGCCATGGCCAAAGATGCCTACCCGGTGGCGCTGCTGGTGCGGGAGCTGAAGCCCGGCGCTCTGGCGGGAAAGAACTGGATCTTTGAAGAAAGCAGCGCCTTTGAAATCGATGAGGCCGCTGCCGAGGCCTTTGACGCGGAGTTCCCGCCCATGGAAAAGGGCTGGCAGCCCAGTCAGGAGCTCTTCGCCATTTACAGCCGGTCCATGGTGGTTCGGTAAGACAGGAGGAAATCCCATGAATCACAGTGAAAAGGCGTTGGAAAATTTTTTGAATGGCTATAATTGCTCCCAGGCGGTGGCGGTGGCCTTCTGCGATGTCACCGGGATGACACCGGAGTACGCGGCGCGGCTGGCATCCTCCTTCGGCGGCGGCGTGGGAAGAATGCGGGAGATCTGCGGCGCGGTCAGCGGGATGCTGCTGGTGGCGGGGCTGCTGTACGGCTACGACACCCCCGGCGACGATGTGCGCAAAAGGGAGCACTATGCCCTGGTGCAGAGCCTAGCCGGGCAGTTCCGGGACCGAGAGGGCAGCATCATCTGCCGGGAAATTCTCAAGAATCCCCCCTCCGATCCCAACCCCACCCCCCGGACGGCGGACTTTTACGCCAAGCGCCCCTGCGGGCGGCTGGTGGCGCTGGCTGCGGAAATTCTGGACGAATACATTGCCGCCCACCCCATTGTGCCATGATCTACAATCAGCGAACCATCCCAAAGGATCAGTGGCGCTACGGCTTCCGGGCCAGCGCGGATATCGGCTGCGGCTGGATCGCGGTGTACAATGCGCTGTGCGTGTTGGGAAGACCGGTGGAGATACCCTGGCTCATTCGGGAGTTTGAACGGCAGTTTCCTCTGATCAACGGCGCGGTGGGCAGCTTTGTGGGAAGCCCCGCCATCTGCCTGCACAGGCTGGGCTATGACCTGCGCATCAGCAATGACCGCAGTCACTACGATGAAATGGCTAAGGAGGCGCCGGTGTGCATCCTCTCCTATTACTGGCGGAAAAAGGCCCGGTTCGGCGCCCATTTTGTGGCGGTTCGGTGGATGGGGGACCATTTTGAGGGGTATAACACCTTTGCCAATTCCCACGGCCCCGACAATTACGGCCCCAGTCTGGAGGCATTTCTGAAAAAGCATGGGTATTTTGCCTCCGTGCTGACCATGGTGAGAGAAAAATAAAACGGAAAAATGATATTTGGTGGGGCACATACGAAGTATCTCATTTGATCGACCGATCAATATCGATGCCGAAGGC
>CALYTP010000153.1:0-4292 GCA_945486915.1 uncultured Clostridia bacterium | reverse complement strand
CCTGTTCGGCTGACAGCTCTCCCAAAGGGAGAGCCAAGGGCGCTGCCGCGCCAGTACGTTAAACTACAATTTGCTGAGTTAACCCGATAAGCACATTACATTTTTAGTGTGACACCCTACTACGTTTACAATCTCAGCTTCCACTCCAGGTAGCCGCAGACGGCGGCGGGGGAGACGTTGCTTTGCAGGTAGAGGCAGACCTTTTGCAGCTCCGCGATGACGCTGTGCAGCTCCGGGCTGCTCCGGGCGTCCGCCAGGGCCCTTGCCAGGGGAGAGACGGCGTCCAGCCCGCTGCGGCAGAGCAGGGCATTTTCCGTCAGCTCCAGCCATTCGGTGAGCACGCTGCCCAAAGCATCCCGCTTCCATTTCTCCATGGGCACCAGCGTCTGCAGCAGCGCCATGGGATCCTTGCCGCACAGCGCCCGGACGAAGTCCCCGGTCTGGGGGGATACGGCGCCGCCCTCTTCCAGAAGGGTTTTTGCCTGGCCGTAGAAGCCGCCGCTGCGGGCGACGGCCGCCAGCAGATCCTGCTCCTTCGCCTCCGGGAAGTCCCGGCGAAGACCGGGGAGCATTTCCGCTTCCGTCAGGGCGTGGAGCTTCAGCTCCGTGCACCGGGAGCGGACGGTGGGCAGCAGCTTGTCGGGGTTGTCCGTCAGCAGCAGGAAGACGCCGTACTTGGGCGGCTCCTCCAGCACCTTCAGCAGCGCGTTCTGTCCCGGCAGACCCATGTCCTGGGCCCGGGGGAAGAGGTAGATTTTATGATCGGACTCGTTGGGGACGATATACATATCCGCCCGGGCGTCCCGGATGAGATCCACCGGCACCGTTTTTTTCTCCGGGTCGTCCACGAGAATGAAGTCCGGGTGGGCATCGTCCAGAACCTTGCGGCAGGCGGGGCAGCGCAGGCAGGGCTTCCGCTCCCCCCGGCAAAGAATCGCCGCCGCCAGGAGCTTTGCCAGGGTATGCTTGCCCGACCCCCGGGGGCCGGAGATCAGGTAGAAATGGGAAATATGCCCCGCAGAAATGCTCCTGGCCAGATTCATCTTCAGTTGTTCATTGCCCAGAAGGGTTTCAAAGGACATACTTATTCCCTCGTTTGAATGATTCCCATTTGTACCACCAACTGCAGTATGCTGTTAAATGGTACAGTTGATTTGCACTGGCGCGGCAGCGCCCTTGGCTCTCCCTTTGGGAGAGCCAAGGTCGCTTCGCTCCGTAGCCAACCCTTTCGCCTGCGCGGCTGGCGGCCGGCTTAGCCCCAGAGGGCGGAGAGCATGGGGATGACCTGCTTTTTGCGGCTCATGACCTTGGGCAGGAAGACGGTGTTGTCCTTGGGGGTGACGTTGAAGGCCTGCTGGATGGTATCGTCGTCGCCGACGAAAATCAGCTGGGTGCCTTCCAGCAGCACATCCGTGAGCATCAGGATCACCATGGAGTAATTCTCCTTTTCCGCCACCCGGCGCATCAGCTCCAGGAACTCATCCTTGCGGGAGACCATGCTGGGGCTGTCCACGCAGGTGATCTGGGCCACCGCCAGATCGTGACCGGCGATGTGGAACTCCTTGTAGTCGGTGTACAGCAGCTCCTCGGCGGACTTGTTGCCCAGGCTGGCGGAGAAAATGGTCTTGCCCAGCTCGTCCAGGGACACATTGGCAATTCTCGCCAGGCGCTCGGCCATGCGGATATCCCGGGAGGTGCAGGTGGGGGACTTGAACATGACCGTGTCCGAAATGATCGCCGACGCCATCAGACCCGCCATCTTCTCCGAGGGCATCAGCCCCCGGTCCTGGAACATGCCGGCGATGATGGTGTTGGTGGAGCCCACCGGCTCATTGCGCACGGTGATGGGATTGTTGGTCTGGATGTCCGCCAGGCGGTGGTGGTCGATGATCTCCAGAATCTCCGCCTCCTCCAATCCCGGCACAGACTGGGCGGCCTCGTTATGGTCAACCAGAACCACCCGCTTCCTGCGGGGGCGCAGCAGATGGTAGCGGGTCAGCACGCCCACCACCTTGTCGTTTTCGTCCAGGATGGGGTAGCAGTGCTCCCGGAATTTCAGCACCTGCTCCCGGACCTCGTCCACCCGGTCCTCCAGATGGAAGCAGACCAGGTCCTTCGTCCTGCAGATCCGGCCCACGGGGGTGGACTGGAAGATGAGCCGGGACGCGGAGTAGGCGTCGAAGGGGGTGGAGATGATGCAGGTGGTGGTGGGCAGCCTGCGCAGCTCCTCGTCCAGCTCCGCCTGGCACAGCACCAGGCAGTTGACCCCCAGCTCCAGAGCCCTGCGGATCATCTCCGGCTGGTTGCCGCAAAGCACCACGGTGTCGCGGCTGTTGAAGAGCAGATTCTCCCGGCTCTGGGGCAGGGCAATGGTCACCTCGCCGCCCACGGTATCGGTGCTTTCCCCGGCGTCGTTGAGCACCTTGCCCTCCAGCACCGACAGCACATTAAAAAGCGGCACCGGCTCCAGGAAGCCGTTGAACATCAGGTCCATATTGTAGCTGGCCACATCCTCCCGGGACAGCATACCATACAAGGTACCGTCCTCCTTGGCAACGGGCAGGGCGGAGCTCTTTTTGTCGTCGGACAGCAGCTTCCAGGCCCGGTCCAGGGTCACCGCGTCGCTGAGGATGGGGGGCGTGTCGAAATCCAGGTCATGGACCTGGGTGTACATATTGTAAATGCGCTTGGGCGGCTGGAAGCCGAAATAGTCCAGCACGGTCTGGGTCTCGTCGGAAACGTGGCCCAGGCAGGCCGCCTCATATTCCCGGTCGCCGCAGGCATTGCGCAGCGCGGCATAGGCCATGGCGGCGACGATGGAATCCGTATCCGGGTTGCGGTGGCCGGTGACGTAAATGGGGTCCATAGGTGTTCCTCCCTTTGTTTTAGAGTGGAGAGTGGAGAGTGGAGATATGAGATATGAGATATAAGATATAAGATAGGGAATACTTTGGTATTATGATATCTTCAATCTTCAATCTTCACTCTTCACTCTCCACTCTTCGTTCTTCACTCCTCAATCTTCACTCTTATCAAAGTCTACTTCTCCGGCCAGATTCCGGGCGAACAGGGCGCGGATTTGCTCCTGGTCCATTCCCTGGCCGATGGCCCACATCAGCTTGGTCATGGCGGCCTCGGAGGTCATGTCCCGGCCCTGGATCACCCCCAGCTCCAGCAGCTTGTTGCCCACCTGATACACCTGCAGGTCGGCGCTGTCATACAGGCACTGGGTGGTGACCACCACGCTGATGCCGTCCTCCACCGCCCGGCGGATGCCCCGCAGGCCCTTGTGCAGCACGTTGACGCCGCCGAGACCGAAGGCCTCGATGACGATGCCCTGATAGCCCATGGCCGCCAGCACATCGAACACCGCCGGGTTCAGTCCCGGGGTCAGCTTCAGCAGGAAGACATTCCGGCTGATTTCCGGGCACAATCTGGCTTCGCCATGGCGCGGGGGCAGGACGGTGTCATCCACCACCAGGCCGTGATTCGTGACCTGGGCGGCATAGCGGGCATTGACGCTCTCAAAGGCGGAGAAGCCGGAGGCCCGGATCTTCACGGCGCGGCAGCCCAGCATCACCTTCCGGTCGAAGGCCAGAAACACCCCCGGATGGCCGGAGGCTGCCATGGCAAAGGCCGTGCGCAGATTGCCCGGGGCATCCGACAGCATATCCGCCAGGGGAAGCTGGGAGCCGGTGAACACCACGGGCAGGTCGATGTCCGGCAGCATGAAGGTGACGGCAGAGGCGGTATAAGCCATGGTGTCGGTGCCGTGGGAGACCACAATGCCGTCGAAACCCGCCCGATCCTCAAAAATCCGCCGGGCGATGAGCTGCCATTCCTCCGGGGTGATGTTGGAGGAGTCCAGGCACATCACATCGTCGATGGTGATGTCATAGTAACTGCGCAGCTGATCCAGCGCCAGCTCCATGACCTCGCTGCGCCGGGGCTCCAGACCGCTGCCGCCGGGCAGGGAAGCGATGGTACCGCCGGTGGTGAGCAGCAGAATCTTCTTTTTGTCCATACTTCTTCCTCTTGACACAATGTCTCTTTCTACATTATAGCCCTTTCCCCGGAAAATAGCAAGAAAAATAATGGCGCCAGGTGCGGAGGAGAATTGACTGCCCCTGCTGGTATGTTATGTCTGTCATTGAGAGTGAAGAGTGGAGAGTGGAGAGTGGAGATATGAGATATGAGATATGAGATATGAGATATGAGATATAAGATATGAGATATTGGAAAATGTGCTTATCGGCGTACTCAGCCGCTTGCTGAATTGCAATTTGGCGGTG
>CALYTP010000152.1:0-4350 GCA_945486915.1 uncultured Clostridia bacterium | reverse complement strand
TCGGTGACCAGGGCGACCTTGGTGATGACGGCGGCAGCGGGTTCGGCAGCCTCAGTCTCCTGGGCAGCAGCTTCGGTCTCTTCCACAACAGCCTCGGTCTCCTCGACGGCTGCCTCGGCGGTGACAGGCTGAGTCAGGGCCTTGATGCGCAGGGTGTTGGTGCCCTCGGCCACATCGACCATCCAGTAGCCATCCTCGCAGGTTTCGACAGCCACGTTGTTGACGCGGACGCGGACCAGCTCATAGCCCTCGGCGGGGGTGACCTTGATGGCCAGCTTGTTGCCCACGGTCACGGCCTCGGCGGTGTTTTCCAGGGTGGCAGCATCGCCCTCGACGTAGTCATAGGCCTCGATGGTTGCGCTCTTGGTGGCAACGATCTTGACAGGAACAGCGGCGGGAGCAGCTTCCTCAGCTTCAGACTCGGCCATGGGAGTGACCTCAGCTTCGGCAGCGGGAGCAGCCTCAACCACGGTCACGGAGGTGATGTGGGTGTTGGCGCCGTTGTACCAGTACAGGAAGCCCTCCACATCCACCACATCGCCCACGTTCAGCGCGCCAACGGCGGCGTAGACATCGGTATCGGGGCCGGTCAGGTAGGCTTCGACGCAGAAATCAGCGGTGACATCGCCCATGGTGAAGGTCACGTAAATGTCGTCGCCGGGCTCATTGTTCTTGTAGGAAACAGCGGAAACGGTCAGGCCCTTGAAGGCAACCTTCTCGTTCTGGTGTGCAGCCAGCTCCTCGGTGCCCAGCAGAGCGGTCACGTCGGCAGCCTCGGCAAGATACTCGCCCTCGAGGATTTCAAAGGTGGCGTCGATGATCTCGATTTCGCCGGACCACTCAGCCTTGTAGCCGTTCACCAGGATCTTGGTGCCGGGAACCAGCTTGGCAGCGTCTTCCTCGGTGCAGGCCATGTTGTACAGGAAGTAAGCGCCGTCCTCGCTCTGGGCGTAGACAGTGATCTTACCATCCCACCAGGACTGGTGCGCCTGGACATAGGTCTCGACACAGACAGCGGTCTCCAGCTCGGCAGCCATGAATTCCTCATGGGTCATGGGAACAGGAGCGGGCTCGGTGGTAGCCTCCGTAGTGGCCTCCGTGGTGGCCTCCGTGGTGGCCTCGGTGGTAGCTTCCGTGGTAACCTCGGTGGTAGCTTCCTCTGTCGCAGTAGCCGTGGTCTCGACAGTCTTGCCGGAAGAGGCGCAGGCTGCCAGGGACAGGATCATGCTCAGAGTCAACAGGATTGCAAGAAATTTCTTCATGGTCATTCTCCTTGACTCAATGTAAAATACTCGTGCGATCACTCGCACGGCACAGATTCATTATATACGTTTTCCAAAAGAAATCAATGCATTTTTCAGATTTCCGCAAATGATTTTTTCTCTTAACCGTTTTCTGTGCCTCACAGAATTACAGGAACCGCCTGCCGGATGGTCATGGAATCCTCCGTAACATGGCAGTCCATGGCCAGTACGGTCACACCGGCCTTCGCGGCCTCCCGCAATGCTTTTCCAAAGTCAGGGTCCGTGTCATCGTTGGGGTGAATGGAACAGACATTCTCCATCTGAATGACAAAGAGCACATAGGCACCGTACCCCTCCCCCGCCGCCCGGGCAAGGCCCTGCAGATGCCGCCTTCCCCGCTGGGTGGGGGCATCGGGGAAGGCGCAGACGCCGTCATTTTCCAGCGTGCAGCCCTTGACCTCCAGGAAGCACTGTCTGCCTTCCTTGATAAAAGAGAAATCAAACCGCGAATCCCCATGGACTGTCTCCGGACGCAGATCGGTGATCTCTCCCAGACCGCCGCTGCGGAGCCACTCCCCCGCTGCGGCGTTGGGTGCCTGGGAATCCATGTTGATGAGCCTGCCGGCTTTCTCCACGGCAATCAGGTCATACTGGGTTTTCCTCATGGGATTGTCCGACTTCTGGCAGTACACCCGCGCGCCGGGCACCAGAAGCTCCCGGCAGCGTCCGGTGTTTTTCACATGGACGGTTTCGGGAATTCCGCCGATTTCCACCTTTGCCAAGAAGCGGTTGGGACGGCTCCGGAAAACGCCGGGAACCATGCCGCTGTATTTCATCGGGTCATCTCCTTTCTGACCGGCTCACACATACATGGTCTCAATGACCAACTCCAGCCGGCTTTCGGGATAGCGCTGCGCCATGAAGGCGGTGAAATCCGCCCGCAGGGCATCCCAGTCCTTCAATTCGTAGTCCACCACCAAATCCACATAGATATCCCGGGTATTCGGGTCGATGTACAGCGCGTGGAAGCTGGTGACATGCTCCTGCGCCTCTACAAAAGCGGAGATCCGCTCCCGCATCTGCCGGATCTCCTCGTGATCCCGGTCAACGGCGTAGATTCCGAAGACCATGACGATGTTCTTTTCGTGCATGATTTTCAGCTGGAGGGCATGGATGGCGGCATAGACCTCCGCCACGGTCTTTTCATGGTCAATTTCCACATTCACGCTGCCGCTGTAGGAATCCGGGCCATAGTTGTGGAGCATCATGTCGGCGGCATTGAGGATGATGGGCTCCCGGGCAATGATCTCTTAGAGCTCCCGGGCCAGCTCCTCTTCCCCGGCCTGTCCCAGCAGATCGTCCAGGGTGTCCTTCAGGATCTCGATGCCGGTCTTCAGCACGATGGCGGACATCAGCACGCCGGCATAGGCATCCAGAGAGAACCGGAACAGCAGATAGATCAATGATGTGGCAATGGTCACCACGGAGATAATGGAATCGTTCCGGCATTCCGTCCCCACCGCTGTCAGGCTGCCGGAGTCCACCCGCTTGCCCTCCCGGATGGTGAAGGTGCCCAGCAGCAGCTTCACTCCGGCGGATACCGCCACGATGACCAGTGTTACATAGGAAACGCGCAGTTCCTCTGGGTGGATAATCAGCTCCACCGAGCTTTTCAGCAGCTCAAAGCCGGTGATGAGGATCATGACGGCAATGAGAAGACTGGTCAGATACTCAATGCGCCCGAAACCGAAGGGGTGCTTCCGGGTGGGGTGCCTGGCGGAGAGCTTGGTGCCCACAATGGTGATGAGCGAACCAGCGGAATCCGTGGCGTTGTTGACACCCTCAGACACGATGGCAATGGAGGCCACCGCCATACCCACAACGATCTTCACCGCTGCCAGGATCAGGTTCACCAGGATACCCAGAGCCGAGGTGGTCACCACCACGCCCTCCCGGGATTCGGGGTCCTGCCGCAATAGTTTGTACAGAAACTTCATGTCACATGCTCCTCTCTGTTTTCCATTCATCCATTCATTATACCAAAGGGGTTTCATTTTTCAAGGCAGGCTTATCGGATTCCATCTCCCGTGGGAAAATGCCATAATCATCTCTTTTTCGGTTCTGACCGGCGGATTTTTCAGAATCCATAAGTTTTTGCTTTTCAAACGCCTCCCGCCATGATATACTGAAAAATGCCAAAAAAAGAAACAAGGAGGTTTCGTCATATGGCATTGGACAGACGTCCCGAAAATATGGAGCGCATTACAACCCCCACGCTGGCTCAGGCATTCATCGAGGAGCAGATCGCAGCTCTGCGCACGCAGATCGGCGATAAGAAGGTCCTGCTGGCCCTCAGCGGCGGCGTGGATTCCTCTGTGGTTGCCGCCATGCTGATCAAGGCCGTTGGCAAGCAGCTGGTTTGCGTCCACGTAAACCACGGTCTGCTGCGCAAGGGTGAGCCCGAGCAGGTTATTGAGGTCTTCCGCAACCAGATGAACGCCAATCTGGTCTATGTGGATGCCACCGACCGGTTCCTGGACAAGCTGGCAGGCGTCAGCGAGCCCGAGAAGAAGAGAAAAATCATCGGCAGCGAATTCATCGAGGTCTTCGCCGAGGAAGCCCGGAAGCTGGATGGCATTGAGTTCCTGGCCCAGGGCACCATCTGGCCGGACATTCTGGAGAGCGAAAAGGGCATCAAGGCTCACCACAACGCCGGCGGCCTGCCCGAGGACATGAAGTTCGAGCTGGTGGAGCCAGTCAAGATCCTCTATAAGGACGAGGTCCGCGTGGTCGGCAAGGCTCTGGGCCTGCCCGACGGCATGGTCTACCGTCAGCCCTTCCCCGGCCCCGGTCTGGGCGTGCGCTGCACCGGCGCCATCACCCGGGATCGTCTGGAGGCTGTCCGGGAGTCCGACGCCATCCTGCGGGAGGAGTTTGCAAAGAACGGCCTGGAGGGCAAGGTCTGGCAGTACTTCACCGCCATTCCCGACCTGAAGAGCGTGGGCATTAAGGACGGCAAGCGCGTCGACGAATGGTGCGCCATCATCCGCGCCGTCAACACCACCGACGCCATGACCGCCACCATCGAGCCCATCCCCTACGACCT
>CALYTP010000151.1:0-4358 GCA_945486915.1 uncultured Clostridia bacterium | reverse complement strand
CTTCACAACATATTGTGTTGTGCTTACTAAAGCCGATAACCTAAATTGTAATTTGACGGTGTGCACCAAAGGCTCCCTCTGCGAGGGTGGTGCTCCGCGCAGCGAATCAGAATAGCCATGATTGCCGGTGGCAATCATTCCATAATGAAACTGGCCGCGAAGCGGACTGAAGGAGAGAGCGTTGGTCGATCACCAGCGCTTCATACGATACCGCATCAAAAAATCCGGGGCTCTCTCCTTCAGTCAGCCTTTGGCTGACAGCTCCCTCGCAGAGGGAGCCTTGGTGCACGCTGTTCGTTACTCGGTTCCATGCAACGCACAGATAAATTACAATTTGTCTGTCTCACCTGCCACACCCTTACATCATGATGGAGATCGATTATGAACGAAAACGAACGGAATGTTCTGGGCTCCTGCACGCTGTTTGCCGGGATCCAAGCTACGGAGCTGGAGCGGCTGCTGGGCTGTCTGGGGGCGGAGGCTGCCCATTACGACAAAAACGCCATTGTCTTCTGCGCCGGTCAGCCGGTGCGCTCCTGTGTCCTGGTGCTCTCCGGGGTGCTGCGGGCGGAGGCGGTGAACGCGGCGGGGGAGCACACCCTGATGGCTCGGCACGGCCCCGGGGCGCTGGTGGGAGATGTGCTCATGTCCACTCCCGGGGGCGTCAGCCCGGTGTATGTGATTGCGTCGGAGACGACGACGGTGCTGTATCTGTCCTTCCGAAAAATTATGGAGGGCTGCCGGGAATGCTGCCCGGCCCACTCCCGGCTCCGGGAGAACCTCATCGGCGAGATCGCCCGGAAGTTCTGGGCACAGCGGCAGCGGCTCGGCTACCTGTCGGTGGGCTCCCTGCGCAGGCGGATTGCCATGTATCTTCTGGAGCAGGGCGGCGGAACCTTCTGCCTGGGGATGACCCGGGAGGAACTGGCGGACCTGCTCTGCGTCAACCGCAGCGCCCTGTCCCGGGAGCTGGGGCGGATGAAGCGCGACGGCCTCATCGATTTCTACAGAGACACCTTCCGGATTCTGGATGCGGAGCAGCTGGCAAGGCTGTCCTGATCCTTCTTCCAACGAAAAACCCCGTTGACCCAATAGGCCAACGGGGTTTTCTCAAATCTCTTTGTACATGGCGGCGGCGTCGTCCTTTTTCACGGCTTCGGCCACCTGGAGGACCTCCACAGCCACGGTGCGGCTGCCCATGGAGATCTCGATCTTGTCGCCCACCTTCACATCGTAGCTGGCTTTCGCGGGGCGGCCGTTGACGCTGATGCGGGCATTGTCGCAGGCTTCGTTGGCCACGGTGCGGCGCTTGATGAGGCGGGAGACCTTCAGGTATTTGTCCAGGCGCATGGCGTTACTTTGCCACGCGGTCCTTCAGGGCCTTGCCGGCCTTGAAAGCGGGGATGCGGGAGGCGGCAATTTCCATGGCCTCGCCGGTCTGGGGGTTGCGGCCCACGCGGGCCTCGCGCTCCTTGACTTCAAAGGAGCCAAAACCGCTGATCTGCACCTTATCACCCTGGGCCAGGGCGGCGGCGATGCTCTCCAGAGCTGCGTTCAGAACCTTCTCGGTGTCCTTCTTGGTCAGGCCGGTGCTCTCGGCGGCAGCGGCAATGAGTTCGGTTTTATTCATAAAAGAACCTCTTTCCTTTCATAATCGGTGTTAAGATTAACATAATCATCGCCAAAATGCAAGTGCTTTTTCTGAAAAACCTCACAGTTTCAGCATTTTTGCTATTTTTTCACCCTTGGGAAGCAGCAGGCAGTCCTCCCGGGTGATGACCTTCAGGATCACCGCCGCGATCAGGAAAACCACAACGCCCACACCCACGGGAATGGCGCACAGGATCAGGCGGCTGGTGATGCCCAGCTTACCCAGATCCCACCATACCAGCCAGGCGCACAGGGCCATGATGCAGGCGGCGCAGAAGGGGCGGATCAGGTTTTTCAGGATCTGGGGCGGGTCCTCCACCAGAGTGTGGATGGAGTAGATGTTGAGGACGCAGATGACCACATAGCTCAGCAGTGTGCCGATGGGGGTTCCCACGATGCCGATGGCGGGGTTTCCGGTGAGCACATACACCACGATGAGCTTCAGCACGCCGCCGATGAGCATATTGATGACAGGCCGGGTGACATTGCCGTGGGCCTGCATGATGGAGGTGGTCACCAGCACCAGCGCATTGAATACCAGCGATACGCCCAGAACCGTCATCATCTGGGTGGCCAGCACCAGCCGCTCCCCGGAATAGCGGCCCAGCAGCGCGGTGATGGGCTGCGCCAGGGCGATGATGCCCAGGGAGCAGGGCATAGCCACGATGCCGGTGATGCGGATGGCGGACTCCTCCGTCAGCCGGGTCTGCCGGTATTTCTTCAGAGTGATCTGGGCGGTGATGGCGGGGATGATGCTGACGGTGATGGGGGTGATGAAGGCGCAGGGCATATTGTAAATGGTCTGGGTCATGACGTGGATGCCGCGCATGATGTCCGCCGATTCCTGACTCACCCCGGAGGAGAGCAGCTGTCCCATGTAGATTTTGCTGGAAAAGGAAGTGATGATGGACAGGCACGTGGAGCTGATGGTGATGGGCACGGCGATTTTCAGCAGCTCCCTTGCGGTCTTGCCGAAGGATGCGGCCTGATCTTCGGTCCGGGGCAGCTCCCGGTAGCTCCTGCGGAACTTACCGAAAAGATAAACAGAGGAGACGACGCAGCTGACGGTGACGCCCAGAATGGCGCCGCCTGCGGCCAGGGGGATGCTGTCGGTGAGCTTCAGGAAGGCCAGCGCCGCCGCCATGCCGACGATCAGCTTGGTGATGACCTCCAGCACCTGGGAAACGGCGGTGGGCAGCATATTGCTCTGCCCCTGGAAGTAGCCCCGGAAGGCGCTCATGATGCAGATGAGCAGCACGCAGGGCCCCAGGAAGCCGATGGCGGCCCAGGCGTCTGGCTGATTCCAGAAAGCAGCCAGCTGGCGGCAGAAGACCGTCATCAGGATGCTGCCGCTGGCGCCCAGGATCAGGAAGATCCGCCGGGCGGTGGAATAGACCTGCCGGACCTGGTTGTAGTTTTCCAGGCTGCTGGCCTGGGAGATCATGCGGCTCATGGCCACGGGCAGACCGGCGGTGGAGATCATCAGCAGGACGTTGTAAATCTCATAGGCGGTGCTGAAATAGCCGAAGCCCTTTTCGCCGATGATGGCGTTCAGTGGGATTTTGTACAGCGCACCCACCAGCTTGACGATGACCGCAGCCATGGCAAGCAGTGCGGTGCCCTGCAGGAAATTCTGCTTTTTTTGTGGTTCAGACATAGGGTACCTCCGCTGTCGTAAATCGGGGTTTATTTCTCTTCCTTCTCAAACAGCCTGGGGATGGCGTTTTCCATCAGCTCCTTCACCACCTCGTTTAAGTCGATGGTGGGGAATTTGCCGTTCTGGTAGAGAATCTTGCCCCGGACCATGGTCATGGCCACGTCGCCGCCCTTGGCGGAGAAGACCAGACCGTTCACAACATTGTGGCAGGGCATCAGGTGGGGGGCGGTGAAATCCACCAGGGCGATGTCAGCGTCCATGCCCACCTGCAGCATCCCGCACTCGGCGCTTCTGCCCTGGGCCCGGGCGCCGCAGACGGTGGCCATCATCAGCGCGGCGGAGCTGGGCAGGGCGGAGGCATCCTGCTTCGCGGCCCGGACGCAGAAGGATGCGCCCCGCATGACCTCGAACAGATCCAGATTGCCGCATTCCACCGCCCCATCGGTGCCCAGAGCCACATTCATGCCGTTCTTCACGCAGTCCAGAATGGGGGTGCAGGGCTGGCCGTTTTTGGCGGCGGCCAGGGGCAATGCCACGGCGCTGACCTTCTTTCTGCCCAGCAGCTTCTGCTCCTCAGGCTCCAGGAAAGCGCAGCCTGCGGCGGTGGCGGGGACGTTGAACAGGCCGTGGCAGTTCAGCAGCTCGCCGGGGTTCATGCCGGTGCGGTCCAGACAGCCCTCCACCTCGCCGGGGGTCTGGGCCAGATGGAGCTGAACGCCCAGCCCCTTTTCGCTGGCGTAGCCCAGAAGACCCTCCCAAAGCTTGTAGTTGCTGGTGTACTCGGCGTAGATGCCGGCGTCTATTTTGATGCGGCCATGGTCATAGCCGTGCCATTTTTCGGTGACCTTCACAAGCTCCCGGCACTGCTCGTCGGTTTCAAAGTCGAACTCCTCGTTCTCATCGATGAAGCGGTAGCTGGATAGCGCCAGATTGGCTTTGATGCCGGACTGGGCCACGGCTTCGGCGGTGGCGTTGGGGTAGTAGTACAGGTCGGACACGGAGGTGACGCCGAAGCGCAGGCACTCCGCGATGGACAGCAGCGCCGCGGCTT
>CALYTP010000150.1:0-4395 GCA_945486915.1 uncultured Clostridia bacterium | reverse complement strand
TAATCTATATCTTGTGGTATGCTTACTAAAGCCGATAACCTAAATTGTAATTTGTCTGTGCGTTGCATGGAATCGGGTAACAAACAGCGTGCACCAAGGCTCCCTCTGGGAGGGAGCTGTCAGCCAAAGGCTGACTGAAGGAGAGAGCCCCGGACTTTTAGATGCGGCATCGTAAGAAGCGCTGGTGATCGACCAACGCTCTCTCCCTCAGTCCGCTTCGCGGCCAGCTCCCTCGCAGAGGGAGCCTTTGGTGCTCCCCGCCAAACTACAATTTTTCGTCCTGCTGAGCAAAGCGGATAAGCACATTATGTTATTTGGTTTTTCTGCTTTCCAGATAGTGCTTCAGCGGCACGGTGACGGCGGTGGCGATGATGCAGCAGATCACGGCTTCGCCCAGACCCTGGGCGCCCACCATGGCGATGACCAGGGAGATGGGGTTGCCCACCCCCAGCGCGGCGGCCTTGCTCTGGATGTACTCGGTGTTAAAGAACAGCAGCATCATGAAGCCCATGTAGAAGAAGGTGTTCAGCAGCGGGGCGGCCAGGGCGCCGATGCCGCAGCAGAGTTTCTTATGCCTGGGCAGCAGCTTCTTTACCCCCAGGTAAATCAGGCCGCAGCACAGACCGCACAGGATTCTTCCGATGACGGCCTGGACGAAATACCCCACGGGGCTGATGCTCATCAGGGCGACGCCCATGGCGCTCCTGCCCTGGACGGCGTTGAGGAAGCTGGTGGCTCCGAAGATGGCCCCCAGCAGCGCTCCTGCGGCGGGGCCTAAGAGCATGGCACCGATGGCCACGGGGATGGTGAGCAGGCTGGCGTTGATGGGTCCCACGGGAAGCATGCCCAGGGGGGTGTTGGCCATCACCAGCTCCAGCGCAATCAGAAGCGCCAGCTGCGTCAGGGTGTGGACGTTGATGCTTTGTTTTTTCATATGCAATTCCTCCTGCTGTCGTTCCCGCTTCCGGGATACGATGCATTGTTATTTGCCGCGCCGCCGGGGTGCCGTTCTGCCGCTGCCGTTTTGAAACCAAATACAGCGCGGCCCGTCCGCCGGGGCTTTCGGCATCACCATTATACACCGGTTTTCCTGTTTTGCAAGGCTTTTTATTACATAACTTTTCCGTCTCCGGGCAACCTTTCCCTGAGGTGAAAAACATGATTCTATCCTACATCCGCACGATTGTGCTGTATCTTGTGCTGGTTGTGGTGATCCGGGTGATGGGCAAGCGGCAGGTGGGGGAAATGGAGCCTTCGGAATTTGTGGTGACCATGCTGGTGGCGAACCTGGCGTCCATCCCCATGCAGGACGGCGGCATCCCGCTGTTTTCCGGGCTGGTGCCGATTCTGACGGTGCTGGGGGTGGAGCTGGTGCTGTCCTGGGGGATGCTGCGTAGCATGGGCTTCCGGCGGCTGCTGTGCGGAAAGCCGGTGATCCTCATTGAGAACGGGAAGATTCTTCAGTCCTCCCTGCGGCAGACCAGAATCACCATCGACGAGCTGATGGGGCACCTGCGCCAAAAGGATGTGATGGATGTCCGCGCGGTGCAGTACGCCATTCTGGAGACCAACGGCTCCCTGACGGTGTTCCCCTATCCCCGGGAGCTGCCCGCCTCCGCCAAGGACGCCAAAATCAAGGTGCAGCCCCGGCAGCTTCCCATCTGTCTGATTGAGGACGGGAAGCTGCTGCGGCAGAATCTGGAGCTTTCCGGCAAGGACGACGACTGGCTCATGGAGATTCTGCGCCAGCGGGGGGCCGGCATCGGCGACACGTTCCTGCTGACCGTAACCGGGGACACGGATATCTGCTGGATCGGAAAGGAGTGGAAGCGATGAACCGGGTTGTCATCGGCGTGGCGCTGCTGGCGGCGCTGCTGGCGGCATCGCTGTTTTCCGCCTGGCAGATGGGGAATATTCAGCAGCCCATTGCGGACCGGATGGAGGCGGCGTCGCTTCAGTCCCTCCGGGGGGAATCAGCCGCCGCCGCGGAGACTGCGGCCAGAGCGGAGGCGGCGTGGCACAGCAGCCGGGTTTTCACCGCCGCCCTGGCGGACCATCAGCCCATGGAGGACATCGAGGGTCTGTTTGCCCGGCTGCACGCCTATGAAACGGAGGACAAATCGGAGTACGCCGCCCTCTGCGCGGAAATCGCCCGCCGCATCCGCGCCGTGGCCGAAGCCCAGGAACTGTCCCTTGGCAGTTTTTTCTAGGGAACCTCGGAATAATGCGTCTTCGGCTGAGCCAAAATCCCTCGCCACCTGATGGTTTTTGCGTATTTGGTTGAATGGAACCACGCCGGACACGGTGCGGAGCGAAGCGACCTTGGCTCTCCCTATGGGAGAGCTGTCAGCCTAACAGGCTGACTGAGAGGGTACTCCGTTGGATGGTTGGGCAGCGCGTATTGGAACGTGGGACCCTCTCAGACTGCCCCTTACGGGGCAGCCAGCTCTCCCAAAGGGAGAGCCAAGGTCGCTTCGCTCCGTAACACACCAGCTCCGTGCACCATTGCCCGCCAAATTACAATTTGCCGCAATGCTGAGTCAAACCGATAAGCACATTATCAAATCAAAAAGCTGCCCCGGGGGGCAGCTTTTGTTGGTTTAAAATTCCAAATTATCTTCGGCGGTGATTTGGTATTCTCTGCTGCCGGCGTAGATGGTGTCGCCGGTGTGGAGAGGCTGCCACTGCTCGGGCTCCAGCTGCGTTCCGTTCAGCATGGTGCCGTTGGTGGAGGAGCAGTCCCGGATGGCTGCGCCCTCGGCGGTGCACTGCAGGGCGAAGTGACAGCCGGACAGGTTATTGTCGCTGCCGTCGAGGATATAGTCGGCGCGCTGGGTGCGGCCGATGGTCTTCTGGTTGTTCATGGGCAGGAAGAACTCCAGCGCCGTGACGCCGTTGGGCTGGGCGGTCAGCGTGATCCTGCAGCCCCGGGCGCCCTGGGGGATGGACTCCGGGTCGAAGGCGGATTTGCCCATGGCCTTATCGAAGGCGTCGTCGGGGATCACGATGTCGTCAAGATCCACCGGCACATCCAGCACCGGGGGCGGATTGTCCTGATCCATGAACTCCATATCGTCGTCATTCTCTTCCGCCTCGTCCCGCCGCCAGGCCACGATGGCTGCCAGCAGCAGCACCACGCCAAGAATGGCCGCCGCGATGCCGCCCACCAGCAGGTAGGAGACGCCGTTCAGTCTGGTTTTGGCCTTGATGGGGGAGGTTTTCTGGGGCTGCGCGGCAGCCTCCGTGGTTTCGGTGACAGCTTCCGCGGTGGTCTCGGTGACGGCCTCGGTGACAGTCTCGGTGACGGGCTCCGTCATCGCCTCGGTGGGCAGGGTCGCAGGCTCGGTGGCAGCGGCGGGGATGGCGGCGATGTCGCCGGAATGGATGACGATGGCGCTGGCGTAGGTGCCGCTGTCGGTGACGCACAGGGCCTCCAGTTCCACAGCTTCGCCGCTGTGATCCAGGTAACCGCCGTCAATGCGCAGCACCGGGGCGTTGTGGGCGGCATCCACGATCTGCTTCGCCGCATCAGAAGCGGAGATGGCGTCGATGGAGGGGGTGAAGTGGAGTCCGTTGACGGACAGCTGGGCGAACTTGTCCATGGCAAGGGCGCGGTTCCGGGCGTAATTGGTGACCACGGAGTCAACCAGGGTGATGGTGTTGATGGTCAGGCCGCTGTTTTCCACGGCGTCGTAGGCCTGGTTCTCCGCCTGCTGGCTGGAGATATCGTCCATGCCGTCGGACAGGACGATGATGGACATATGGTCGCTGTACTTGCCGGGGACGGTGAGCTCCTCCACCAGCCGCAGCATACAGCGGTCGATATAGGTGACGCTGGCGAAGGTCCAGCCCTGCCGGATGGCGGCCTCCCGGTCTTCCTTGGTGGGCAGGATCTCGCCCATGGTGAACTCGGCGCCCATACCCACCAGGATCATCTTGTCCGCAGGGCGCATCTGGTCGCTGATGGCCTGCAGGGCTTCGTTCATCTGGCTGCGCTGAACCGCGGAGAGGTTCTTGGACAGGTCAACGACGCAGAGGAAGGTGATGGGGATCTCCTCCTCGGCGTAGGTGGAGCAGGTGACGGCGGTGAGCTCCACCCCGTCGGCGGTGACGGTGACGGCGCCCTGGCCGCTGACCGGCAGGCCCTTGCAGATGATCTGGTTGTCCTCCACGGTGTAGGTGTCCTTCAGCAGGGGCAGCGGCTCCTCGGCGGCGGCGGGGCACACCAGGGTCAGCACCAGCAGCGCAGACAGCACCAGGACGGCGAGCTTTTTCATAATGCAGCACTTCCTTTGGTAGAAATGTATTTTTAGACTTTCGCAAGCACATTGGCAAATTGGAATTTGGCGGTATCGTTTTTGCGGAGCGAAGCGACCTTGGCTCTCCCTTTGGGAG
>CALYTP010000149.1:0-4401 GCA_945486915.1 uncultured Clostridia bacterium | reverse complement strand
TCCACCGTCCGGGAATACCACACCACCTACGCCGCCCACATTCTGGGCTACATGGGCGGCATGGACGATGCCGACTGGGCAAAGTACAAGGACCAGGGCTACTCCATGGACGCCCTCATCGGCCAGTCCGGCTTTGAGGAGGCCTTCGAGGAATACCTCCACGGCATCGACGGCAGCCGTCTGGACGTGGTCAGTAAGGACGGCGCCATCATCCAGCAGGCCTACCTGGAGGGCAAGGAGCCCATCGCCGGCAACAACGTGGAGACCACCATCGACATCACATTGCAGAAGGTTGCCGAGGATTCCCTGGCGGAGGTCATGCAGAACCTGACCAACCCGGAGATCAACACCGCCGTGGGCGAGAACACCGGCGCGGACGCCCAGGGCGCCGCCGTCATCGTCATGAAGGTCAAGACCGGCGAGATCCTGGCCTGCGCCAGCTATCCCAGCTTCAACCTGGCCACCATGAACCAGGACTGGGACGCCATCATGGAGGATGAAAAGAAGCCCTTCTTCAACCGTGCCTTCGGCGCAGCCTACGCCCCCGGCTCCACCTACAAAATGTGTACCCTGGTGGCCGCCATGGAGAACACCAACTCCAAGGGTGAACGGATTCTGAACTACATGGAGACCATCCAGGATAAGGGTGTCTTCAACGAGCCGGATATGCAGGGCTTTAACCCCACCTGCCTGCTGTACTCCTCCGTCCTGGCCACCCACGGCAACATCGATGCCACCGATGCCCTGAAGGTGTCGTGCAACTACTTCTTCTACCAGCTGGGCTACCGCATGACCTGGCAGATGATGGACGAAACCGCCAAGGCCTTCGGTCTGGGCGAGCCCACCGGCATCGAGCTGACGGAAACCATCGGCTGGCGCGCCAACCCCGATTCCAAGGCCGCATCCTACTCCGGCCCCGATGCCACCTGGAACGCAGGCGACCGCGTTCTGATGGCCATCGGCCAGTCCGAGAACCGTTTCACCCCGCTGCAGCTGTGCGTCTACGCCTGCACCCTGGCCAACCGGGGCACCCGCTACCGGGCAACCTTCCTAAACCGCGTGGCATCCTCCGACTACCGGACGCTGATCAAGCAGACAGAGCCGGAAATCGTCTCCAAGATGGAGATCTCCTACGACACCATCGAAATGTACACCACCGGTATGCGCAAGGTCATCACCGAGATCGGCGGTACCGCCAACAAGTACTTCGGCGGTCATGAGACCATCAAGACCTTCCCCGTGGCTGTCTGTGCCAAGACCGGTACGGCCCAGCACTCCTCCGGCGGCTCCGACCACGGCTCCTTCATCTGCTTCGCCCCCATGGAGGACCCCGAGGTGGCTGTGGCAGTCTACGGCGAAAAGGCGGCCCACGGAAGCACCCTGGCAGTCGTGGCAGAGAATATCCTGGAGGCCTACTTCGAAATGGAAGCCGCCAGCGATGTCTATACCTATGAAAACCAGGTCAGCTGATCCCAACAAGCCAAAACGACGCCTCACCCATGACGGTAAGGCGTCGTTTTTTTGTGTGAAAACATTTTTTCTTGTCGGGTTAACGCATTCGTCCAAAACTCTGCGAAGCAGAATTTCACTGCGCAGCAATTTCACGCCGCGCAGCGGCATTTCACCCGTCCGTCAGGACGGATTTCGTTGAAAAAAGCACGCCGAAGCGTGCTTTTTTCTCTCTGGCTGTTCAAAACAGTATCGGTGACATTTCTGTTTTCCTTATGTGCATCAGAATATGCGTAAACGGAGTGAAATATTGCTCCGCAATGTGAAATCCTCCTTCGGATGGTGAAATGTTCCGCTGCGCGGAACGTGAAATGAAATCCGTCCTTCACTCTGCAAAGCGGAATTTCACTGCGCAGCAATTTCACGCCGCGCAGCGGCATTTCACCCGTCCGTCAGGACGGATTTCGTTGAAAAAAGCACGCCGAAGCGTGCTTTTTTCTGGAGCAGGATACGGGAGTCGAACCCGCCTAGTCTGCTTGGGAAGCAGAAATTCTACCGATGAACTAATCCTGCGAAGTGCCTGTATTATAGCAGATAAATCCGGGAAATTCAACCGTTTTTTGTCGCTCCATCAAAATTTTCTCCCGAAAATCCCCCGGGAACCCACTGCGGGTTCCCGGGGATCGGGTTCAGCCGTTGGCCATGTCGGCTTTCTGGGCTTCGATGCCCTCGGAGACCGACAGGGGACGCAGCACGCTGTAGGCGTCAAAGCGGGTATCGTTGGTGTCGCAGAGGAACACCAGCCGGGCCTCGGCATTGTCAAAGCTCACCTGGGATGCCTTCAGCTCCACATCCTTTGCCTCCACGCCGGACAGGTACAGCCGGCAGTTGCCCTCGGGGACGGGGAAGCTGGGGGTGGCCACGCCAAAGGAAACCACAAACTTGTCCGTGCCGCAGCTTGCAAGCAGGGTGGTGGCCGCCGCGCTGATGGTGCTGTCCATGTCGCCCTGGAAGATGTACTTATCCGTCTCGGCGGGGAAGCGGAAATTGTCCAGCACCACCTCGTTGAAGCCCAGATTCCGGATCTCATTGACGATGGAGGTGACCCAGCCGATGGTATTGGCGCTGGTGGGGTCCAGCCAGAAGCATCCGCCGCTGTCCATCCACAGGCCCGCCCGGCTCTTCATGTACAATCCGCTGCTGACGTTCCGGTTGCCGAAGTCGTAATCCCGGAAGGCGGAGATCTTGGCGATCATATAGAAGCCCTTGCTGCGGATGTACTGGATCAGCTCATCCACCGCCGCCACATCCACGCTGGCCGAGGACACCGCCCCGGTGAGGCCGGAGGAATAATAGAAGGAGCCGTAGCCGCCCTTCAGCTCGATCATGATGGGCGTTCCTGCCTTCAGGCGGTTCAGGTCGGTGCGGATCTCCTCCATGTTGCCCGCCTTCAGGGCATCGTAGTCGATGTAATAGCCGTTGAGCTGGGTCAGCCCCTGATCCACGTCCAGCGCGTCGGAGCCTTCGTTGAAGTAGATATCCACCTCCATATCGGCCTCCGGGGGCACGGCCACCTCCCCGGTGAGGCTCTGGTCGCTGAGGGTGAAGTCCAGAGCGGCGCCGTCCCGGGTGTAGACCACGTAGCGCTCCAGCCAGATGACCCAGCACAGCCAGAACAGCACAAAAACCAGAGCCACCGCCGTGACCACGGTGGTGACGCGCTGCACCCGGCGGCGGGTACGGTATGTCATTGCCATAGCTTTCTCCTTTTATCTGTCAGGTGTTCTGCTTCCGGGCGCCGGTGACGCAGCGCCAGTCTTCCTTCTCCCGGACATGGGTGATGCGGATGCCGGCGTTCTCCAGCGCCGAAACCACATCCTGCAGCCGGGTGTCCAGAATGCCGGAGCAGACCAGGGTGGTGTTGTCATCCAGAAAGCCCGGCAGGATGGGGGCAAGGCCGATGATGACGTCGGCCACGATGTTCACCAGCACCACGTCCCAGTGCTCCGAGGAAAGGCGCTCCATCAGGGCGCGGTCCTGCGTGACGTTTCCCGTCAGGGCGGTGAAGACAGGGGCTTCAAAGCCGTTGTAGCCCGCGTTTTCCCGGGCAATGTCCTCGGCCTTGGGGTCGATGTCCACCCCCACAGCCGCAGCCGCCCCCAGACGCAGGGCGGTGATGGACAGGATGCCGCTGCCGCTGCCAAGATCCAGGCAATGATCGCCGGGCTTCACGGCGCCCTCCATGGCCTCCATGACCATCTGGGTGGAGGGATGGGCGCCGGTGCCGAAGGTCAGGCCCGGGTCCAGGATCACGGTTTTCCGGGCGCCCGCATATTCCTCCGCCAGCCAATAGGGCAGGACAACGAGATTCTCTCCCACCTCCTGGGGCGGGTAGCTGTCCTTCCAGCTCTCCTCCCAGTTGGTTTCCGCCAGGGCTGCTTCGGTGATGGCCAGCCCGGCCTCCTCCGCGTAAGCGCGGACCCGGTTCAGCCCCGCCGCATCCGTGTCCTCCAGATAGAGCTTGATCCGGGACAGCCCCTGAAGCTGCTGCTGCAGTTTTTCGTCGATGTAGTCCCAGTAGGCCCGGTTTTCCTCCAGAAAGGTCTCAAATTCCTGCTGATCCTCGATGACCAGGTCCGAAAAACCCCTTGCGGTCAACGCCTCCGCCACCGCCTCGACCCTATGCGATTCGGTGTTCAGCGTGATCTCCAGCCATGCCATGGCAGAATTCCTCCGATAATTTTGATTTGTCTTCTATTTTACCGCATTTTCCCCGGATTGACAAGCCCCATTTCACCACACCCCCGCTGGCAGGTTTTGGGGGGCACATTTTTTGCCCAGCCATTGCAGCAGGGTGTGACACCTCAAAACTGGAATTTATCGCACTGGCGCTTACAACGCCCTTGGCTCTCCCTTTGGGAGAGCTGTCAGCCGAACAGGCTGACTGAGAGG
>CALYTP010000148.1:0-4456 GCA_945486915.1 uncultured Clostridia bacterium | reverse complement strand
GGCTCTCCCTTTGGGAGAGCTGTCAGCCGAACAGGCTGACTGAGAGGGTACTACGCTTGATGGTTGGGCAGCGTCTATTGGAACGTGGGACCCTCTCAGTCTGCCCCATACGGGGCAGCCAGCTCTCCCAAAGGGAGAGCCAAGGTCGCTTCGCTCCATACGATTTGCAGAGTTCTATCGGAGAATGGTACCTTTTTCGTTATCTCCACTCTCCACTCTTCAATCTTCACTCTCTCCTGTAAACCGCAAATTTTAGAGTCTCACAATTGCAGCAGTCTTCTGCTGTTTCCGCAGAGGATCTTTTCGGTGACCTCCTCCGGCAGATTCTCCCCCAGGACGGCCTGGACGTACATCCGGGGGTTGCAGATGGGGTAGTCGGTGCCGAAGAGGATGCGCTCCGCCCCCACCTGGGTCACCAGGTGCCGCAGGACGCCCAGCCGGAACAGCCCCGTGCCGGACAGGTCCAGGTACAGGTTGTCATGGCGCTTCATCAGAGCGATATGCTCCTCCACCCGCTCCCGGTCCCCGGGATGGGCGGCCACAAAGGTCACGTTCGGGTGGGCAGACAGCATGGGCCCCATATCAAAGGCAAAGGGCGTGTGGTAGCAGCACAGCAGGCTGTAGTCATCCGCCAGATCCATGATCTCCATCCAGCTCTGGCCGTCAAACTCGCCCCAGCCGTGCATGTAGGGCACCAGCTCTCCCATGAGGCGAATGCCCCGGCGGTGCATAAAGTCAATCTCCTCGCAGGATTCCCGGCAAAATGCCGGGTGGATGTGAAAGCCCGGGGTGTAGAAATTCCCCAGCGATTCCTGCAGCGCCAGCGCCTCCCGGTTCAGCCGCCGCAGGCCGTCAAAACCGGGCTCCATGGGCTGCTTTGTCAGGACGCTGCCGCAGATGTGGGAAATCCCCGCCTGCGTCAGCTGGTTTTGCATGCCGGATGCGTCCAGATCATCCATCTCCGGATAGAAATTCAGGCAGTTTTCCTTCCTGCGGAAGGGATGGACATGGAAGTCGATGATCTCCATACAAAACACCTCGTAATCTTTTGCAGGACGGATTGTTTTCTTACGCCCTGTTTTTGTAACTGCCAGTAACACCATAAAATGCAGAAACCGCCACTCGGCCAAGTGACGGTTTCTATAAGCTTGTAAAAAACCTTCATTTGAGCTAACCACTTATCGGCAGTGCTCTTTTCATGTTTATTATACCACACTCCGTGTAGTTGTCAAGCGGTTCCGTTCACTTCAAACTTGTATCCGATCCCCCGGACGGTGCGGATATACCTGGGTTCCGAGGGGTTTTCCTCGATTTTCTGGCGCAGACGGTTGATATAGACCATGATGGCGTTTTCGTCCACGATGCTCTCCCCCCAGACCAGCTCATAGAGCATATCCTTGGAAAAGATCCGGTTGGGATTGTCCAGAAACAGCTTCATCATGGCGTTCTCCCTGCCGGTGAGGGGGATTTCCTCATCCCCCCGGAACAGCCGCAGGGAGCTGGTGTGATAGGTGAAGGGACCGGCGGTGATCTGGTTGGGGGCTGCGGAGGCGGTTCTTCGCAGCAGCGCCTTGACCTTGGCCCCCAGGATCACCGGGTTGAAGGGCTTCGTCACATAGTCGTCCGCCCCCAGATTCAGCCCATAGACGGTGTCGTAGTCTTCTTTCCGGGCGCTGACCACGATGATGGGCAGCTGCAGCCCCCGGGCGCGGATCTTCTCGATGACCTGAAAGCCGTCGATGCCCTGCATGTTGATGTCCAGGATCAGCAGATCATATTCCTTTTCCTCAAGACGCTTCAGCGCCTCTTCTCCGCTGGCGGCGGTATCCGCCTGCAGGCCGTTGCTCCGAATGACCTTATAGAGCAGGGTCAGCACCGCTTCGTCATCGTCGGTGATCAAAACCCATTGTTCGTGCATAAGCCACCTCTTGACAACACATTGTAATTTCCATTAGTATAATGGCGTTCTCATCGCTTTGCAAGGGGGAATTCCATGGAAAAAAAGAAAAACATCCGGTTCGCGCTGATGATCGCCGCCGCCGTTTTCATTGCGCTGCTGGGCATTGTCGTCGGCAGCGTCACCGTCCGCCGCTCCAATGCGCAGACCATGGACGAGCACCGGAGCCATCTGGAGGACATCGCCCGGTCCGTTGACCAGAATTCCGCCAATCTCTTCCACCGCATCCGGCAGGAGCTGGCCTATTCCATCCGGAACTGCTCCGATGACCTGCCCGGCAGCCCCATCGGCCTCGACGAACTGATTACGGATCTGGTGGTCCGGCAGCAGGACGGGAATTTCGTCTCCTGCCAGGGGATCGTCCGGGACATCCGCCAGCTGGAAAGCAGCGGGGACGACATCTGCCTCTGCGTGGATGGGGACAGCCGCAGCTATCTGGTGTTTCTGTGCGACGGCGCAGACGGTCTGACCTACGGCGCGCTGCTGGATCTTTCCGCCTTCTACCAGCGGGTGGTGGTCCACTCCATCGCCTACCACTACTGGGTGGTGCTCTACGACCGGGACTCCAACCTGATGCTGCAGAACCACGAAACCCAGCCGGACTATCTGCTGCTGAACCGGGAGCAGATTGCCGCACGGGACGACGGCTACAGCCTGCTGCAGCGCAGAGAGCTGGAAGAAGGCTCCGGCAGCGGCCAATACAGCTATGTCAACACGGATACCGGCAAAACCGAGACCTGCCAGATGTCCGTGCTGACCACCTCCGACAGCCAGAACGGCATCTTCGCCATCGGCGTGGCCGCATACGCCCAGAACATCACCCATGGAATCAGAACCGCCATCACCTACCTGATCCTGGCTGCCGCCCTCATCACGGTCAGCATTGCCCTGCTGCTCTTCGGCATCCTGACTCACCGGCGTCAGGCCAACGCCATCCGGGAGAAGCTGGCGTTGACAGAGCAGCTTCTGGATAAGCAGGCGGAGCTGGCGAGAAGCCAGCGTCTGGAAGCCCTGGGCGTGATGACCAGCTCCATCGCCCACGAATTCAACAATCTGCTGACCCCCATCACCGGCTACAGCCTGCTGTGCATGGAGAAGCTGCCGGAGGACAGCGGGGAGCTTTACGACAATCTGCTGGCCATCTACCAGGCGGCGGACAAGGCCAGGATCACCGTCCGGCGGTTGTCCGCGCTGACCCGGAAAACCAGCGGCGAAGCATACACCTGGGTCAGCCCCGACGATATCGCAAAAAAGGCGCTGGACATCTGCCTGCCCTCCAAGCCGAAGAACGTTTCCGTGCAGACCGGTCTGAGCTGTGCAGGAGACAAAATCCGGGTGGACGAAACCCAGGTGCTGCAGGTGCTGCTGAATCTGCTGCTGAATGCATTTGGGGCCATGGAGAGCTGCGGCGGGGAGGTCCGCGTTTCCACCTGCCGGGAGGCAGACGACATTGTCTTCACCGTGGCGGACACCGGCCCGGGCATCCCGCCTGAGATCATGGACCGGATCTTTGAGCCATTTTTCACCACCAAGGATGTGGGCAAAGGCTCCGGCCTGGGGCTTGCCATTGCCAGGCAGGTGGCGCAGGCCCACGCAGGCACCATAACCGCCCGCTCCACCCCCGGAAAGGGCGCGGAATTCACCCTGCGGCTTCCCCTTGACAGGGAGGATAGCGCCGCTTCCGTGAAAGAAACCGGGAAAGAAGTCGAATCTTAACAAAAATTAAGAGAATTTTTATGGAACGTTAAGCCTGGTGTGCTATCCTGTCTTCGTAAAAAAGAAAACAGGAGGAACATTCCATGAAAAAGCTGATTTCCGTTCTGGCAATTGCTGCCGTATGCATTTCCCTGCTGGCCGGCTGCGGCACTGCCAAGCCCGCCGAGACCACCGCTCCCACCGAGACCACTGTTGAGACCACTGTCGAGACCACTGCTGAAACCACCGTTGAGACCACGGTCGAGACCACCGCTGCTCCCGAGATGCAGAAGGCCGAGTACACCGTCTACAACACCACCGGCGCCAAGCTGACCGAGCTGTACCTGTACGCCGTGGACGCTTCCGACAAGGGCGAGAACCTGGCCGAAAACGGCATCGCCGACGGCGAGTCCATCGTCATCACCCGGGAGGCCACCGCAGAAGAGGCCGGTTCCATCACCTACATTCTGGAGTTCACCGCCGAGGGCATGGACACCCAGAAGTTTGAGACATTGCACTTTGAGGTCGTTTCCATCAGCCTGAAGTCCGTGGACGCCGCTGCCGGTGCCACCCCCATCGCCTTTGCCGCTCCCTGATAAGCATTGTTTTCTTCCTTTCGTCCCCCCTGCCGGAAGTGATCCCAGGTCACTTCCGGCAGGGGGGTCTGATTATTCGGAACGCACAAAAGAATTCTACCCGGCCATTGAGCAGGGTGTAACATTGAATAATGTGCTTATCGGGTTAACTCCGCAAATTGTAATTTGGCGGGCAGATTTTTGCTCAGGCCACTGTAGGGGAGGCTAT
>CALYTP010000147.1:0-4496 GCA_945486915.1 uncultured Clostridia bacterium | reverse complement strand
TTCGCGGCCAGCTCCCTCGCAGAGGGAGCCTTTGGTGCACACCGCCAAATTACAAATTGCATAAGACAATCCGACAGGCACCGCTTATTTTGCGATGCGTGTCACCCGGTTGTACATGAGATACTGGGTGGCAAGGATCACCAGCAGGAACACCGGCAGCACTTCGATGCCGATCCAGCTGACCAGCAGACCGAACAGCGGCGGCATGACGCTGGTGCCCACATAGGCGCTGGCCATCTGAACGCCCACCATGGCCTGGGAGCGCTCCGGGCCAAAGTGGACCGGGGTGGAATGGATGATGCACGGATAGATGGGGGCGCAGCCCAGTCCGATGATGACGAAGCCTGCCAGCGCCAGAGTCTGGGACAGGGGCAGGATCAGCAGCGCAATGCCCACGGCAATCAGCGCCTGACCCAGATGGATCAGCCGGGTATCAGAGAGCTTGAAGGTGAGGAAGCCGTTGATGGCTCTGCCCACGGTGATGCCGATGTAGAACAGGCTGGCAAAGGCCGTGGCGGTCACCTCCGGGACACCCCGGTGAAGCACCAGATAGGAGCTTGCCCACAGGCCCACGGTCTGCTCCAGGGCGCAGTAGCAGAAAAATGCCAGCATGATCTCCCAGGCGCCGGGGAAGCGGATGACTTGCTTTAAGGGAATAGGCTCGGTGGCCTCCGGGCTGCCGTCTTTGGAAGTGGATTTCTTCCACAGGGGCAGGCTCAGGAAGATGGCGGCGCAGAGCGCCACCTGCAAAATGCCGATGATCCGGTAGCCGTTGTTCCAGGAGCCGGTGCGCAGGATGGCATGGCTCATGACGTACGGGCCTATGGACGCGCCCACGCCCCACATGCAGTGCAGCCAGCTCATGTGGCGGCTCTCAAAGTGCAGCGCCACGTAATTGTTCAGCGCCGCGTCCACAGAGCCGGCTCCCAGGCCATAGGGCACGGCGAACAGGCAGAGCATCCAGAACGAGTGGGAGCAGGAGAAGCCCAGCAGCGCAAGCGCCGTGAGGCCCACGCTGATGGCGGTGATTTTTCCGGCGCCCAGAAGCTTTGTCAGCCGGTCGCTCTGCAGGCTGGACACCACGGTGCCCAGGGAGACGATCATGAAGATGACACCAGACCAGGAAACAGGCACGTTGATTTCCGGGTAGATCACAGGCCAGGCGCTTCCCAGCAGGGCATCCGGCAGCCCCAGGGAGACAAAGGAAAGATAGATAATGGCAAGCAGTAAGGAAATCATTTTGTTGCTCCTGTTCTTTTGAAATGTGTTTTCAAATGATTTGCCCAGCCATTGTAGGGGAGGATATTATCCTCCCGCGCGGAACAATCCACAAATATCGCACTTTTGTTGGGCGAATTCGTACAAAACTGGTCATTTTACCATTCAACCAAACACTCAGTTGTCGCACCTGGCGGGAGGCTGATAGCCTCCCCTACAGTGGCAGGGAAGTTTCATTACATAGTGCGTCCATCGAAAAAACCAGTTTTATGCGTTTTTCCAGGTCTCATAGGAGAACAGCACCAGAATGGGGAAAATCTCCAGTCTGCCCAGCAGCATATCCAGGATCAGCACCAGCTTGCTCATGGCGCTGAAGGCAGAATAGTTGCACACGGGACCCACTGCCTCCAGACCGGGGCCGATGTTGTTGAAGCAGGCCAGAACCGCGGAGAAGTTGGTGCCGGTGGAGAAGCCGTCCAGGGAGATGACCATGAAGCTGACGAACAGGATGATGACATAGGCGGCAAGATATGCGTTGGTGCCCGTGATGGTGCGTTCGTCCACCACGGCGCCGTTGTTGCGGATCATCTGCACCTTTCTGGGATGGAGCATCTGCTGGATGTTCCGCTTCAGGCTCTTGAACAGCAGCAGCACCCGGGCCGCCTTGATGCCGCCGCCTGTGGAACCGGCGCAGGCGCCCACCACCATCAGGCACAGCAGGATGGTTTTGGAGAAGCTGGGCCAGAGGTCAAAGTCCGTGGTGGCAAAGCCCGTGGTGGTGATGATACTGGCCACCTGGAAGGATGCGTGCCGGATGGTCTCCTCCAGGGTGCCGTAAAAGCCCCTGAGGTTCCATACGATCAGCGCGATGCTGCCCAGGACGATGCCGAAGTACAGCCGCAGCTCTTCATCCTTAAAAACGCTCCGGAACTGGCGGAGCATCAGCAGATAATAGCAGCTGAAGTTGACGCCGAAGAGCAGCATGAACACGGTGGTCACGTTCTGCAGGTAGGGGCTGTAGCCGGCGATGGAATCGTTTTTCACGCCGAAGCCGCCGGTGCCGGCGGTGCCGAAGGCGGTGCAGACTGCCTCGAAGAAGGACATTTTACCCGCCAGCAGGAACAGAATGTCCAGCACGGTCAGCAGGATGTACAGCGAATAGAGAATGACCGCGGTTTTGCGCATTTTTGGCACCAGCTTGCCCACACTGGGACCGGGGCTTTCCGCCCGGAGCAGGTGCATGGTAAAGCCCTTGCCGTTGGCGCCGGGGGCCACCGCCAGCAGGAACACCAGCACACCCATACCGCCCACCCAGTGGGTGAAGCTGCGCCAGTAGAGCAGCCCCTTGGCCATGGACTCCACCTCCGGCAGGATGGAAGCGCCGGTGGTGGTGAAGCCGGAGACGGTCTCGAAAAACGCGTCGATGTAAGCGGGGATCGCGCCGGAAATGCGAAACGGCAGAGCGCCGATCAGACTGAGCACCAGCCAGCTGACAGCCACGCAGACCATGCCCTCCGTGGCATAGAACGCACTCTTTGCGCCCTTGCACAGCAGCTGCAGCAGACCGCCCAGGCAGAAGGTGACTGCCAGGGTGATGAGAAAGCCGTGCACCGCGGCGGTTTCCTCCATGGAAATGCTGATGAACAGCGCAGGCAGCATAAACATGCCTTCGATCAGCAGAATCTGGGCGATGAAGCGCCCCATCATTTTATAGTTCATAGATGTCCTCTTATGCAAAGATATCGTTCATCTGATACAGCACTTCCCGTCCGTTGGTGACCACCACAACGATGTCGCCGGGCAGGAACGCGGATTCACCGTTTACGATCTCGGGGGCGGCATTGTGGGTGATGGAGACCAGCAGGACATTGGGCTTCAGCTTGATCTGCTTCAGAGGCTCGCCGCAGTGGCGGGTGGTTTCGTCCACCCGGAACTCCATGGCCTCCACCTGACCGTCGGCGATGGCGTGGACGGAGAGGGCGGCGCCGGTCTGGTTGTGGATGGCCCGAACGTACCGGGCGATGTTGCTGGCGCACAGATCCTTGGGACAGATGACGCTGCCTAAGCAGAGGCTGTCGATGATGCTCCGGTTGTCCGCCCGGCTCAGCTGGGTGATGACCTGGGGCACGCCCCGGGAACGGGCGTACAGGGAGACGATCATGTTCAGCTCGTCGCTTCCGGTGCAGCTGACGAAGGCGTCGCAGCCGGCAAGGCCCTCGCTGTCCAGGGTGTCCTGATCGCTGACATCTCCGCAGATCACATCCACATCCGGCAGCAGGGCGCTCAGCTCCTGGCAGCGCGACAGGCCCGGTTCCACGATCTTGACGCTGACGCCCTCGCGGATGAGCCGCCGGGCCAGGTAAAAGCCCACGGTGTCGCCGCCGCAGATCAGCACCCGACGGACCCGGCGGGAGAGAATGCCCAGATTGTTCAGCAGGGTGGTGAGGTTTTCGGAAAGGGCGGTGACAAAGATCCGGTCGCCCTCCTGCAGCACAAAGTCGCCCTTGGGAGCGATGGCGGCTACGTTGCGCAGAACGGCGCAGACCAGCACCTTGCAGCGGATGATGTTGCGCAGATCCGTCAGCTTCACATCGCACAGCTTGCTGGACTTGTCCACCCGGAGCTCCACGATCTCCATGCGGCCCTTGGCGAAGGTGTCCCTGCGCAGGAAGCCGGGGTACTTCAGCAGCCGGTGGATCTCCATGGCGGCCTGGTTTTCCGGATTGATGACCATGGAAAGGCCGAACACATCGCGCAGCTTGAAGGCCTGCTCGTTGTACTCGGGGTTGCGGATGCGGGCGATGGTATGTAAATTGGGATTCATGGAGTGGGCGGTGGTGCAGCAGAGCAGGTTGATCTCGTCGTGGTTGGTCACGGCCACCAAAAGATCTGCCTCTTTCACACCGGCCTGGGTCAGCACGCTCATGGACGCGCAGTTGCCCTGGATGACGATCACGTCGTAGCGTTCCTCGACGGCTTCCAGAATTTCCGTGCGGTAGTCGATCACCGTCACATCGTGTCCTTCGGAGCAGAACTGCTTTGTCAGTGTGGCACCGACTTTTCCGTCTCCGGCAATGATTATTTTCATAAAACCCTCCGGTTTCTGGGGAAAACCCATAGATTTTACAATTATACCAGATGCGCCAAAAAAATACAATATCGAATATGGATTTCCGCAGCGATCAGGATATGGACAAATTGGGATTCGGCGTGCTGGCGCTTACAGCGCCCTTGGCTCTCCCTATGGGAGAGCTGTCAGCCGAACAGGCTGACTGAGA
>CALYTP010000146.1:0-4500 GCA_945486915.1 uncultured Clostridia bacterium | reverse complement strand
CCTCCTCGGTGATGAGCTTCTGGGCCAGGGCCGTCAGCAGGCAGCGGTAGGTGCAGCCGCAGTTTAAGTCGGTGCCCGCCTTCAGGGCGGCGGCGCTGGACTCGGCGGGGGTGTCGGTGAAGTGGTGGTTTTCATGGAAGTCCCGGATGGCCCAGCAGTCGGAGACCACATGGCCCTGGAAATTCCACTGCTTGCGCAGATACTCCTCCAGCAGCTCCGGGCTGCCGCAGGCGGGATAGCCGTTGACGGCGTTGTAGGCGCCCATGACGGACTCCACATCCGCCTCCATGACGGCGGCCTTGAAGGCAGGCAGGTAGGTTTCGTTCATGTCCTTTTTGCTGGGCACGGCGTTGAACCAGTGGCGCTCCGCCTCGGGGCCGGAATGGACGGCGAAGTGCTTGGCGCAGGCGGCGGATTTCAGATACTCGCCGTCGCCCTGGAGACCCCGGATATAGGCCTTGCCCAGCTGGGCGGTGAGGTAGGGGTCCTCGCCGTAGGTCTCATGGCCCCTGCCCCAGCGGGGGTCCCGGAAGATGTTGATATTGGGGGACCAGAAGGTCAGTCCCTTATAGATATCCCGGTCGCCCTTGGCTGACAGGGCGTTGTACTTGGCGCGGCCTTCGGTGGCGGCGATGTCGCCCAGCTGCTGCACCAGCTCGGGGTCGAAGGTGGCGGCTATGCCGATGGCCTGGGGGAAGCTGGTGGCCACACCGGCACGGGCAACACCGTGCAGGGCTTCGTTCCACCAGTTGTATTCGGGGATATTCAGCCGGTCAATGGCGGGGGCGTCGTAGCTCAGCTGGGCAGCGGCTTCCATGACGTCCATCTGCGCCACCAGCGCCTGGGCTTTCTTTTTGGCTTCTGCACGATTCATAGTCTCTCTCCTTTTACAGATAAGTTCCTGTACGATTTTGTCCCATCGCATGATAGCAGATTGATTTGTCGGAATCAACAGGATTTCTCACGATTTCCGAAATATTCAAAACAGGCAGCTGCCGCTGCCTGTTTTTGGTTATTCTCCCTGCTTTGTCTTTGCGAAAACCGGAGCCATCAGCTTCACGGTGATATAGACGGGGAACGCCAGGCCCCACATCAGGTACATGGCGCCGAAGGTGGTGATAACCTCCTCATAGGCAAAGAACAAAAACCAGGGCACGATCCAGGCAGCCAGAGCCAAAAGCAGCTGGCCGGGGGCGCAGGCTGCCAGAAGGAAGCTGTTTTTCAGGCAGGTGCAGATGCTGCTCCGGTAGGTGGACTGCTGCGCGAAGGAGAAAATGAACACGATCAGCGCAATCGCCGTGATGACGGTGCCCACCAGCAGGTAGACATTCCGCAGGGCGCCCTCCATCCCCAGGGCAAACCGGAAATCCACCACAGCCACTGCGGCGGCAAACGCCACAATGACCTCCAGCAGCGTTGCCTGCCAGAAATTCTTCCGGAAGGCATGGAAGAAGGTTTTGACCGCGCTCACCGTGCCGCCATCGCGTTCCCGCTGGAACAGCACGGCATACATGGCGCTCAAGCCCGCTCCCGCGGTGACCACGCCGAAGGAGCAGATGAGCCCCAGCATGTTGACGATCATCAGATCCGCCAGCAGCCGCAGCAGCACAGCCAGAGGCGTATCCTGCCATCTGGAATTCACCGCTTACTCCTTCACGCCGCCCAGAGCCACACCGGCAATGATGTACTTGGACAGGGAGAAATAGATGACGAAGATGGGCAGCACGGTGAGCAGAATGCCCAGATAAATGGCGCCGTACTCCACCTTGTAGATGTCGCCGTTGAGCAGCGACACCATGATGGGCATGGTGTAGACTTCCTTTTTGGTCAGCAGGATCTGGGGAATGAACAGATTGTTCCAGCTGGCGACAAAGGCAAAGATCGCCTGGGTGGCCATGGCGGGCTTCATGATGGGCAGCACGATCTGGTTGAAGGTGCGGAACTCGGAAGCACCGTCCACCCGCGCCGACTGAACGATTTCCATGGGCAGCGCCGGAATCATGAACTGACGCATGAAGAAAACCGTGCCGGGAGCCGCGATGGCGGGCAGAATCAGCGGCAGCAGGTTATTGGTCCAGTGGATGCGGTACATAAACTGATAGAAGCCGATGGAGGTGACGGTGGCGGGGATCATCATCACCGCCAGGATCATGGCAAAGAAGGGGCCCTTCAGCTTCCACTCATAGGCAACCAATGCATAGGCCGTCAGGGTGGAGAAATACACCGTCAGCACCGTGGCGCCCACGGAAATGATGATGGAGTTTTTCAGGCCCACCATGGGGTTGAACATTTCTTTGCCGGTGAGGATCTCGAAGTTTCGCTTCAGGTTGGTGCCGAAGACAAAGGAGATGGGGTTGCTCTGGATGCTGGGGGTGTCACGGGTGGCATTGACCAGCATGATGATAAACGGGAACAGGCTCAGGATCGCCAGGAAGATGCACAGCGCATAGGCAAATACCCGGAAAGCCTTCTGCCCGGGGGTGCGGCGGATGCCAATGGAATGCTTTGCCATATTAACCCACCTCTTTCTTGGCTGCGCGCTTTGCGGCGCGCTTGGCGGCTTTTTCCATCTTCTTTTCGGGGTCCTGGAACAGCATGAACAGGAGCACAGAGAAGATGGCGATGATGATAAACATGATGACGGAGGCTGCGGCCGCGCGGGCATACATATAGCTGCCGCTGAAGGCCTGCTTGTAGATGAACACGTTGGTCGTCATCGTGGAGTTGGCGGGGTTGCCGTCGTTGAACAGCTTGGGAATATCGTACATATTCAGGCCGCCGATCATGCTGGTGATCAGGGTGTAGAGCAGGATGGTCTTCAGGTTTGGCATGGTGATCTTCCAGAACATCTGGGAAGAGGTGGCGCCATCCAGTTCGGCAGCCTCGTAAAGGTCGGGGTTAATGCCCAGCACACCGGAAACCAGGACGATCATGGTATTGCCGTACCACATCCAGAACTGGATGAAGGCAATGATCCCCCGGCTGGCGGTGACTTTATTCATGAAGTTAATGGGTTCCGAGGTCAGGCCCAGGGTCTGCAGCAGGCTGTTCACGGGACCGATGGGGTAGGCAAACAGAGCCTTGAACAAAATTGCGATGGAAGCGGCGGTGATGATGTTCGGCATATAGAACACGACTTTGAAGAAGCCCTGTCCCCGCAGCTCATTGCGCTTGGAGGTAAACCAGGCGGTGAGGAGCAATGCCAGGGAAATCTGCGGAATAAAGTTGCAAATCCACAGAATCATGGTATTGACCAGAGACTTTCTGAAGGTGGGCGCCTTCAGAACGGCAATGAAGTTTTTGAACAGATCGTTGGCAGGAAGGAAGTTCCAGTTGGTCAGACCGCTCATGCCCTTGGCATCGGTAAAGCCAAGGATAACCGTGTTGATGGTGGGATAGAGAGAGAAAATCAGATACGCCACCACAAAGGGAATGGAGAAGATGTAACCGTATTTGGCGTAGCTGAAGCTTTTCGTCTTTTTCATGCGTGCGTGCGCCCCCTTGTCTATAAACATGCCCATCGGGGATAGGCCGCCGAAGCTGCCTATCCCCGTGGCAATTCACTTATGCAGTTACAGCAGTCAGCCTATCAGCCGACATCGATACCCAGAGTATCGGCAACGGTGGTCTTGAAGTTCTCGATGGCCTCGTCGCGGGAGACTTCGCCATGAGCGTACTGACGGACGGCATCACGCCATGCGGTGTTGATGGTCTCGTCGTACTGGGTCAGGTTCTTGCCGTTGGCGTAAGCATTGGCGGGAACGAAAGCGTCAAACATGTTCTGGCCGGCCAGGAAGTCCAGCTCGCCGTTGGACTTGGCCATGACAGTGCCGGAAGCGACGCAGTCCTTGGTGCCGCCTTCGCCGTTCAGAGTGCCGTTGGCCCACTTGTACTGCAGGCCGTCCTCGGTGGTGTCCAGGGTGACCCAGTTGATGAAGTCAGCGATGAACTCAGCCTTCTCGGTACCGACAACGTTCTTGCCGGCCAGCAGCCAGGTGCCGCCCCAGAAGAAGCCGATGTTGGGAGCGCAGCAGCCCCAGTCGCCAGCGGAGGAGTTGTCGCCCTCACCGGCATTGGGAGCCAGGGTGTAGTTGATCAGCCATGCGGGACCGTAGAAGCCCAGAACGCCGCCGTCCTTCTTCATGTCGGCGAACCAGCCTTCCTGCCAGTCGGTGGTGTCGTGATGGTAGCCGTTGTCAACCAGGGTCTTGGACAGATCCAGGAAAGCCTCACGGGCGGGGTCGATGTTCAGAGCGTCGTCCACGATCCAGCCGGTCTCGGAGGAGTTCTCAACAGCGTGCCAGATGTCGCCGTCGCCGGAGACAATGGCGTAGCCCTTGGCCTTCAGCTCTTCGGCAGCAGCGAAGAAAGCGTCCCAGTTGCCGGAGCCGGCGCCGATCTTCTCAGCGACGACAGCGGGATCATCGGAGCCCCAGACGTCCTGGGCGATGGAGCGGCGATAGATGAAGACACCGCCGGTGGCCTGGTAGCCCAGAGCGA
>CALYTP010000145.1:0-4520 GCA_945486915.1 uncultured Clostridia bacterium | reverse complement strand
GGTAATCTATATCTTGTGGTATGCTTACTAAAGCCGATAACCTAAATTACAATTTATCGAAACGGGTGGGTGGAATCAACAAACTTTTTGATAAAAATCCAGAAAGCCGCCTTTGTTGCCATGGCAACGGAATTTCTGGTATCAGTATAGTATAATGATCCCATAAAGTCAACAAAAGGAGTGTTATCCATGAAAAAATTCACCGCTTTGCTCTGCATCCTCGCCATGCTCACCGTCATGTTTGCCGTCACCGCCTCTGCCGAAACCCCCGTCCGCCTGGGCGCCATGACCGGCCCCACCGGCATGGGCATGGTCAAGGTCTTCCGGGATGCCGACAACGCCGAAAGTCGGAATCCCTACACCTACTCCATCCTGGGCGCCGCCGACGAGCTGACACCTCTGGTACTCCAGGGCGAGCTGGACATCGTATCCGTCCCCGCCAACCTGGCCTCCACCCTGTACAACAAGACCCAGGGCGGCGTCCGGGTGCTGGCAGTCAACGTGCTGGGCGTCCTCTACATCGGCGAATTCAACACCGAAGAACTGCATTCCGTCGCCGATCTGAAGGGCAAGACCATCTACGCCACCGGCAAGGGCTCCACCCCGGAATACTTCCTGCGCTATATCCTGACCCAGAACGGCATCGATCCCGACAAGGACGTCACCATCGACTGGAAGAGCGAGCCCAGCGAGGTGGTGGCCCTGCTGAACGCCGAGCAGAAGGGCATCGCCATGCTGCCCCAGCCCTACGTCACCGCCGCAGCCACGCAGCTGGGCGAGGGCTTCCGGGTCGCCATCTCCCTGTCCGATGAGTGGGCCGCCCTGGACAACGGCACCCTGTGCACCACCGCCGTGGTCATGGCCCGCACCGCCTTCGTGGAGGAGAACCCCCAGGCAGTGGAAGCCTTCCTGGAGGAGTTTGCCGCCTCCGCCCAGTGGGTCAACGAAAATGTTGCCGATGCCGCCGCCCTGTGCGGAGATTATGAGATCATCAAGGCGCCCATCGCCCAGAAGGCCATCCCCAACTGCAACATCGTCTGCATCACCGGCTCCGAAATGAAGGACGCCCTCAGCGGGTGCCTGCAGGTCATCTTCGACCAGAATCCCAAGGCCGTGGGCGGTCAGCTGCCTGCGGACGACTTCTACTATGGAGCGGAATAAGGCCAAAGCGCTGCTTGCCAAAACGGGTGCGTATCTTCTTGCGCTGCTGGTCTGGGAACTGGCTGCGGCTCTGATGGATAACCGCCTGCTGCTGGTGGGGCCGTTCCGGGTCCTGATCCGCCTGACGCAGCTGTGCCGGGAAGAGGCCTTCTGGCGTGCCATCGGGTTCACCTTTTCCCGGATCACCCTGGGTTTCTGCCTGGCCTTCTGCCTTTCCGCGCTGCTAGCCATCGTCTCCGCCCGGTTCCCTCTTGCGGAAACGCTGCTGCAGCCCTACATGGCGGCGGTGCAGACCGTACCGGTGGCCTCCTTCATCGTCATTGCCCTACTGTGGCTCTCCGGGCGCAGGCTCAGCATCTTCATCGCCTTCCTCATGGTGCTGCCTGTGCTCTACGCCAACTTTTTGCAGGGCATCCGGGCGGCGGACGGGAAACTGCTGGAAATGGCCCGGGTCTTTCGGATGCCGCTTGCAAACCGCATCCGCTGCATCTACACCCCGGCCGTCCGCCCCTATCTGCTCTCCGCCTGCCGCTCCGCCCTGGGCTTGTGCTGGAAAGCCGGCGTGGCCGCCGAGGTCATCGGGGTGTGCAGCGGCAGCATCGGCGGGATGCTGTATGACGCCAAGGTCTATCTGGAAATAGAAGACCTGTTCGCCTGGACGCTGGTGATCGTGGTCATCAGCGTGGTGTTTGAGAAGGGCTTCACCCGGCTTCTCGGCCTGACTTTGACGCGTCTGGAGGGAAAATAATGGATATTGTCCTTCAGAATGTTTCCAAAAGCTACGCCGGACGACAGGTGCTCCGGGACATTTCCTGCCGGATCCGGGAAGGCGCCATCTGCGCTGTCCTGGCTCCCTCCGGTGTGGGGAAAACCACCCTGCTGCGGCTGATTCTGGAGCTGGAAAAACCGGACTCCGGGGTTCTCTCCGGCATCCCCGCAAAAAAAGCCGCCCTCTTTCAGGAGGATCGGCTCTGCCCGAATTTGTCCGTCCCGGCCAACATCCGCATGGCAGTTCCGAAAGCCTCCAAAGGGGAAATCCAGTCGATCCTCACAGAGCTGGGCCTTGCTGACAGCCTGACGAAGCCCGCCTCTGCCCTCTCCGGGGGTATGGCGCGCCGGGCGGCTCTGGCAAGGGCGCTGTTATCCGGCGGCACTCTTCTGACCCTGGACGAGCCCTTCACCGGCCTGGACGAAGAAAACCGGCTGCTGGCCGCGAAAGCCATCTTGACCCACCGCCGGGGCCGCACCACCATTCTGGTCACCCACAGGCACGAGGATCTGGAACTGCTGGGCGTGGAACAGATCATCCAACTGGAAGCCGAATAAAAATAAACACTGCCTCTGCGTGTGACAGAGACAGTGTTTTTTTGTGTCAAATGGTTGCTCCGCACCAATGTAGCCGGGCAAATCCGTTACACGAAATCCTCCCGCATGGGGTTGAAAATATCCAGCAGGATCCCGGCTTCCTCGCAGACGCAGCCGTGAACCACGGCATCGGTTTTCAGCAGAGTATCCCCCGGACGGACGGTGTGGGTCTCGCCGTCGATGGTGAAGGAAAACACGCCGGAGACCACATAGGTGATCTGGGTGTGGGGGTGGCTGTGGAGCTTGCCAACAGCCCCCTTCCGGAAGGTATTCTCCACGCACATCAGCCCGTCGGTGTAGGCCAGGACTCTGCGGGTCACGCCCTCGCCGCCGGACTGGGCCTCAGAGTCTGCATGGTAGGCCCAGCGCTGATCTTTCTGAATCATGTTTCCGAATCTCCTTTCATAAAGACGCTGCACAGAATGGTGATGAGCAGCAGCACCGTGACTGCCACCACGACGCCCATTCCTGCCTGAATCCCGGCCTGCTCAGCGATCATGCCCACCAGCGCGGGGGTGACAACGCCGCCGAAGCTGCCGATGAGGACCATGTTGCTGACGCCCAGGTCGTTGCCCCGGATGCTCTGGGTGCCCAGAGCCAGGGCGGTGGTATAGATGGTGGCCATGAAGAAGCCCACACCCATGATGCCGATAAAGATGGGCAGCTGGCTCCGGCTGAAGAACACCAGCAGGAAGAATGCCGTCAGGCCCACGCCGTCCGCCACCAGAATGACTTTTCTGGAGATCTTTCCCACGGTGTAGGCGCCGATCATCCGCCCGATGAACATGACCACCCACAGCAGGCTGCTCATCAGCTGGGAAACGCTGGCGCTGAGGTAGCCGGAATCCTTGAAATAGGTCACCAGCCAATTGCAGATGGCATATTCCACGGAAATGTAGAAGAACAGAATGGCGCTGCCCAGCCAGAAGCTCTTGCTCTTCAGGAAGCTCTTGTCCACGCTCTTGATGGAGCCGGTGATATTCTCCGCAGGCAGGGCCATACGGGCATAGACGACGACCTGAAGCACGCACAGCACGATGATGCCGGTGCTCATGATCCGCCAGCCGTCCGGGTTATTTCCGGTGCAGGCCACCAGCGCCAGCGGGGACAGCACCGCGCCCACGGCAAAGGCGCCATGGAGCAGGTTATAGCCCACCGCCGCCCGGCTGCCGGTAAGGGTGGACATCATGGTATTGGAAAAGTTGCTGTTGCCGCCCCGGGCGATGCCGATCATCACGCAAGCGAAGGGAAGCGCCGCTGCGCCGCCGATGCCGAAGGTGACCAGAAGGAAGGCGATGGCCATCCAGACAGAGGTGGTCAGGATGGTCTTCCGTCTGCCGATGTAGGTGGGCAGATACCCCGTGAGGAACACGGAGGCCAGGTTGCCCCAGGAGGGCAGCGACAGCAGAAAGCCCGCCCGGGCATAGCTGATGCCGTAGATCTCCCGCAGGAAGGGCATCAGATTGCCCATGAGCATGGAGGCGGCGCCGCTGACAAAAAACGCGAACAGAGTATTGCAAATCAGGCGGTTTTCCTGATGATTCCGGGTTGTTTCCATGATTATCAATTCTTTCCTATGAAATTTTTACGGATATGCCGAGACCGCTCCCCGAAAAAACCTGCGGCAGTTGCGCCGCAGGTTCTTTTGTGGGGTTAGCCGCCGATGGGGACGTAGCCGCCCAGAAGCTTGGGCAGCAGCAGAGAGATATCGGGGACGAAGGTGATCAGCAGCAGGGTGATGATCATGCAGACGTAGAACGGCAGGGTTGCCTTGACCACCTTTTCCATGGGCGTCTTGCCCACGGCGGAGCCGATGAACAGCACCGCGCCCACGGGAGGCGTCAGCAGGCCGATGCCGCAGTTCAGGACCACGATGATGCCGAACTGGATGGGATCGATGCCGATGGACTTGGCGATGGGCAGCAGGATGGGGGTGGCAATCAGAATGATGGGAGCCATATCCATGATGCAGCCCAGAACCAGCAGGATCAGGT
>CALYTP010000144.1:0-4541 GCA_945486915.1 uncultured Clostridia bacterium | reverse complement strand
AGGCCTTCAAGGCCGTGGAAACCGCCAAGCAGAAGGCCGAAACCGTCATCAACGACGCCAAGGCCTACCAGAATGCCCAGCTGCCCAAGGCCCAGGCCGAGGCCGACAAGCTGGTGCAGAACGCGGAGTACCTGAAGCAGAAGCGCATCAACGAGGCCATCGAGCAGGTCGCCATGTTCAACGCCATGTACTCCGAGTACGCCCGCAACCCCGAAATCACCCGCTCCAGAATGTACTACGAAGCCATCTCCCAGGTGCTGCCCGGCGTGAAGCTGTATGTGAACTCGGGCACCGGCAGCGAGGTTCAGATGCTGCTGCCGCTGGAGAGTCTGGTGGATGCCCAGGGAGGTAATATCGAATGAAAAAGAAAATCCTCATCGTCTGCGCCGCGCTGATCGTCCTGATGCTGCTGGCAGGCTCCCTTTTCACCGTCCGGGAAAACGAGTACGCCTGCACGGTGCGCTTCTCCAAGATCGTCAGCACCACCTCCGAGGCAGGACTCCACTTCAAGGTGCCCTTCCTGGACAGCGTGAAGTATTTCCCCAAGGATACCCAGCTCTACGACATCCCCCCTTCCGAGGTTCTCACCTCCGACAAGCAGAACATGACCGTGGACTGCTACATCCTCTGGTCCATTTCTGACCCCAAGGAGTTCTATAAGACCCTGGGCACCACCAAAAACGCCGAGGAGCGGCTGGATGCGCTGACCTACAACGAGCTGAAGACCGTCATGGGCACCCTGGCTCAGGCGGACATCATCAACATGGAGGACGGCGCCCGCAGAAACGACATCTACTCCAACATCGCCTCCGATGTGGACCGTCTGGCCCGCACCTACGGCATCCGGGTGGAGGACGTGAAGATCAAGCGCTTTGACCTGCCGGAATCCAACCTCAACGCCGTGTACAACCGCATGATCTCCGAGCGGAACCAGATGGCCGAGAAGTACACCGCCGACGGCAGCTACGAGGCCTCCATCATCCGCAACGATGTGGACAAGCAGGTGAACATCATCGTCTCCGACGCCAACGCGGAAGCCGCCAAGCTGGTGGCCGAGGGCGAAAGCGAGTACATGAAGATGCTGGCCGAGGCCTACGACAGCGCCGAGAAGAAGGAGTTCTACGAATTCACCCTGGCACTGGACGCCCTGAAGGCAAGCCTCAACGGCAGCGAAAAGACCGTCATCCTGGACGGCAATTCCGCCCTGGCCCGGATTTTGATGGGCGCCGAGTAACCGCCAATAAAAAACGAAACCATGCCGGACGCTGTGCGAACACGCCTGGCATGGTTTCTTTTTGGGAGATATGAGATATAAGATATAAGATATGAGATATAAGATATTGCGCTTATCGGGTTAACTCAGCAAATTGTAATTATTCGGGGTGGATAAAAGGGTTAACCGAACCGCGTGGCACGCGCCAAAGGCTCCCTCTGGGAGGGAGCTGGCCGCGAAGCGGACTGAAGGAGAGAGCGTTGGTCGACCACCAGCGCTTCATACGATACCGCATCAAAAAATCCGGGGCTCTCTCCTTCAGTCAGCCTTTGGCTGACAGCTCCCTCCCAGAGGGAGCCTTGGTGCGCACTGTTCGTTACACGGTTCCATGCAACGCACAGGCAAATTACAATTTGTCGCACTGGCGTTTCGCTCCGTACCATGTCCAACAAAATACCATTCATCGGAACACACAGTCGACCCACGTGGCGGGAGGATGATATCCTCCCCTACATTGGCTGGGCAAAAACCTCATCTGCCGCCGTGGACGTATTTGCGGTCCCATTCCAGGTCGAACAGCCGGTTGCCCATCTCCAGCGGGCAGCCGTGGTACAGGTCGTCGGCCAGCTCCATGAGGATCTCCACCGGCTCCAGGCATTCCATATAGAAGCCGGGCAGCGCCTCCTCGCCGTGGCGCAGGCCCAGCAGCGCTCCTGTCACGGCGCCCACGGCGGTGCTTCTGCCGGAGTGGTTCACCGCGGCGATCATGGAGGCGTCGAACTCCTCCCCGCCGAAGGCCATGGCATACACCGCCCCCGCCAGCACCTGGGCCGCGTTCTCGCAGCGGAGCTTTTCCATCACATCGTAGGAGGTATAGCCCGGGTCATCCGCCAGGCTGATGGCAGCGCGCAGCAGGGCTGCCAGCTCGCCGCACTGGCTGTACTGATGGCCGAACTGCTCCCGGACGGCGGCGATGGTCTCGCTGACCAGCTGCTTCAGGGGGATCTTCGGCTGGCACAGACACCGGCTGACCATGTGGGAAAGCGCCGCGCCGGAGAGGAACGCCAGGGCTCCCCCGTGGGTCAGGGCCACCGCCTCCGCCCCCAGCCGGTCCAGCTCCTGCTGGGGCAGTCTGCCGGGATCGTAGAACAGCCCCACGCCGATGGCGGTGGTGAGGCTGCCGGGGGTGACGAAGGAATTCACTGGGTCCTCGATGGCGCCCAGGGTGGGCCGGTTCAGGGTGTCCAGCATCCGGGTGTCCATGCAGCGGCGGCGGCAGAGCTCCGGCTGGCTCAGCAGCCAGCAGAAGGTGTGCTCCGGCCGCCCCCAGGCACGCTGGGAGAACATCCACTCCCGGCTGGAAAGGCCGATGTATTTCACCAGCGGCGCCATTTTCCCCGTGAGCTGCCCCCGGGTCATGGCCAGCAGCAGGCCGTTGCAGGTGAAGGCCGCCAATTGGGTATAGGAGGTCACATCCGCATAGCCGTTGACCGTCTCATAGCCCAGCAGGCCGTTGGGCCCGTAGGCATCGCAGATCTCCTGCAGGGTCAGCGAGTCCACGGGATAGCCCATGGCATCCCCCACCGCCAATCCCAGCAGGCATCCCCGGTAAGATTCCAGATTTGACCGCACCGCCGCACCTCCGTCGCTTGTTTTTCTGTTATTATAGCCCGGCCCGGAGGGAATTGCAAGCACAAAGCAGTTCCCGGGCGCGCTCAGGGATGGGATCGCACCGAACCGGACAGCGGCGAAATCATACTATTTCTCGATAAAATGGTTAATACCATTTTATCCTGCGCTTATCGCGCAGACCGCCAGTGGCGGTGAGAAATGTATGGACTACGTTTTTTAGCGGCGATGCCGCTGACCGCAAGACTGCGGTCTCATAAAACGGTATTTAACCGTTTTATGAAAAACTAGTATCAGCCCATCCGCAGCACGACGCCGATGACGGCGGAGGCGGCGATGAACCAGATGGGGTGGATTTTTTTCAGCTTCGGCACGAAGTTGGTGCCCACATAGATCAGCGCTGCCAGCAGCACGGACTTCCAGCTGATGGAGGCTTTTGCGATTTCATAGATGGAGTCCACCTGCAGCAGGGCAAACAGGACGATGTCCACACCCGCGGCGCTGATGAGGGCCACGGAGGCGGGGCGCAGGCCATAGAGCGCGGCATCCACCAGACGGCTCTCCCGGAACTTCTTTAAGAAGTAGGCGATGACCATGATGATGATGACGCTGGGGGTGATCAGGCCGATGGTGGCGGTGACGGCACCCAGGATGCCCATGGCAGCGCCGCCCAGCTCCTGGGAACCCACGGTGTAGCCCACATAGGTGGCCATGTTCACGCCCAGAGGGCCGGGGGTGCTCTCGGACACGGCGATCATATCCGCCAGCTGGCCTGCGGTGTACCACCCGGTTTTGGCGGAGATATCCTGCAGGAAGGGAACCGTGGCCATGCCGCCGCCGATGGCGAACAGGCCGGTGAGGAAGAATTCCCAGAAAAGCTTCAGAAGTGTCATTTGCCCCGCACCCCCAGATTCGTAAACACCACGCCCAGCACGCCGGCCACCAGCACAAACCAGACCGGCGAGAAGTCGAAGAACACCGCCACGGCGAAGAGCACAAGGTACATCGCCAGGGCGGCCTTGTCCTTCACGGCGGATTTATAGAGCTTCACCACGGAGTTGAAAATGAACACGCACACGCACACCCGGATGCCGCCCAGGGCGTTCTGCACCCAGACGATGTCGGAAAAGTTGTTGATGAGCGCCGCGATGACGGAGATGATGATCAGCGAGGGGGACACCACGCCCAATGTGGTGACGATGCCGCCCAGGATGCCCCGGTATTTCTGGCCGATGAAGGTGGCGGTGTTCACGGCGATGACGCCGGGGGTGCACTGGCCGATGGCGTAGTAGTCCGTCAGCTCCTCATCGGTGGCCCAGTGCTTTTTCTCCACCACCTCCCGCTGGAGGATGGGCAGCATGGCATACCCGCCGCCGAAGGTCACAGCGCCGACCCGGAAGAATGTGAAGAACATATCCAGCAGTTCCCGCAATTGGTTTTCCTTCTTTCATAGGTAAATTTCGGCATTATTGTAGCACAGAGCCATGGGGATTGCAACCAAGGTCTCAAATAATTGCCCAGCCAATGCAGTAGTATGTTACATCAAAAATTTACGGTTTACAGCAGAGAGTGAAGAGTGGAGAGTGAAGAGTGGAGAGTGGAGATATGAGATATGAGATATAAGATATGAGATATAGGAAAATGTGCTTATCGGCGTACTCAGCCGCTTGCTGGATTGCAATTTGAAGGGATGTTTTCG
>CALYTP010000143.1:0-4553 GCA_945486915.1 uncultured Clostridia bacterium | reverse complement strand
CGGCTTTGCCAAGACCGCCGAGGAGGAGGGCTTCCCCGAGCTGGCTGCCAAGTTCCGTCTGGTGGCCGCCATCGAAAAGCACCACGAGGAGCGCTACCGCGCCCTGCTGAAGAACGTGGAAATGGCTCAGGTCTTTGCCAAGAGCGAGGTGAAGGTCTGGGAATGCCGGAACTGCGGCCACATCGTGGTTGGCACCGAGGCTCCCGAGATCTGCCCCACCTGCGCCCATCCCCAGAGCTATTTCGAGGTTCACGCCGAGAATTACTAATCCCAGCAAGCAAACCCGGGCACCGTTTTTGGTGCCCGGGTGTTTTTTGTCCGATAACTGCCTGGCAACTGTAGGGGAGGCTATTAGCCTCCCGCCAGGTTGGTCTATTGCGTGTTTCGTTGAATGGCAAAGCGTCCGGCGCCGGTATGAATTCGCCCAACCAGATGCATGATTGGTTTCTTGCACCGCGCGGGAGGATACTATCCTCCCCTACAGTGGCTGAGCAAATAATCTCACATTTCTCCCGCCGCGTACATGACGGCGGAAAGGGCGCACAGCGGTGCGGTTTCGCAGCGGAGAATCCGGGCGCCCAGGGTGCACACCTGCAGCCCGGCGGCTCTGGCCTGCTCCACTTCAAGCTCCTCCAGACCGCCCTCCGGGCCGGTCATCAGGCTGACGGTTTCAAAGGGGCTGCTCTCCAGAGCCATGCGCAAGGTCACAGCGTGCTCATTCTCATAAAACAGCAGCGCCTTGTCCGCATGTTTCGCCCGTTCCAGCGCCTCCCGGTAGCTGCCCAGTGCAATAACCTGTGGGATTCTGCCCCGGCCGGACTGCTCGGCTGCGGAGGCGGCGATTTTCTGCCAGCGCTCCAGCTTCTTTCGGAGACTCTTTTCATCCGGGCGGGACACGCACCGCCCAGAGGGGAACGCCACAATCTCGTAAGCGCCCAGCTCCGTGGCCTTCTGGATCACATGCTCCAGCTTGTCCGCCTTGGGGAAGGCCATGTACACGCTGACCCGGACCCGGGCCTCCGCGGCGGATTCCCGGCGCTCCAGAACCTCCAATTCCATTTCGGAGGCTCCCACCTCCCGAACGGCGCAGAGGGCTTCCCTGCCCTGTCCGTCGCACAGCAGCAGCTTTTCCTCCTGCTTCAGCCGCAGCACCCTGGCATGCTGGAGGTTTTCCCCGGTGAGCCGCACCTGGTCCAATGCCAGCTCCTCCGGCTCCACAAAAAATCTCGTCATAGCGTCACCTCATTGTCCATGATGACCCGCACCCGGTTGATGCCGTAATAATCCATAGCATCCACCGCCCACTGCTCGATCCGCTCCCCGCAGGAGACCACGGGAATGGCCGGGGGACAGCTGACGGTGGGATCGGCCATGATTTTCCCCAGAGCCTCCCGGGTGCTCACCATCCGGGAGGGCCGGAACAGCGCCTCATGGGGAGAAAGAACCGCCTCCGCCCGATGCAGCGCCGGGGCACCCGAAGAAATCGCCGTCCGCTTGGGGATCGCCAGCAGTGCCGCTTCCACCATGCCGGGCAGCGAATCCCCGAACTCCACCGGCAGCATCAGCACCAGATGATCCGGGTCGGCAAATTCGCAGAAAATGTTCTGTGTTTCCAAAAGCGCCCCCAGTTCCTCCCCGGTATAGCCCCGGGCTTTTGGCAAAATCGTCAGCTTCAGCGGTTCCTGTCCCGTAAGTACCCAGCCCGCTTCCTTCAGGGAATCCTTCACCCGGTTCCAGGCCTGCACCGCGTCCTTCAGCTTCTCCCGGAAGCCGTTTGCAAGATACGCGTTGGCCTGATCCAGAGACTGCAGGATCAGGTAGGAAGGGCTGGTGGAGGCAAAGAGCGCCATGGCAGACTCCGCTGCCTCGGCAAAGAGCGCCGGAGCAGCCTTACCCACGTGCAGATACGCCCCTCCGGTGAGCACCGGCAGGGTCTTGTGGGCAGAGTCGCAGCACAGGTCAGCCCCCAGCGCCATGGGGTGCAGGCTTTCCTCCAAAAAGTTCAGATAAGCCCCATGGGCATTGTCCACCAGCAGCAGACACCCATGGTCATGGCAAACCCTGGCCATGGCGGCGATGTCCATCCGGTTTCCCAGATAATCCGGGCTGGTGAGGTACACCGCCGTGGGCTTTTCGGCGCATCCTGTCAGATACGATTCCAGCTGCCGGGAGGTCAGGGCGCAGGTGACCAGGTCATCCGCGTCGTCCCCATAGAGCCACTGAACCTGCACATCCAGCAGGGCGGCGGCGGTGATGAACACCTTGTGGGCATTTCTCCCTGCGGCAATCAGTGGCTTTTTCCCCTGCCGGGCGGCGTACAGGCTCGCAAGGTACAGCATCGCCCGGATGGGCAGCGAGGAGCCTTCCGCGCTGTAGAGGGTCTTCTTCGTGCCAAACAGCGACGCGGCGTTCTCTTCACTTTCCAGAATGATGCCCTCTGCGTGGTACAGCACATCCGCCCCGGGAATTTCGGTGATGTCCAGCGGTTCCGCACCCAGCACCGTTTGACCCTTATGCCCCGGCATGTGCAGCCGCATGGGCTCCCGGGCACAATACTGCCTTACAAAATCGCAGATGGGGGTGTTCATTTGCTGCCTTCCAGCGCCTTCACGGCTTCCACCATAATGGCGCACTCCATGCGCTTGCGGAACAGCTTGCAGCCGTATTCATAGATGCCGGTGACGCTGCCGGTGGCATGGTAGGCGTTGGCCGCGCAGCCGCCGGAGCAATAGAGCTTGGCCCAGCAGTCGGCGCACTCGGGGTGGGCGTAGACATTGCAGGCGGCAAATTCAGCCTGGGCTTCGTGGTTGGTCACACCGTCCCAGACATTGCCCAGCTTGAACTTCTCCTCGCCCACAAACTGGTGGCAGGGGTACAGATCACCCCAGGGGGTGACGGCCATATACTCCGTTCCGCTGCCGCAGCCGGAGATACGCTTGTAGATGCAGGGGCCGCCCTTCAGGTCGATCATGTAGTGGTAGAAGGTGAAGGGTCTGCCCTCTTTCCTTCTCTGGAGCATCAGCTGCGCCAAAAGCTCGTACTGCTCCATGACGATGGGCAGGTCTTCCTCCGTCAGGGCGGAGGGGTCGTCTGCGGCGCAGACCACAGGCTCCATGCTCAGCTCCGTGAAGCCCAGATCCAGCATCTGCTGGATGTCCTTGAGGAAATCAGGGTTGGCATGGGTGAAGGTGCCGCGCATGTAATAATTCTTGTTGCCCCGGGCCTCCACCAGCTTCTGGAACTTGGGGACGATGCGGTCCCAGCTGCCCTTACCGGCGTAGTCCACCCGGAAGCGGTCGTGGATTTCCTTGCGGCCGTCCAGGCTCAGCACCACGTTGCTCATCTCTTTGTTGGCAAAGTCGATGACGTCGTCATCGATGAGCATGCCGTTGGTGGTCAGGGTGAAGCGGAAGTTCTTGTTATGCTGCTTTTCGATGCTCCGGGCATAGGCCACCAGCTGCTTGACCACGTCAAAGTTCATCAGCGGCTCACCGCCGAAGAAGTCCACCTCCAGATTTCTCCGGTGGCCGGAATTGGCGATGAGGAAATCCAGCGCCTGCTTGCCCACCTCGAAGCTCATCAGCGCCCGCTGGCCATGGTATTTGCCCTGGCTGGCGAAGCAATAGGAGCAGTTGAGGTTGCAGGAATGGGCAATGTGCAGGCACAGCGCCTTCACCACACCGGCGCTGCGCTGCTTCAGCTGGCCGGCCTTTTCCGCATAGGAATCCGGGGTAAAGAGCTTGCCCTGTTCCTTCAGCGCACCGACCTCGCCGATGCACTCACGCACCTCGGCCTCGGTCACGTCATCACGACCCGGGTATTTTGCAAGAATTTCTCTGACAATTTCGTCGGCGGTGTGGTCTTCATAGAGGCCGATGATGTCATAGGCCACCTCGTCCACCACGTGAACGGCGCCGGAATAGGTATCGAGGACGATGTTCAGTCCTCCCAATTGATATCTGTGTACCATGATTCTCTCCCATAAAAAATGCCGCCGGGTAAAACGGCGGCATTCCATTTTCAGAGCTTACTTGCTCTCCTTATTCTCGCACTGCTGATTTGCGATACCGCAGCTGGTCTTGCAGGCAGACTGGCAGGAAGTCTGGCACTCGCCGCAGCCGCCGTTCTTGGCGCTGTCGCACAGGTTTCTGGTCTCCAGGGTCTGAATGTGGCTCATAATGGCACCTCCCATCATGTTTGGATATAATCTTAGTCTATTTTAACAGATAATCAAAAAGAAGTCAACCAGAAATGTGGTCATGCTTTTTTCTTACAGAGGATGCGTGCTTTGAATTTTCGAATGTATTTCCGCTGTTCAGGCGGCGCCAAACAGATGCTCTTCATTGCTCTGCTGCACCCCAGATGGACTTGTGCCCACACCCGTACCGGGTGCGTTCACAAGTCCATGGATTCTCCCACGGACTAAAAAAGTGTCCACCGGACACTTTTTTACCCGCGCTATGCGCGGGCCGTCCTTTCGAATCCCTCATCCTCTGCCATGAAAAAAGCACTTGCCGAAGCAAGTGCTTTTTTCATGGCAGAGGATGAGGGAT
>CALYTP010000142.1:0-4597 GCA_945486915.1 uncultured Clostridia bacterium | reverse complement strand
AAGCTCTCTGCCAGAGCGGACTTGCCGCTTCCGCTGTGACCCAGCAGGCAGACATTGCGAATGGCGTTGACAGTATACATAGTTGAATTGACTCCTTTCGGGAGGGTGTATGCTCATCGATTCTTCATTCAAACATTCAGAAAAGCTTCAGACACCCTAATAGTGACATTATACACGAAGGAGAAGACGGTTTCAATACTTATTTTCGTCAAAATGCAAAATTGTGTAAAATGGCCTATGGACATATGCTTTCCTGTGCAAAACAGATAAAAGAATGGGCCGGATTTGTGCAAAAGGCAGAGAGAACGGAACCGTGCTCGAATCATATCGCTGCAGTGGCCGAACAAACATAAAAAAACCCCCAAACCGGGGAAGCCGGTTTGGGGGCTGAAAGGGTCAGACAACTCTAGTCCACTCGGTGGCCAGCAGGCCGGGGATGAGCCAGAAGATCTGGTAGAGCAGCACCCTGGCGGGGGTCAGCAGCTCGGTGGTGCCCAGGTAGGCAAGCGCCAGCATGATGACGATGCCGATGATACCGCCCAGCAGGTTGATGAGGGTGCCGACCCGGCAGGCGTTGCGCAGGGACATGGCTCCGGTGACGGCGTAAACCGAGGAAACCAGATCGTCTCTGGTGACCAGGGCCAGCACGTCGGCTTCGGGATCGGGCTTCACTGCGGAGAGCTCTGCCCGGACATCCATCTCCGGCAGGATCACCTTGCGCCCCCGGATGGAGAACTTGTCCCGGATGAAGGAGTCGGTGAGCATGAAGTCTCCGGCCAGCAGCACGGGCTTCAGCTTCCAGCTGCTGCACAGGGAAACCAGTCCGGCGGCGGCGGAGCGCATTTTGGAATAGGTGATGGCGATGACGGCGGCCAGCTCTCCGTTGATGGAGACATAGATGGCCTGGCTGACGGTGGTGCCCTTGGGAACCTCAACGCCCATATCCTGCAGGAATTCCAGACTGCCCAGCAGCACGGGCTCGTTGTTGACCACGCCGCCGATTCCGCCGTTGCCGTAGTCCCGGAATTCGGTCACCGGGTACTCCACGCCGTTGCGGCTGGCCAGCAGATTCCGGAACAGGGGAACCAGACCGCCGCCTGCCCGGAAGATCAGGGAAGCGGTATAGGAAACGACTTCGGCGGGGACGCGCTCGGAATAAAACTTGATGCCGTTGAGCTTGGTGGAGCCCCGGGGGAACAGGTCCTTATCCCGCAGGGGGAATACGGCCTTGCCGCAGAGCTTTTTCACTCCCTGCCAGCCGCAGATGACGCTGCCCACCATATGCAGCCGGGTCTCCAGAATGGCGGCGGGGCGGGTGAGGGTGATGAAGTAGCCGGCGGGGACCGACACCATCATGGATGTGGCGAAAATCTGCACAGCCATCGAAGAACCGTGGAGCAGACATGCCAGAACGGCGATGCCGACGCTGGAGATGAAGGCGATGAAGGCATAGACCTGCTGAACGATCTGGGGGCCGGAGGCGCGGGAGTAGGTATCCATGAAGTCCTCCACATCGCCGGGGCCGCGGAGGATGGCGGTGTATTTCTCATAGAACTTGGGGGACTTGGTCAGACCGGTGAGGCTGCTGGCCTTCCGGAGGGTATCCATCTGGGACATTTCCGTGCTGCGCCGGTGGTATTTTGCCAGAAGGGCCAGTCCCATTTCCAGCACGAAGGCGCCGCAGCAGGGGACCCGCTCCTCGGACAGACTGAACCAGGCGTCTGCCAGGCAGGCCAGGAAGGAGATGAACAATGTGGAGTTCAGGGAGAACCGCAGGTGAAGCATGTCGATGATGCCGTCCAGCATCAGGTAGCAGCCCAGCAGACCGGCCACCAGCATGGCAAGCACCTGGCTGAAGATCGTCAGCTTCATCCGGCTGTCGGGCACCTTGCCCATGGTGAACAGGGTGATGACGATGCCGCACAGGAGCAGGAGGACAAAGCAGAGGATCGCGCCCTGGTGCAGCCTGCCCACACCCATGCTGTTGAGCTTGTAGTACTGCTTTTCGGGGCCTGCGACGATTTTCTTTTTCAGCTCCCGGATCCGGACGCTTCTGGAGACGGCAGGTGCTTCGGGCTCCGGCGCGGCGGCAGGCTCCGGCTGGGGATTTCCCGCAGCGGCCACCCGCATGGTGGGATCGTCATTCGTGGGAGCCGGCTCCGCCTGGGACACATCGTCCAGCCTCCGGGTGGGGACAGGGGCTTCTTCCGTCTGCGCAGGGGCGGCCTGGGCGGTGTCTTCTTCGGGGATGTCAAAGACCACGGGGGCGGGCTCCACGGCCTCTTCTCCGGGGATGTCGAAGACCACGGGAGCGGGCTCCACGGCCTCTTCTCCGGGGATGTCGAAGACCACGGGAGCGGCCTCCACGGTGTCTTCTTTGGAAATGTCAAAGACCACGTCCGCGGTTTCGGACGTCTGAGGCATTTCCTGCGCAGCGGGGGCGGCGGGAACGGGGTCCTGGGCCAGCTCGCTGAACAGCGCGGCAGCTTCCGCCGCATCGCCGGTGAGCGCTTCGCCGTCCATGATTTCGTCGATTTCGGAAGGAGCGGAGGCGGGGACTGCGGCATCTTCGACACCGGCGGCAGCCTGCTCAAATTCCTCCATCATTTTGTTCAGATCGAAATCCAGAACTTCTTTTTCGTTTTCCATTGTGCTGTTTCCTCCCGTCTCAGCCGATGCGCTGCCGGACTGCCTCATACAGGAGAATGGATGCGGCAGCGGAGGCGTTCAGTGAGCTGATACGGCCTTTCATGGGGATACTGACCATCACGTCGCAGTTTTTCCGAACCAGCTGGCTCATGCCGTCACCCTCGTTTCCGATGACGATGGCGGTGGGGCCGGTAAGGTCGGCTTTGTACATGGGGATGGAGCCCTCGGCGGCGGTGCCGAAGACCCAGACGCCCTTCTCCTTCAGCTCGGTGATGGCGGAATTGATGTTGGTGACCCGGGCGACCTTCATGTATTCCACGGCGCCTGCGGATGCCTTGGCCACCGTGGCAGTCAGGCCGACGCTGCGGCGCTTGGGAATAATGACGCCGTGGGCGCCGGCGCACTCGGCGCTTCTGAGGATGGCGCCCAGATTGTGGGGATCGGACAGCTCATCGCAGATGACGATCAGCGGCGTCTCCCCCCGGGAGGCGGCCTCCTCCAGAATGTCGTCGATACTATAATATATATGGGCGGCAGCCAGCGCGATCACACCCTGATGGGCCCGGGTGAAGGACATGGCGTCCAGCTTCCGGCGATCCACGGGAACCACCACGGCTCCCGCCTCCTTCGCCTCCGCAGCCAGCCGCTGCAATCCCCGGTCGATCTCGCCGGAAGCGATAAACACCTTGTCGATGGTGCGGCCGCTCTTCAGAGCCTCCTGCAGGGCGTTGCGCCCTTCCAGCTGCCCCTCGGTCTCCTCGGCGGGAGCGGGCGGCGCACTGCGGTGCCTTTTTTCGTTCATACTGTTTCCTCCGTTATGCTGGGAAAATATTTATAATCCATAACATTATAGCAGATTTTGATTCAGGATACAATAGGGAATTTCCTTCCGGGAAATGGGGAAACCTGAAAATATGGGACCGGGCAGGGATTTGCATCCCGGAATTCACAGAAAGTTTATGGAAAAATCAGAATCTTACATTGCCGAATGGGAAAGAATGTGGTATGATATTCAAACTGAACCCAAAACGGAGCAAACAGGTGCCGTTATTTTTCGTTCCGGCGTCTGATTCCTGAGGAAGCCTGTTTTTCCCAAAGAGGAGAAAACCGGGGCTTTCCCCAATACTGATATGGGAGGCGATACCGAAATGAGTTCTGAATCCAATGACAATCAGAATCACAATCCCTTGGAAAACTTTCCGAAAGGAAATGTCTGGACGGCGCTGATTATCACACTTGCCCTGGTGCTGCTGGTGGGCTGGATTTTTAATCTGGTTTCCGGAAGCCAGTACACCGAGACCACCTTCTCAGCCTTTCTGGAAGCCAGGGAAGCCGGGGAGCTGGCCGAGGTGGAGATCCGCTATGACCGGATCATCTACCTGACCAAGGAAGAAGCCGTCAAGGATCCTTCCCGGCAGAAAGCCTGCTATACAGGCCTTCCCTCCGGCGGCGACAAGCTGGCTCTGGCGGAGGAGCTGGAGCAGATGGGCGTTACCGTCAATGTGCCCATCACCGAGGACAACTCCGTCATTATGATGGTTCTGTCCTATGCCATCACTTTTGCGATTCTCTTCGTCTTCATGCGGATGCTGACCAAGCGCATGGGCGGCGACGGAATGATGGGCGGCTTCGGCAAGAGCAAGGCCAAGGTCTATATGGAAAAGCAGACCGGCGTCACCTTCAAGGATGTGGCGGGCCAGGACGAGGCCAAGGAGTCGCTGGTGGAGATTATTGACTTCCTCCATAATCCCCAGAAGTACACGGAGATCGGCGCCAAGCTGCCCAAGGGCGCGCTGCTGGTGGGCTCTCCCGGTACCGGCAAGACATTGCTTGCCAAGGCTGTGGCCGGTGAGGCGGATGTGCCCTTCTTCTCCATCTCCGGTTCCGACTTCGTGGAGATGTTCGTGGGCATGGGCGCCAGCCGCGTTCGGGATCTGTTCCAGCAGGC
>CALYTP010000141.1:0-4605 GCA_945486915.1 uncultured Clostridia bacterium | reverse complement strand
ATACGAATTCGCCCAACGTGATTGCCTTTTGAGGGCTTACACTGCGCGGGAGGCTGATAGCCTCCCCTACAGTGGCTGGGTGATAATTCGCCTCGCCAAATTACAATTTCCCGTCCGAATGCTTTTTATTTCTCCCCGTCCCGAACCAGCATGGGGGTAAGCATGGGTTTGCCAAACAGGTGCTCAAACCGGGGACATTTGATGAGGAAGGCGTAGTAGACATTGCAGCCGCAGCCGAACATGGTCTCCGTGTTGCCCATGCCCTTGGCCAGGATCACATCCGCCGTCTGAAGAGCCTCCTTTGCTTCCGCGCTCAGCAGGTCGATTTCCGTGCCCGCCACGCGGTTGCCGTTGTCGATGACCCGGAACGGGATGCCCACGGCGGCGGCATCCTCCCGGGTGGCATCGTTCTGGGTGACCGCGCCCCGGACACAGAAGGTGATCTCCAGCTGGGGATACTTCTTCTGAATGGTCTCGGCGAAAATCCGGTCAAAGCCGATTTCACCTGCGTTATCCGTTAGATACAGCAGCTTTTTCCCATTTTCCAGATCCCGGCAGAAGCTTTCAAAATTGGGGCCGGACACGTCATAGTTCTCGGCCGCGGACAGCATTTCATCCAGCTTATCAAAGCTGACATTGCCCTGCAGTGCGGAAAAATCCAGATAATTTCCCAGAATCGCAAACTGCAGCCCGGCATAGACGGGGTCCTGCGCGGACTCCACCCGTTTGCGGATCTGCTCCATCCGCTCCAGAACAAAGCGGTTGGATTCGATTTTCTCGTCATGGTAGCGATCCACCGGCAGGCCGTACATCTCATGGAGCAGGTCGGACACTTGGGGGCCGAACCAGGGTGCCGAGGCCGTGGCCGGGGCCTCCAGATACATCCTCATGATCTCCTTTGCAAATTCCGTGGCCTTTGCCTCGGTGCCCAGCGTTCTGGCCAGATCAATATTTCTGCGCAGATAGCACTGCATGCAGTAAGAATCAATGGCAAAGCTCATAGTTTTTCCTCCTCTTCCAGCCGGATCAGATCCCGGGGACTGCTGATGCGAAGCGTCCAGCCATCCGGCGTGCCGAAGCCGTAATCCGCCCAGATGAAGGGGACGCCCGCTTCCAATGTGGCTTCATAGTCGCCCTGGGTGTCGCCGATGTAGGCGCAGGACGTGATGCCGTACCGCTCCATCAGGGTGCGGATGGTCTTTCCCTTGGAGGTTCCCGTGTCGCCAAAGCACAGATGGCCGGAAATCCACGGTTCCAGCCCCAGCTTTTCCACGCACAGGTCGGGGTAGCCCTGTTCACTGTTGCTGACGATGAAAAGCCGGTGGGTCTTCGCCAGCTGTCCGATGGTCTGCACGATACCGTCGTAGCCGATGCGGCATTCGTTTTCGTGCAGATAGCGGTTTTCCCGCTCCATGCAGCGGGTCATCAGAGAATACCGGACCTCCTGGGGAAACTCCGGGAACAGTTCGTCGGCAATGTCGGTTTTCACCTTGCCGAAGAGGGAACGCAGCCGCCCGGCATCCACGCTGAGCCGTTCCAGCCCCTCATCCCGGAGCTGGAGGTTGTAGCCCTCCGCCACCAGCGCCCGGGAATCCCACAGGGTTCCGTCGATATCAAAAATCAGGCTTTCATACTTCATGGTTTCCCTCGTCCAGATAGCGGCGGATATGGCCGATGATCATGCTCAGCGCCACCTGGTTCTTTCCGCCCTCGGGCACCACCAGGTCAGCATACTTCTTGCTGGGCTCCACATACCGGTCGTGCATGGGCTTGACGGTGTTCTTGTATTGCTCCAGCACGCTCTCCAGGGAGCGGCCCCGCTTGTTCACATCCCGCTTGATTCTGCGGCAAAGCCGGATATCCGCATCGGTATCCACAAAAATCTTGATGTCCATGAGATTGCGCAGGTCTTCGTTTTCAAAGATCAAAATGCCCTCCACGATGATGACCCGGCAGGGCACCAGACGGATGGTCTCGTCGCTGCGGTTGTGCACCGTGAAATCATACACCGGGCACTCCACGCTATAGCCATGGCGCAGCTGATCCAGATGGTAGACCATGAGACTGGTATCGAAGGCTGCCGGCTCATCGTAGTTCAGCTTGCAGCGCTCCTCAAAGGGCATATCGTCGTGGCGCTTATAGTAATTGTCGTGGCTCAGGACGGTGACCTGTCCGCCAAACTCGTTGATGAGGTTTTTCATCAGAGTGGTTTTTCCGCTGGCGGTACCGCCTGCGATGCCGATGACCAGAATGTTTTCCATAATGCTCCCCCTGTTCGTCTCAGATTCCCAGAAGTCTGCGGGAACGCGCCAGGATTTCTTCGGTGTTCAGGCTGTTTTCCAGGATCACTTCTCCCGGCCCGTTTTCCAGAAGGTTTGCCGCCTCCAGGCGGCGTTTTGTCTCTCTGGCGGTGCCGTCTCCGCCGTCCAGGATGGCCACATGCTCCCCCAGAATCCGCTGCATCCCATGGGACACAAAGGGATAGTGGGTGCAGCCCAGCACCAGCGCGTCGATTTTGTCCGCGTAAGGGTCCAGCAGGCGGTGAAGCTCCTGCCGCATTTGCTCCGTATCGGCCTTCCCCGCTTCGATCAGGGGCACCAGGTCGGGGGCCGGGATTTGATACACCCGGCAGCTGCCCTCATAGCGATCAAGCAGGTGGCAGAATTTTTCCTCCCGCAGCGTCACCGGGGTGGCCATCACGCCGATGCCGCCGCCGGGAAAACGATCCGCCGCCAGCTTCAGGGCAGGCTCCACGCCCACAACGATCATCTCCGGGTACCTTTCCCGCAGGGTTTCAATGGCCGCCGCCGTTGCCGTATTGCAGGCAACCACCAGCGCCTTCAGCCCCCGGGGCATCAGCTTCTCCACAACAGCCAGGGTCAGCGCCTGCACCTGCTCATGGCTGCGGATGCCGTAGGGCGCATTGGCGGAGTCCCCGTAATAGAGGAACCGCTCCCCCGGCATCAGCCGCCGCAGATGCCGCAGCACGCTCAGCCCACCGAGGCCGGAATCCATCACCGCAATATAATCCCCAGGCGTATTCATGCTCTCACCCGTCTTCTTTTTGTAGGATGGCAATATTCTATCAGATTCGCGCCGGTTTTTCAATTCCCGCAGGGGAAAAAGTCTCTTCCCTGTGCTCCTGCAATCTTAAGATAAATCTAGTTGCATTTTTCGCATTTCGGTGTATAATGAACGGAGTATCTGTTTTATACTTTCAAAATACCAGGAAACGATGAAACCGGCCGGAAACCGGGATCATGGAACACAAATAAGGAGATTTACATGGCAAACAAAGGTCACTATCAAAAGAAGAAAGCCGCTGGCGGCGGTTGGAAGAAGGCCGTCATCGCCGTATTGGGCGTCGCGCTTTTGCTCTGCGGGCTTGCCGCCGCAGGTTATTATTATCTGGAATCCAAGCTGGGGCTCATCACCCAGGCGCAGATTGAAGAGCAGGACACCTCCGGCAAGGATTTGTCCGCGCTGATCGGCAAGCTGGACGAGACCGAGCCCACCGAGTTCTCCATGCCCGAGGAGACCACCGAAGCCACCACCGTCCCCGAGGAGACCACCGAGGCCACCGAAGCCACCACCGAGGCTCCCACCGAGCCCGATTACGGCCAGTCCGGCAAAATTGTGAACATCCTGGTGGTAGGTCAGGACAGCCGCGACGGCGAGGAATCCAAGCTGGCCGACTCCATCATCCTGTTCACCCTGAACAAGGAAACCAACACCCTGACTCTGACCTCCTTCCTCCGCGACAGCTATGTCAACCTGCCCAATTACTACCGCGGCCACACCTGCGGCTGGAACCGGATCAACACCAGCTACGCCCTGGGCTACGCCTGGTTCGGCGACGGCGGCGCCATGGAAATGCTGAACCTGACCCTGGAGGACAACTACGGCGTCAAGGTGGACGGCAACGTGGAGATCAGCTTCGATACCTTCATCACCGTCATTGATATGCTGGGCGGCATCGAGCTGGAATTCGTGGGCGACGAATACAAGCAGATGCTCTGGTGGCAGGATGTGTTCAACGAGCACTATGAATGGCTGGGTGTAGATACCCGCATCGATTTCCACGAGGGTGTGAACCTGGTCAACGGCGACCTGGCGCTGGAATACGCCCGGGAGCGCCACATGAACGATTCCGATAACGACATGAACCGCGCCAACCGCCAGCGGATCATCATCTCCAAGGTTCTGGAAAAGTGCAAGCAGATGAGCGTTCTGGAGCTGAACAACCTGCTGGATGCCGTGCTGCCCCAGATCACCACCAACATCAGCACCGACGATATGAAAATGTATATCAAGGAGCTGCTGCCCTATATCTTCAATCTGGAGATCGTCAACAACCAGTGTCCTGCCGAGGGCACCTACTACGGCAAGATGGTGGACCTGCCCGACGGCCCCGGCGGCGTGCTGATGATCGACTTTAACAAGAACAAAGAGATCATGAAGGGCATCTGCTACGGCGAAACCACCGAATAACCAATCACCTGGAATTCCGGAATCGGGATTCCAGGTCTTTTTTGGGGCAAAAACATATGGACAAATTGTAATTTGGCGGTGTGCACCAAAGGCTCCCTCTGCGAGGGAGCTGGC
>CALYTP010000140.1:0-4626 GCA_945486915.1 uncultured Clostridia bacterium | reverse complement strand
GTGGGACCCCTTCTGCGGCAGCGGCACCATCCCCATCGAGGCGGCGCTGATCGCCCGGAATCAGGCTCCCGGCATGTACCGCAGATTCTCTTCCGAGGCTTTTGCCTGGGTGGACCCCAAAATCTGGGGCGAGGTGCGCGGCGCGTTCCGGGAGAAGGAATTCAAGGGCAATTACCGGATTCTCGGCTCCGATAACGACCCAAAATGCGTGTCCCTGGCCATGGCCAACGCCAGAAAGGCCGGGGTGGACAAGCTCATCACCTTCCAGGACGGCGACGCCACCAAAATGAGCCTGCCCACGGACTCCGGCATCCTGATCTGCAACCCGCCCTATGGCCAGAGAATGCTGGAGCAGCAGAGCGCCCAGCGGCTGTACGCTGCTCTGGGCCGCCACCTGAAATACGCCGACGGCTGGAAGAAGTATATCATCACCTCCGAGCCGGAATTCGAGCACTATTTCGGAAAGCGCGCCGACAAAAAGCGCAAGCTCTACAACGGCATGATTAAGTGCGATTATTATATGTATCTGGGAGAAACCGGAAAGCCGGGCAAATGAGGACCGCTATGAAACATCTTTTCATCATCAACCCTGCGGCGGGGAGCCGGGACCGGAGCCGGGAATACTCCGACGCCATCCGCATGGCCTGCAACGCCAGAAGGCTGGATTACGAAATCCGCGTCTCCATGGGCCCTGGGGACTGCACCAAAATCGCCCGGGAGGCAGCCGCCACCGGAGAGGAAGTCAGGATCTACGCCTGCGGCGGCGACGGGACCCTCAACGAGGTGGCCGCCGGTGCGGCGGGCTTTCCCAACGCCGCCATCACCATGTATGCCGGGGGCAGCGGCAACGACTTCGTGAAGATTTTTGACGATCCCAGGGCGTTTTTCGATCTGGAACGGCTGCTGGACGCCAGGGAAACCGCCTTCGACCTGATCCGCTGCAACGGCGATCTGGCGCTGAACATCTGCTCTGTGGGTCTGGACGCCCGGATCGCCGGGGACGTCTCCGGCTACAAGCGCATCCCCCTGCTCCAGGGCTTCCGGGCCTATGCGTTGTCCACCCTGGTGAACGTGCTCCGGGGCATCGGGGAGCATTATGTGGTGGAGATCGGCGGCGAGACCATCGACGAGGAACTGACCATGATCTGCGCCTGCAGCGGGCGGTTCTACGGCGGCGGCTTCAATCCCGTGCCGGAGGCCGACCCCACCGACGGGCTGCTGGATGTGCTGCTGGTGAAGAAGGTCACCCGGCTCCAGGTGGCCCAGGTGGTGGGAAAATACAAAAACGGCCGCTACAAGGAGCTGCCTGATCTGATCCGTCATTACCGCACCCAACGGGTGGTCATCCACTGCGACAAAACCACCCCCGTCAACTTAGACGGCGAGCTGCGCCGGGGCAAGGACATCGAGATATCCGTCGCAAAGGAGAAAATCCGGTTCTTCTATCCCAGGGAGCTGTCCATCGCCAATTTGCAGACTGCCGATACATAACATCGTATGACAAATTGGAATTTGGCGGGGTGCACCAAAGGCTCCCTCTGCGAGGGAGCTGGCCGCGAAGCGGACTGAGGGAGAGAGCGTTGGTCGATCACCAGCGCTTCATACGATACCGCATCAAAAAATCCGGGGCTCTCTCCTTCAGTCAGCCTTCGGCTGACAGCTCCCTCCCAGAGGGAGCCTTGGTGCACGCTGTTCGTTACCCGGTTCCATGCAACGCACAGACAAATTACAATTTACCTGTTTCTTTCGCAAAGCAAGAACATAAAATTTATGGCATGACCCGGCGGGTCATGCCATTTCTGTTTTTTGGATTCAGATGTCGGCGCGGTTTTTGCCGTGGAAGAACAGGGCCAGCATACCCGGGCCGACGTGGGCGCCGGTGAAGGGCTCGTGGGGGGCGATGATCAGCTCCCTGGGCTTTGCCGCGGCGCAGATCAGCTCCGCAAGGCGCTGCGCCTCCTCCTCACAATCGCCGTGGGAGATGGCGACGCACTGGTTTGCCGCGTCGATGACGGCGTTTTTGTATTCCTCCGCGATGGCGGCCAGCGCCTTCTTCCTGCCGCGCTGCTTGCTCCGGGCGGTGATGTGGCCGGTGGGGTCGCCCCAGAGCACGGGCTTGATGTTCAGCACGGTGCCGATCATGGCGGTGGCGCCGCTGACTCTGCCGGTGCGCTTGAGGAAGTTCAGGTCGTCCACCGTGAAGAACTGGAGCATATTGTGGGCGTCGCCATCCAGAAAATCCGCAGTCTCGGCGGCGGTTCTGCCCTTGGCCCGCAGATCCGAGGCCTTGCAGGCCATCAGGCCGATGCCGAAGCCAGCCCCCAGGGAATCCACCACCCGGACGGTGCGCTGGGGATATTCCTCCGCCAGCTCCTGGCAGGCGATTTTTGCCGCCTGAAAGGTGCCGCTGATGCCCGAGGACATGCTGATGTACACCACGTCCTGCCCCTTTTCCACCTCCGGGCGGAAATGGTCCAGAAACAGCTGGGTATTGAGCAGGCTGGTCTGCACCCGGACGCCGGAGGCCAGCTTTTCATAGTACAGATGGGCATCGAAGCTGTCCAGATTGCCGTTGTAGGTGCCGGGGACACCGTCCAGGGAATAACTGCAGGGCAGAATGCGGATGGCTTTCTCCTCCAGAACTCTGTCCGGCAGATTGGCGCTGCCGTCAACGAATATGGTAAAGGACATTGCGAAGACCTCCTTGAATCTTTTTCTTTGCTTCCATTATACCTGTCCCCAAACCGAAAGTAAATAAAAACGTGCCCTCCCCATCGGGAACGGCACGTTTTGTTTAGAAATCCCGGGTAGAATTCTACCGGAAGTTGAATTCTACCGGCAGTAGAGGCGTTATTCCCCGGCATCCCCGCCGGACTGGGGATTTTTGGGGCGGCGGGGGCGGTGGTTATTGGGGCGGCGGCGGGGCTTTTTGGCTTCGCCATCGGCGGGGGCGGCGGTCTGCCCGGCATCGGGGCTTTGCTGCTGGAGCTGCTGCTTTTTGGGCGGGCGGCTCTGGCCGCGGTTTTTCTGCTCGCCGGTTTCGCTTTTTGCAGCCTGCTGCTTTTCCGGGCGCTGGGCATTTTCCTCCCTGGCCTCGGCGCGCTGGGGCTTCTGGCCCCGGGGACGCTGCTCCCGGCGGGGACGGCGCTGCTGCTCCTGCTTTTCCTCGGCGCCCTGGCTCTTCTGCCCCTGCTTCTCGGGCTTTTCAGGCTTCTCGGGCTTTTCGTCCTGCTTCTGCTCCTGCCCTTTGGGGGCGGCCTCGGGGCGGCTTCCCCTGCGGCGGCGGGAACGGGCGGGCTTCTGCTCCTCCGCCTCCTGGGGGGCTTCCCCTTCGGCGGGGACGACGGAGGCCTCGGCGATGGTCTCGGTGCTGTAGCGGAAGCGGATGGACTCCAGAATGGGGGCGTCCTCCTCCTGCTCCTGCTTCCTGGGGCGCTTGCCGGCGCCGGAGATGGGGGCCAGATCCGCGGGGATGGGCGGGTCGTTCTTTCTGGCCTTACCGGAGCGCAGGACGGCGATGTCCTCGTTGGCGTAGACATTCACGGTATCGGGATTCTCTTCCATCCGCACCTTCACCCGCTGGCGCAGGATGTCCGCCTCCACCACGGTGCCCCGGCCGTCGGGGGTGTCCACGAAGGACTCCGGCTTGGGGCTGGTGCGGATCAGGCTCTCATAGGTATCCTGCTCGTACTTCAGGCAGCACATGAGCCTGCCGCAGGTGCCGGAGATCTTGGTGGGGTTCAGGCTGAGATTCTGGGTCTTTGCCATCTTGATGGACACGGGCTGGAAATCATCCAGGAAGCTGGCGCAGCAGAAGGGCCGGCCGCAGATGCCCAGGCCGCCCACCATCTTGGCCTTGTCCCGGACGCCGATCTGACGCAGCTCGATCCTGGTGTGGAACACGCCGGCCAGATCCTTCACCAGCTCCCGGAAGTCCACCCGCTCGTCGGCGGTGAAATAGAACAGGATCTTGCTGCCGTCGAAGGCGCACTCGGCGGAGACCAGCTGCATATCCAGGCCGTGGTGCCCGATCTTCTGCATGCAGATCTCAAAGGCGCGCTTTTCCCGGCTGCGGTTCTCGGCGTTGATCCTTTCGTCCTGGGCGTTGGCTTTGCGGAGGATCTTCCGCAGGGGCGCCACCACATCCCGGGTGGAGATGGTATGGTTGCCCCCGGCGCAGATGCCGAATTCGGCGCCCCGGGCGGTGTCCATGACCACATGGTCGCCTGTCTGGAAGGTCATGCCGTCGGGGTCAAAGAAATAGATCTTCTGTCCCGGACGAAACTGGATGTCCACGACCTCCACGGTTTCCTCCCGGACAGGATTGAGAAGTTCTTCCATTGGGTTCTCCTTATGACTTTTTTATGGGCTTCGTGCGCCACTTGACATTTCATAAATTTGCGGGTTGCAAGAGAGAGTGGAGATTGAAGATTGGAGCGTGAAGATAACGAAAAAGGTACCATTCTCCGAAGGAATACGGAGCGAAGCGACCTTGGCTCTCCCTTTGGGAGAGCTGGCTGCCCCGTAAGGGGCAGTCTGAGAGGGTCCCGCGTCACAATTACGCGATTCCAATCCTCAAACGTAGTACCCTCTCAGTCAGCCTGTTCGGCTGACAGCTCTCCCAAA
>CALYTP010000139.1:0-4669 GCA_945486915.1 uncultured Clostridia bacterium | reverse complement strand
AGTCAGCCTTTGGCTGACAGCTCCCTCCCAGAGGGAGCCTTGGTGCACGCTGTTCATTACCCGGTTCCATGCAATGCACAGACAAATTACAATTTGCCTGCGGAGCAAAACCAATTGATTTCCCGGAAACATTATGCTATACTCTATCCAAAATACTCACAGAAAAGAGGATACATTATGGATTATCAAGCCTTGGCCGACCTTCTGTTTCCCGATGTCACCGAGACGCCGGAGGAAGTGGAAGCCCGGTTTCCCAAGCGGCAGGTTCGCGAGGGCGCTGTCATCACCCGTATGGCTCCCTCCCCCACCGGGTTTGTCCATCTGGGCAATCTTGTGCAGGGTCTGACCTCCGAGCGTATGGCCCACCAGAGCGGCGGCGTTCTGTTCCTGCGGGTGGAGGATACCGATGCCAAGCGGGAGGTTCCCGGCGCCGTGGAGGTTCTGATCAACACCCTGAAGCACTACGGCATTGCCTTTGACGAAGGCGCCACCATCGACGGCGACAGCGGCGATTACGGCCCCTACCGTCAGCGCCAGAGAGCCGCCCTGTACCACGTTTTTGCCAAAAAGCTGGTGCAGCAGGGCATGGCCTATCCCTGCTTCTGCACCGAAGAGGAGCTCTCCCGGATGCGGGAAAAGCAGGAGGCGGGCAAGGAAACCACCGGCTACTATGGCCAGTACGCCATCTGGCGCGACCGGCCCCTGGAGGATGTGAAGGCCCAGCTGGATGCCGGAATGCCCTGGGTGCTCCGGTTCCGCTCCACCGGCGATGTCTCCCGGCAGTTCAAGTTCAACGATCTGGTGAAGGGCGAGCTCACCGTCACGGAAAACAACATCGACCAGGTGCTGCTGAAATCCGACGGCATCCCCACCTATCACTTTGCCCACGCGGTGGACGACCACCTGATGCAGACCACCCATGTTGTCCGGGGTGACGAGTGGCTGCCCAGCCTCCCCTTCCACATCCAGCTGTTCCAGGCGCTGGGCTTCAAGCTGCCCAAGTATGTCCACATCGGGCCGCTGATGAAGATGGACGGCAATTCCAAGCGCAAGCTTTCCAAGCGCAAGGACCCCGAGCTGGCGCTGACCTACTACAAGGCAGAGGGTTTCCCTGTGGAAGCGGTCTACGAGTACATCATGACCCTGCTGAACTCCAACTACGAGGACTGGCGCAGAGCCAATCCCAACGCCCCTGCCACCGACTTCAAGTTCAGCCCCAAGAAGCTGAACCCCGCAGGCAACCTCTTCGACTACGCCAAGCTGTGCGATGTCTCCAAGAATGAGATCGCCAAGATGGATGCCGAAAAGGTCTATACCCTGCTGGTGGAGTGGGCCAGGGAGTTTGACCCCGATTTCGGCGAAAAGCTCTCCGCCAATCCCGATTTCGCAAAACGGATCCTGGCCATCGGCCGCGGCGGAAAGAAGCCCCGCAAGGACCTGGCCACCTGGAAGGAAGCCAAGCCGTACATGGGATTCTTCTACGACGAATATCTGGAGGCCCCGGTGTTTGACGAAAAGTTCGACAAGGCCACCATCGTCCTGGCGCTGGAGAAGTTCCTGGACCGCTACGACGCATCCGACGACTCCGCGGTCTGGTTCGACAAGGTCAAGGCAATCACCTGCGAGCTGGGCTTCACCACCGATATGAAGGCCTATAAAGCCAATCCCGAGGCCTTCCCCGGCACCGTCGCCGATGTATCCACCTTCCTGCGTCTGGCGGTCACCGGCAAGACCAATTCCCCGGATCTGTACACCGTGATGCAGATTCTGGGATACGATGCGGTTGTTGCCCGCGTGCGTGCCGCCATCGATTCCCTCAAGTAAACAGGAGTCCCCGGCTGACGACAAAAGAAATCGGCCGGGGATTCTTTCTGTCCTTTACAGAACAGGAAAATTGTGTTATGATTCCCTGGAGACAGTAGAGAAGGACGGTTTTCCATGTACCAGAATTATTCATCCCAGGAATTTGAAGAGAAATACACCTATCCCGGCACGGATCTGGGTGCCGCCTGGTCGAAGGAGCAGACCTTCTTTCGGGTCTGGGCGCCCGCTGCCGATTTTGTCACCTTGAATCTCTACCGCAGCGGCGACAGCACCCGGCAGGATCTGCTGGAGGCGCACCCCATGACATCCTCCGATCACGGCACCTGGACTGTCACAGTGGAGGGCGACTGGAACGGCGTATACTATACCTACACCGTATCCAGGGGCGAATCTGTTTCCGAGGCCGTCGATCCCTATGCCCGCGCCGTGGGCGTAAACGGAAAACGCTCCATGGTGGTGGATCTGGCTTCCACCAACCCGGAAGGCTGGTACCGGGATCAGGACCCCAACGCCGGAATGCCCATCACCGACTGCGTCATTTACGAGCTTCATGTCCGGGATCTTTCCGCCGACCCCAGCTCCGGCATCACCCACAAGGGAAAATTCCTGGGCCTGACGGAAACCGGCACCACCACCAGGGACGGACATCCCACCGGACTGGATCACATCAAAAGCCTGGGAATCACCCATCTGCATCTTCTGCCCGCCTTTGACTACGGCTCCGTGGATGAAGCAGACCCCAAAAACAGGAAATACAACTGGGGCTATGACCCGGAGAACTTCAATGTCCCCGAAGGCTCCTATGCCACCGACCCCTGCGACGGAGCGGTGCGCATCCGGGAAATGAAGCAGATGATTGCCGCCCTCCACGAAAACGGGATCAGTGTGGTGATGGACGTTGTCTACAATCACGTCTACCACACCTTTGAATTCTGCGTCAATCAGCTCGTCCCCGGCTATTTCAGCCGTCAGGATGACAGCGGCTGCCTTTCCAACGGCTCCGGCTGCGGCAACGACACCGCCTCCGAGCGCAGCATGGTGCGCAAATACATTGTCGATTCCGTCTGCTACTGGGCGGATGAATACCATATTGACGGCTTCCGGTTTGATCTGGTGGGTCTGCTGGATGTGCAGACCATCAATGAAATCATGGCAGCGGTGAAGAAAAAGCATCCCAATGTGATTTTCTACGGCGAGGGCTGGGACCTTGCCACCCAGGTGACGAAGCCGGATGTTCCCCTTGCCATTCAGCGCAACGCCCACAGGATGCCCGGCTTTGCCTTCTTCAACGATACCATCCGGGACACCATGCGCGGCTCCGTTTTCTACTGCCATGAAAAGGGCTTTGCCTCCGACGGCGAGGTTTCCAACGACCATCTGCTGAACTGCTTCTGCGGGCGTGTTTCCTGGACCTCCGATCCCCGTCAGGTCGTCAACTATGTGTCCTGCCATGATAACCATACCCTGCATGACCGGATCGCAGAAGCCCTTCCCAGGGCTGACCACGCAGAGCTGGCAAGACGCTGCCGTCTCACCGCCGCATTCACGCTGCTGAGCTCCGGCATCCCCTTCTTCCAGGCGGGAGAGGAAATGCTCCGCTCCAAAAAGAGCGTAACCGGCAAATACATTGCCAACAGCTATCGTTCCTCCGACCACATCAACGCCATCAAATGGAACCGGCTGGGCGACGGCGAAACCGCCGCAACGGTACGCTATTACCGGGGTCTTCTGGCCCTGCGGCGGAAATACGACCACTTCCGCATGAGCGATCCGACCCAGATTGCCAACAGCATCTGCGCCCTGCCCACCCGAATCCCGGCATTTCTGATCCACGGAGATCAGCAGCGGCTTCTGTGCGTGTTCCATGCCGGAACCGCCCCCGCCGAACTGGAACTGCCCATCGGCAATTGGGACATTCTCGTAAACGATACCACCGCCGGTACGGAATCTCTGGGCAGCGTTTCCGAAAGACTGGTAATGCCTCCCCTTTCCGCCTTTGTTCTGGTTCAGCAGAGAATTCGCTGAAGCATATGTGCCCTCCTGCCAATTTCTGTGGATTTTTCTTTGACATTTTGGTGCACAGTTACTATAATATTCATAGATTCAGCAAGGAGGCAATACTATGGAAAAGCGAATCATAACCATCAGCAGAGAATATGGATCAGGCGGACGGACGGTGGGCCGCATGATTGCCGATCGGCTGGGCATCCCCTTCTATGATAAACAGCTTGTGGAGCAGGTGGCGCAGGAATCCGGATTTGCCGCCAAATACATCGAGGAGCACGGTGAGCACTCCCCCAGCGGCAGCCGGTTTTCCTACGCCTTCGCCCCCCAGGGTGTTCCGGGTGTGATGAACGGTCTGTCCGCGTCGGATTATCTGTGGAACGTGCAGTGCGATGTGATCCTGCAGCTGGCAGACAACGGCCCCTGCGTCATCGTGGGACGAAATGCCGACTACATCCTCAAAGACAGAGCCGATGTGCTCCACGTGTATCTGCACGCCGATATCCCCTTCCGGGCTTCCCGGATTGTCCAGCTTTACGGCGCATCCGACCGCAACCCGGAGGCGGAACTGGCGGAGCGGGATAAGCGCCGCAGGCTCAACTACCAGCACTACACCGGCAGAAACTGGGGCGTGGCACAGAATTACGACCTCTGCCTCAATACCGGCACCCTGGGACTGGAACAGTGCGCCGACATCATCGTCCACGCGGTTCAGAACTCCAAATAAAGAAGAAGCAGCAGACCTTTCGGGCCTGCTGCTTTTTTGTGCATTTTCGGGTCAACTCAGCGAATTGTAATTTGTCTGTGCGTTGCATGGAACCGGGTAACGAACAGCGTGCAC
>CALYTP010000138.1:0-4680 GCA_945486915.1 uncultured Clostridia bacterium | reverse complement strand
GTTTCAAAGTCCCGCTGCTTGGTCACAAGGATATTGGCGGAGGGGTACAGCCGCAGAAATTCCGATGCCCACTGTTCTGTTAAGTGGTTGGGCACCACAAAAATGGACTTCTGACACAGGCCCAGCCGCTTGCTCTCCATGGCGGCGGCAACCATTTCAAAGGTTTTGCCCGCACCAACCTCGTGGGCAAGCAATGTGTTGCCGCCGTAAAGGACATGGGCAATGGCGTTGCGCTGGTGTTCCCGGAGGGTGATTTCCGGGTTCATGCCCGCAAAGACAATGTGACTGCCATCGTATTCCCGTGGACGGATGCTGTTCATTTCCTCGTTGTACTGCCGGACCAGCGCCTGACGGCGGTTAGGTTCTGCCCAAATCCAGTCCTTGAACGCATCCCGGATGAGCTGCTGTTTCTGCGCCGCCAGCGTGGTTTCCTTGGCGTTCAGCACCCGCTTTTTCTTTCCGTCCGCGTCCTCAATGGTGTCAAACACCTGGACATCCCGGAGATTCAGGGAATCTTCCAGAATTTCATAGGCACTGACACAATCCGTGCCGTAGGTGTTCCACGCGGCAACATCATTGTAGGAAATCCGGGTTTTGTTGCTGATGCTCCATGCGGCGGTATAGGGAGAATACTGTACATCCATGGAATAGCGCAGATAGCGGGGCGTGTCGAAGGTTTCAAACATGAACTGCTTGATGTAGGACTTGTCAATCCAGGTTGCGCCCAGACGCACCTCGATTTCCGAAGCATCCAAATCCTTGGGCTGTGCCGCCCGCAGCGCTTCCACATTGACCTGATAGGCAGGATTCTCCGCCGCAGCCGCTTCCGCCTGCCGGAGCTTCTGCCGCACATTGCCGGACAGATACTCGTCCGCCGTTACCCAGCCAGCGTGATCTTCCAAAGGCCCCAGCGTGGGATCATGGAAGATAACGCCCCGGAGATCGGCGGTCAGTTCCTCGACGGGCTTCCCGGACAGAGAGGACATGAACCCCAGATCCACGCAGGCCCGCTCCGCAATGGAGATTGTCAGGGCTTCACTGGCAGTATCTACGGAGGTGACAACCCGATGGGGCTGGATGGTGCGTTTGGTGAACATATCCGCCTTGCGCTGGAAGTTGCCGTCATCGTCCATGACTTCCAGAGCGCACAGGAGGAAATAGGAGGAATCGTCGGAGAATGCCAGCTTGTTGCCCCGGCTGTTGATAAGCCCATACTTTTCCGTGAAGCTGTCATAGAGCCGGTTCAACTCCGCCTGCTTTTCCTGAATGGCAGAATCCGGGGTGGATTCCTGCATCTGGAGGTCGATCAGTTCATGGACGCAGGTGCTAAGCGCCAGCATACCCTTGATACGCTCTTTGGCGGTAGCATTCAAATCGGGTCTGACCATAATGCTGTTTTCCCGGAAGTAAACCTCGCCGTCCACAAGGGTGTAGGAGAAGTTTTTCACATCCGGGTCAGCCGGGAGGGTGTTCTGAATGGTTTCGCCTTCACCCAGATCGGGCAGTTCCGCTTCCTGATAGGTGCCCTGGATATGCTGCACCGCTTCATGGAGCGAGCTGGCAAGAGAGATGTTTTCAAAGGGTTCCACGGTGTAATCCATGCCGTGAGCGGTGCTTTCGGAGCTATTCCTGCCCATAACCATTTCCGGGTGGTCGAGGAAATAGCTGTTGATGGCATAACCGTCCTCCGTCTGTCCCAGATGCACCCAGTCAGGTTCAATCTCAATAGGACGGTCCCGCTTTTGCAGGAAGATAATGTCCGACACCACTTCCGTGCCAGCGTTGGCTTTGAAAGCGGTGTTGGGGAGCCGAATGGCACCCAGCAGATCGGCTCTCTGGGCAAGATACCGACGCACGGTGGAATCCTTAGCATCCAGGGTATAGCGGCTAGTCACAAAGGCAATCACACCGCCGGGGCGTACCTGATCCAGCGCTTTGGCGAAAAAGTAGTTGTGGATATTGAAGCCCAGCTTGTTGTAGGCAGGGTCATTGACCTTGTACTGACCAAAGGGGACATTGCCCACGGCAAGGTCAAAGAAATCCCGGCGGTCAGTGGTTTCAAAGCCTGCCACGGTGATATTCGCCTTGGGATAGAGCTGCTTAGCTATCCGTCCGGTGATGGAATCCAGCTCCACACCGTATAGACGGCTGTTTTGCATCTGCTCCGGGAGCATACCGAAGAAGTTGCCGACACCCATGGACGGCTCCAGAATATTGCCGGTCTGAAAGCCCATATTTCCAACTGCTTCATAGATTGCCCGGATAACCGTGGGGCTGGTATAGTGGGCGTTGAGGGTGGACGCGCGGGCGGCTTCATATTCTGCTGGGGTAAGGGTGTTTTTCAGCTCCTGATACTCAGATGCCCAGCCGGATTTGCTGTCATCAAAGGCATCCGGCAGACCGCCCCAGCCCACATACCGGGACAGAATCTCCTGTTCCTCATGGGTTGCCTGTCTATTCTCGGATTCAATGGCTTTCAGGGTAGTAATGGCGTCCATATTTCTGCGGAATTTGACCTTGGCACCACCCATGCCCAAATCCTCGTCCGTAATGCGGAAGTTTTCGGCGCTGGGGATGGGGGCATCGCGGGGCGGCTCCGGCTGCTCTGTGCGGAGGGTTTGCACCACAATGTCATAGGGAAGGTTATTCTTTTCACCGGGGTAAACTGCCACGGTTTCGGTGGACATTTCCGGCTGAACGGGCTGGATTTCCTGTTCTGCTTCCTGCTGCTCAATATATCTTCTGACAAAGGAAATGGGTTCCGTGCGGAAGATGGGAAAGCCGGTGGAATTGGCAAAGGTAATATCCTGAAAGTTGACGGAGCGGGAATCCAAATTCACCCGGTCAACAAGGAAGGTTCTGCCCTCTATTTCAAAGGTGGATTCATCGGGAATCAGGTGTTCTCTGGCAAATTCCTCGTCAGAAATCCGCTGCGCATCCGCTTCCGCCTGCCGGACAATGGGGGCTGCGTCCAGCTTTTCCGCATCCACAACCTCTCCGTTTACGATGCCGTGTTCCGCAAGCTGTTCCCGGATGGCAGCGGGGTCAATATCGTCGAGACGGTCATATTCTTCCTCAGTATAGAATTTTTCCGCCTTGATAAGCTGGGCAATCCGGCGCTGCACCTTTGCCCAGGGCAGCACCGTTTCACCGTCAACCCCGGTAACGGCAATCCGCAGGGGCTGGGCGGGATCTGCGCCATACTCACGGGCAAGCCATGCGGCGGTGTCTCGCTCCCGGCTGTGGGCTTCCATGTAACGCACCACAGCGCGTTTGCTGTCGATGCTGCCATTCCACTTCTGCAAGGCTTCATCAATGTCTGATTGTGTAATCTCCTGGCGAGGGGGTTCACTGGGCGCAGCTTCAACGATTACCGGCTGTTCCAGCTCCTCCGGGGGAGCAAACCGCCCGGATTCCATCAGAGCATCGTAGTATTTGACTACCTTTGGCCACGGCAGTTCCATGCGGGTACAGTTCGGCTTGTCGTAGCGAATGCCTTTGCTGTCAGTCCAGACATGGCTCATAAAGTTATGGGAAAGCGCGTTATTTCCACCGCCAATGCCGTATTCATTTTTCAGAAAATCCAGCTTCTCCTTTGCGGTGTGGGGCGTCTGGTAGAAAGCGTAGATTCTGGATTTGCTACCGGAAAAATTGCTGCCGCCTGTAAGATGCTCATTGATCTCGTCCTCGGTGATGAAGCCCTTTGCCGCTGGCAGCTCCGCCATCTCGCTGACATATTCCCGCCGGGGAAGGGTATATTCCTCCAGCGGACGAATCAGCTTGTTGGGGTGATACATCTGAAACCGCATCATGCCCTTATCCGCATTGCAGGCATCCCGGAAGGCATAGACCTGCCGCATAATCGCCTGATAGGATTCCGGCTCAGACAGGAAAACCATGAGCTTTTCCGTTTCCTCCGGGAAACCGCCCCGGAGGGAGCGGACGATGCTCATATGTCCGGCTTCAATGGCTTTTTCGCTCATGTCGTGGGACATATACCAAAGCTGCTCCGCAAGCTGGCGCTTTTCAAAGGTTCCGCACTCTGCCAGCTCCACATTGGTGGCAAACTGCCCCTGTTCCAGCAGCTCGCCAATTCGGACAGAAACATCCTCCCAGGACAAAATCTGCACATTCCTGGCATATCGGGCGGTGCTACCGTAAGCGATGTGCATACCGTCCTCGGCGTACCATGTGCATACCTTTGTGGTGCCAAATTGCAGGCCGTAGCCGCCGTGGTAGGTCTTTTCCAGAAAATCCACCAGATAGTCCATTGGCTGCTGTTTGGCGTATTCAATGGCAATCCGTGTGCGGTGATTTTCCGTGTTGCTGCCATAGCGGAGAAACTGGTCAATATACTCCTGGGGCATGGAAAAAGCGGAGGGTGCGATTTCTGCACTCTCCGCTTCGGCGATGTATGCAATTTGCTGGGCTTCCGTGGGGAAGAAGGAAAACTGTTCTCCCTGGATGGGAGGTTCATCTGTCAGGCGTAGATCAGCTCCGTCAGAATCACTTCCTCGGCCTGGGCTTTCAGGCTGTTCATCAGCCCCACCCATTTCATGGGGTCGCTGGCTTTCAGAGCTTCCGTCACCCCCGCCGACTGCATCAGCCCCGGCATCATCTGCTCCAGACGGCTGTTCGCCGTTTCGTCGATCTCCCTCAGATGGGGGTACAGCTTCTCCG
>CALYTP010000137.1:0-4691 GCA_945486915.1 uncultured Clostridia bacterium | reverse complement strand
CTTGACGCCTGTTCTTTATCCTGCTGCTCCTTTCGTCCCTCGTAAACCTTCGGAAAGTGACCTAAATCTGCCCCTCAGTCCTGGCTGATGTCTCTTCCCGCCGCTCACGGAAATCCACGCTTTTCTTTGTTATCCTTCGTCTTGTTGATATATTCCCCACTATCTGGTGCAGAGGGGGTACTCCATCTATTGTGGGCAGAATCATGGCTCCGAGGGATTTTTCAGCGGCAGCAGGACTTCTCCCACAAAACGCCCACGCCGCTTTAGAAGAGGCTTGAAGGTGTACGGATGCCACGCATCCCCCGCTGTGACCACACAGCGGCTCACAGTGTCAAACAGGACGAGGATTGTTACTTACTGTGTTCCTCTGTATCTATGATTTTCTTTGTTTACTGCATCGCAAATTTTGACTCGGAGCATTGCGATATTCCCGTTCTTTTCTCTTGTAAACAAATCCCGCCGGGGCAAGCCCCGGCGGGATGGTTACCGATGAGGTGGATTTGAATTTCTATCCGCAAAACGCATACGGCTGCTGCTTACACCGCACCGCCTACGATCCGCTCATAGGTCCGGGCTGTCAGACCGTACACCAGCGCGTATACCGCGGCAAAGACTGCCAGTGTCCCCGCCGTGCAGAGGGCGAACAGGCCCACGTCGTACAGGCCGAACAGCTCCAGAATGCGGCAGAGCATGGGGAAAGCCGCCAGAATATGCAGCCCTGCCGCCAGCAGGGGCAGGAAAAACACCAGCAGAATCTGTCCCCGGATGGAGGAGCCCACCTCCCTGCGGCTCATGCCTACTTGCTGCATGATCTGGTAGCGGTGCTGATCCTCATAGCCCTCAGAGATCTGCTTGTAGTAGATGATGAGCACCGTGGCCAGCAGGAACAGCAGCCCCAGGAAGATGCCCAGGAACAGGAAGCCGCCGTACATGGCGTAGAATTCCTCCGCCATCTCCTGGCGGCTGGCCACGCCGTAGTTTCCATCGGAGACTGCCAGGATGGCCTTGGCGCAGGCCAGCTTTTCGCCATCGGTGCCGTCGCTGTTCAGATGGATGCGGAAGGTCCGGCGGGCCAGGTCCATGTTCATGAGCCGCTCCGCCAGGGCACCGTCCGCCACCAGACCCAGCGTGATCTCGTTGGTGACGATGGCGCTGTCCCCAGCGGGGAAGCTGTCCAGCCGGGCTTTCACCTGAACGGGAGATTCCTCATACGCCAAAAAGAAAGTCTCCGGCAGCTGAAAATCGCCGTCCACATAGGACAGCACCTGGTTTTCCTCCAGAGAGACCGTCTCCCCCGTCAGGCGGCTGTACTCCTCCGCCGTCAGGATCGTGACCTCCGTCAGAAGGCCGCTCTGGCTCATGTCCGTCAGCAGCGTATTGCCGCTGTATCTGGCGTGGAAGGAGGCGGAGGTCTCATAGCGCAGGTTTGTCACCTGCCGCCCCGCGTCTGCCACGGCTCGCTGCACCAGGCCCAGCGTGGCGGCGGGGTCAACGCCGTCTTTCAGCGTCTGCGTCACCAGAATATCATCGGGGTACTTGCTGTCCAGGGATGTTTGCGCCCCCAGGTAGAGGCACAGCGTCCCGGATACCGTCACCAGCACCATGCAGGCCAGGATGCAGATGTTGGCAAGGCCCACGGCGTTCTGCTTCATGCGGTACAGCAGGCCGGAGACGGCGGTGAAGTGGCGGGTCTGGTAATAGAAGCCCTTGTTGGCCCGCAGGCGCTTCAGCAGGGCGATGGACCCGGCGGTGAACAGGCAGTAGGTGCCGATCATCACCAGAATGACCGCCACGAAGAACAGCATCAGGGCGTCCACCGGGTTCCGGGTGGTGACGGCGATGGCATAGCCGCCCAGCAGCGCCGCCAGTCCCAGGAGCGCCAGCAGCCGCTTCGTCTTCGGCTCCCGCTCTCCGGCGCTGTCGCTGTGGAGCAGCTCAATGGGCCGGGACCGCCCCAGACGCAGCAGGTTCCACAGCAGCGCCAGCAGGAACAGCGCGCCCAGCAGCCCCGCCGTCTCTCCCATGCCCCTGACGCTGACGGAAAAGCCGAACTGCACCGGGATCTGCACCAGCTTCAAAAGCAGCAGCAAAATCAGCTTGCTGAGCAGGATGCCCGCCGCGATGCCGCCGGGGATCACGGCAGCGGCGCACAGCAGCGTTTCCCAGATGCACAGGGCCGCGATGTGGCGCTTTTCCAGGCCCAGAATGTTGTAGAGCCCCAGCTCCTTCTGCCGCCGCTTCATCACAAAGCTGTTGGCATACAGCAGTAGCACCGTCGAAAACAGCGCCACCACAAAGCAGCCGATGAACATCATCGTTTGCAGGTAGGCGGCGCCCCGCACCGTTTGGATGACCTCGTTCCAGGTCAGGAACCGCAGGATGTAATACATGGCGGCCAGAGCACCGCAGGAGAGCAGATATGGGCCGTAATACCGGCTGTTGCGGAGCAGGTTCACCAGCGCCAGCCGGGGAAAGAAGCTGCGCTTACCCATGGTTCTCACCGCCTTGGGTCAGAACCGTCAACGTGTCGGAGATGCGGCGGAACTGGGCCTCCCGGCTCTCGCTGCCCCGGTAGAGCTGGTGATACACCCTGCCGTCCCGCAGGAACAGCACCCGCCCCGCGTGGCTGGCGGCCTTCACGGAGTGGGTCACCATCAGAATGGTCTGCCCGCCCTTGTTGATCTCGCCGAACAGCTCCAGCAGATTGTCGGAGGACCGGGAGTCCAGGGCGCCGGTGGGCTCATCCGCCAGGACGATCTGGGGGTCGGTGATGAGCGCCCGGGCTGCCGCGGCCCGCTGCTTCTGTCCGCCGGAGACCTCGTAGGGGTACTTGCTCAGGATGTCGGCAATCCCCAGCTGCTCCGCCAGAGGCTTCAGCTTTCGCTCCATTTCCTCATAGGGCCGCCCCGCCAGCACCAGGGGCAGGAAGATGTTGTCCCGCAAAGAGAAAGTGTCCAGCAGGTTGAAGTCCTGAAACACGAAGCCCAGATGGGAGCGGCGGAAAGCCGCCAGGTCCCGTTCCCGGACATCGGACAAGGCCTTGCCGTTCAAAAACACCTCTCCGGCGGTGGGCCGGTCCAGCGCCGCCAGGATATTCAGCAGGGTGGTCTTGCCGGAGCCGGACTCGCCCATGATGGCCACATACTCCCCCGGCTCCACGGAGAAATTCACGTTCTGCAGCGCCTCCACCTGACTGCCACCGAAGCGGCTGGTGTAGACCTTCTGCAGGTGCTGTACTTCCAATAATGGCATAAAGGTTCCTCCTCTTTCAGCTTGCCATCATGTTACCAAACAAGCCGGACTGTCCGCCATCGATTTGGCTTACAGTCCGGCTCCGTTTCTTACACTTTTGTAAGGTTACTCCACCATGCGGCTCTCCCGGCCCAGATCCAGCCGCACCAGCGTCCCCTGACCGGGCCGTGAGGTGAGGGAGATGGCGTGGTTCAGCCGATCCATGACCTGCCGGCAGAGGTACAGTCCGATCCCCGTGGATTTCTTGTCCGCCCGGCCATTGTACCCGGTGAAGCCCTTTTCAAACACCCGGGCCTGATCCTCCTCCCGGATGCCGATGCCGTTGTCGGCGATGACCACCGTGGCGCCGTCCCCGTAGATGCGGATGGTGCCGCCGGCCGGGGTGTATTTCAGGGCGTTGGAGAGCACCTGCTCCACCACGAACAGCAGCCACTTCTCGTCCGTCAGCACGGTCTTTCCGGTCTCCCGAAAATCCAGCGTGATTTTTTTTAAAATGAACATCTTGGCAAACTTCCGCACCGCCTGCCGCAGGATGTCATCCAGCGGATACTCCCGCAGGACGTAGTCTGTGGAATCGCTATCCAGCCGCAGATAGGAGAGCACCATCTCCACATACTGCCTGATCTTCAGCAGCTCTGTTTCCAACTCGCCCCGGTGGGGGGAATCATCCTCCTGCAGCAGCAGGTCCATGGCGGCGATGGGCGTTTTGATCTGGTGGGCCCAGAGGGAGTAGTAGTCCGTCAGCTCCCGGAGGCGGTTCTCGTTCTCTGCAGCCAGCCGGGCCCGGTCCTGGCAGACCGCCCGCAGCAACGCCTGATAGTCCTCCTCCAGCAGGCCCCGGGCGGGCGGCAGGGGCAGGGCCTTTTCCCCTGCCTGCCGCAAAAGCTGCCGCAGCTCCCGATGCCGCCGAAGAAAGCGGCTGTATCCCACCGCAAAGAGCACCAGCCCCAGTACAAGACACAGTACCCCGGCATAGACCACCGCCTCCAGGGGCAGGTCGTACAGGGCAAACACCGCCGCGAATATGCAGACGGCTCCCGCCAGCAGCAACAGCAGCTTATATTGGCGTTTCAGGTAAGCCAGCAGCATCCTCAGCCCTCCACCAGATAGCCCGCGCCCTTCCGGGTGCGGATGAAATCCGTCAGTCCCGCGCTCTCCAGCTTCTTCCGCAGCCGGGTCACATTTACCGTCAGGGTGTTCTCGTCCACAAAGCTGTCGGACTCCCACAGCCGGGTCATGATGGCCTCCCGGCTGACGATCTCGCCCCGGTGCTCCAGCAGGAGCTGTAAGATTTTGAATTCGTTCCGGGTCAGCTCCACCTTCTCTCCGCCCGCCGTCAAAGTCCCGTCGGACACATTCAGCACCGCGCCGCCGCAGGAGAGCAGATGGGCGGTACCGGCGAAGTCGTAGGCCCGCCGCAGCATGGCCTGCACCTTGGC
>CALYTP010000136.1:0-4774 GCA_945486915.1 uncultured Clostridia bacterium | reverse complement strand
AAGGGAGAGCCAAGGTCGCTTCGCTCCGTAACACACCAGCTCCGTGCACCATTGCTCGCCAAACTACAATTTTTCGTCCTGCTGAGCAAAGCCGATATGCACAATCCGGAATATGCGAATTTATCGGAATCTTCACTCTCAACTCTTCACTCTCAACTCTTCCCTTTTCCCTCTCAGCATCAGTTTTCCGCAGTACTGAACAGAATTCTGTCGTTTTCCATGCCTTGGCGGTGGAAGGCCTCCAGGAGCTCGTCGGTGGTGATGGTGGCCCGGCGCTCACCCGACAGCTCCATGACGATGGCGCCGTCCTTCATCATGATGGTGCGGTTGCCCAGCTGGAGGGCGGAGGGGACGTTGTGGGTGATCATCAGGCAGGTGATGTGGTTCTCGGCCACGATGGATTTTGTCAGCTCCAGCACCTTTTCGGCGGTGGCGGGGTCCAGGGCGGCGGTGTGTTCATCCAGAAGCAGCAGCTTGGGGGTCACCAGCGTTGCCATGAGCAGCGTCAATGCCTGCCGCTGGCCGCCGGAGAGCAGACCCACCACGGTGTTCATCCGATCCTCCAGGCCCAGACCCAGCTGGCTCAGCCGGTCCCGGAACTCCCGGCGTTCCACTTTGGAGATCATGGAGAAGGGGGAGCGGGCGTGGGATGCCCGGAGGTAGGCCAGGGCCAGGTTTTCCTCGATGGTCATGTTGGGGGCGGTGCCCTTCAGGGGGTCCTGGAACATCCGGCCGATGAATTTGCTGCGCTTGTAGTCCGGCAGGTTCGTGATGTCCCTGCCGTCCAGGACGATGCTGCCGGAGTCCGGCTTGAAGGTGCCTGCGATGGCATTGAACATGGTGGATTTGCCTGCGCCGTTGGAGCCGAGGATGGTGACGAAATCCCCGGGGGCCAGGTACAGGTTCAGGCCGCTCAGCGCCCGCTTTTCGTTGGGGGTGCCGGGGGCGAAGGTTTTGGAAATCCCGTTGAGCTTCAGCATTTTGCCTTGCCTCCTTTGCGCACTTTGATGGCGGGCAGGCCGATGGCCAGAGCCACGATGATGGCGGAGATCAGCTTCAGGCACTCGCTGGGCAGATCCATCCGCATGGCGAAGGCCATGATGAAGCGGTAGACCACGGAGCCCACCACAACGCTCAGCGCCTCCAGCCAGATTTTGCCCTTGGGCAGCAGGGTCTGCCCGATGATAAGGGAGGCCAGGCCGATGATGACCATGCCGCTGCCCAGGTTGATGTCGGCGGTCTTCTGGTACTGGGCCAGCACCGCGCCGGACAGGGAGGTGCAGGCATTGGCGATGCACAGGCCAATGGTGATGGTGTAGGAGGTGTTGATGGAGCTGGCGCGGACCATGTCCGGATTGTCGCCGGTGGCCCGGATGGAAAGACCCAGCCGGGTATTCAGGAAGAGGATAATGAAGCCCACCATGGCCAGGGTGATGACGGCGGAGGGGATCAGGCGGTAGTAGGTTCCCAGATAGGGCTTGAGCATGGTGAAAATGGTCTCGGTTTTCTTCACCAGGCTGACGTTGGAGGAGAAGCCCATCACCGCCAGATTCACGGTGTACAGTCCCGTGTCCGTGATGATGCCTGCCAGGATCGAGGGGATAGAGAATTTGGTCTGCAGCGCGGCGGTGATGAAGCCCGCTGCCGCGCCTGACAGCATGGCCGCCGGGAAGGCCAGGAAGGGGTGGCCCCGGAGGGCCAATGTGGCTGCCACGGCTGCGCCCAGGGTGAAGGCGCCGTTGGTGGTCATATCGGCGATGTTCAGAATGCGGAAGCTGAGAAACAGCGCCAGCGCCACCAGAGCGTAAATGCAGCCGGTTTCCAGCGCGGTGAGGATTTCACGGGATGATAGCATGGGAATGGTCTCCTTTTTTGAATTGTTGCCGGGTGAACGCAGAGAACGGATAATTGTCATTTGGCGGGCAGATTTTTGCTCAGGTCACTGTAGGGGAGGCTATCAGCCTCCCGCCACGTGGGATAACTGCGTGTTTGGTTGAATGGGTAAATGTTGGACATAGGTACGAATTCGCCCAACGTGATTGCCTTTTGAGGGCTTACACTGCGCGGGAGGATGATATCCTCCCCTACGGGGGTGCGGAATAAATACGAAGATGCCATCGCTCGCTGCACATTTTGTGCAGCGAGCGGGAGGCATTTTAGGAGGAGAACGAAGAAACTTACTCTTCGGAGGTGGTGACTTCGACGACGGTGTTGGCCATGTCGGAGAAGACGGCGTAGTCGATGCCCAGAACCTCGGCGGTTTCGGTGTTGACGGTGATGATGCCGCCGTCCATGACGTGATACTCGGGAACCTCGCCGCCCAGCAGGATGTCCATGGCCATGTCGGCGGTGTAGGTGCCCAGCTCGGTGTAGTTGACGCCGCAGGTGGCGAAGGCGCCGCAGGCCACGAAGGAGTCAGCGCCGGTGTAGTGGGCGATGCCGGCCTCGTTCAGAATTTCCGCAACGGCACTCTCGGTGGCCATGACCGAGTTGTCGGTGGGGGTGAAGACCACGTCGCAGCGGCCCACCAGGCTGGAGGCGGCGGTGAGGATCTCGTCGGTGGTGTTGCCGGTCTTTTCAATATAGGCGATGCCCTTGGCGTCCAGGTATTCCTTGGCCTGGGCGATGGGGGTGATGGAGTTGGCCTCGGAGTTGGAGTACAGCAGGCCCACGGTCTGGACATCGGGCTGGACGGCGAAGATCATGTCCATGATGAAGGGGGTGTTCAGGGCGTCGGAGGTGCCGGTGACATTTTCGATGCCGGTGAGGCCGGCGGTCTCGGGATCGGAGATGGCGGCGTAGATGATGGGGGTGCCCAGATCCTCGGTGGCGGTGACCATGGTGGTGGCGGCCAGGGTGGCGATGGGAATGACGGCGTCGTATTCATCGGCGACGATCTGTGCGCCGATCTGGTTCAGCAGGGAGGCGTCGTTCTGGCCGTTGAAGGTCTTGACCTCGATGGTCATGCCCTTTTCCTCGGCGATGGCGGCAAGCTCTGCTTCCACGGCGGTGCGGATCTCATCCAGGGAGGGGTGATCCAGCTGCTGGACGATGGCGATCTTGAAGGATTCGTTTTCGGCAAAGGCGGCGACGGACATTACGGACAGAACCATGATAACGGCGATGGCCAGACTGATGAGCTTTTTCATAATAATAACTCCTTTTATGATAGATGTAAGATGATGGATGGGTTTTTGGGATGGAAAAAGGTCATCCGCGTCGCCATCGTCTGCCTGGATGCGTCATAAACATTACCTCCTGCGCAATAAAAAAATCCCTGCTCCCCCTATGGGGAACAAGGACAGAATGGATATTCTGCGGTACCACCTTGTTTGCCGCCTGCGCGACCACCTCAGCCTGATGCCAACACATCAGTTGCCCTGTAACGCAGGCAACGCGTCAGAAGATACTCAGGCCGAAGCCCTTTCCCACTGCCCTCCACGGCCCATTTGCTGATCCGCTTTTCGCTCTGCTCTCAGCTATGCAGAACTCTCTGTGGATGCGCTGTCAGCTTTACTTCCGTGTCAATGGTTTCATATTTAAGATACGCTTACTCTACAACAATTGTGTCCATTTGTCAAGAACTTTTTTTCGTATCACATGGACATCTTTTTGGCGTGCACCAAGGCTCCCTCTGAGAGGGAGCTGGCCGCGAAGCGGACTGAGGGAGAGAGCGTTGGTTGACCGCAAGCGCTTCTTATATTACCGCATCTAAAAACCCGGGGCTCTCTCCTTCAGTCAGCCTTCGGCTGACAGCTCCCTCCCAGAGGGAGCCTTTGGCGTGTCCCGCGCGGTTCGGTTTGCCGTTTTCCAGCGCACCAAATTACAATTTTAAGATGGAACACCCTACAATGGCTGGGCAATTGTCCTTAATACTCTCTGACGACGGCTTTGACGATGCCGATGATTTCGGCGTCGGTGCCGTCGATGGGGGGATAGTTTTCGTTTTCCGGCAGGAGCCAGATTTCGCCGTGCCTTCTGCGCAGGCGCTTCACCGTGGCCTCGTCGCCGATCCGGGCCACCACGATCTGGCCGTCGTCGGCGGTCTGCTGGGGGCGGACCACCACCTTGTCGCCGCTGAGGATGCCGGCGTTGATCATGCTGTCGCCCCGTACCCGCAGCGCAAAGCAGCCGGGGTCGTTCCAGGGCATGGTGCCCTCCTGATTCTCCACCGCCAAAATGGGCACGCCGGCGGTGACCACGCCTACAACGGGAATCTGTCCCGGACGCACACCGGTAACCAGCGCCCGCTTGCGCCCCTTGACGCCGGCGGACTGCAGCAGCCCCTTCTCCTGGAGGGCCTGCAAATGGTAGCTGACGGAAGCCGTCGAACGCAGACCCACCGCCTCGCCGATTTCCCGGACGGAGGGGGAATAGCCGTTCTCCTGGATAAACTGGTTTACATAATCCATAATCATCTGGGCTTTATTGCTGGTTCTGGGCATAAGCGCTCCTCCTTGGGGAAATTCAGGCGGGGAATAGTTGTACGAAATGATTATAGCACATATGAACGAAAAAAGGAAGTCCCTTCCCAAAACTTTTTTGTCAATTTCTCCGGGGAAACGACTATACTGATAGTGAAGCATTACGCTGGGAGGTGGACTATGGATCGGAGGACAGAGCAGCAGGTCTGGCAGCGGGTTCTGGGGCAGGCGGAGCCGCCCAGGGGTGATCTGCGGGCGCTGGAGCTGGACACACTGGAGGCTGCGGCGGTTTACCGGAAGCTGGAAGGGAGCTCCGCGGAAAAGCAGCGGGAAAAGCTCCGGAAGCTGTA